>JACRIV010000079.1 GCA_016220005.1 Deltaproteobacteria bacterium
ACGAACTCCTGAGAGCGACGGAGCTCGAGCTGGATCCTTCCGCCATCGAACTGCTGAATCGGGCAAGCGCCTGACGCCCGAGCAGGACCTGGCTTGAAATTCGGTCGGGATTGGGCGCCGTCTCATGAATCTACGGCTAACGGAACGCCGATGCCCGCGTGGAACCGCTGGAGGCTCTTCTTACCCGTGGACGGCGTGTCCGAACGCCCGCATGAAGACCATCTCCTCGGGGGAAAGCGGCCCCTTGTCGAGCGCCGCCAGGTTCTCGCGCAATTCGGCTGCGCTGCGAGGCCCGGCGAGGACCACGTCCACGTGCGGGTTCGTGAGGCAAAAGCGGTAGCAGTCGCCCGCCGTCGCCACCCTGTCCTTCCAGCCGCGGGGCGCGCGCAGGAGCCGCCGCCAGGCCGTGGCGGTGTAGGCGATCACCGCGGGACGGCGGTCGGCCAGGTGCGGAAAGATCTCCTGCTCCGCTCCCGGATGGGCGGCGTTGTAGCGGATCATGAGGAGGTCGAGGATCGAGGCCTCGGCGAGTTTCCCCGCCCGCGGCCGGTCGTGGATCGATACCCCCAGCGCGCGGACCTTCCCCTCCTCGCGGAGCTTCAGCATCTCTTCCTGCACCGCGCCGGTGAAGGCCGACATCTTTCCGAGCCAGTAAAGTTGGAAGACGTCGAGGTAGTCGACGCCCAACGTTCGCAGCGCGGATTCCGCGGCTCGACGCACGGCGCCCGGGAAGTAACCGAACAGCGGACCCGCGGAAACCACGTACCGCTCCCGGTCGCGTGCGAGGGCGTCGCGGAGTGCGAGAGTAAGCCCCTTCATCCGCGGGCTCCAGAACACATACTGGATCCGCTCCAACGCCTCGCGGCACCCTGCTTGGTCGAGACCGAAGCTGCCGGAAAGCCCCATCCGGAAGAGCGACCGGCTGAGTTTGGGCACCTCGCGGTACGCGAAGTCGTTCACGGCCCCGTCCGCCGCATACAATTCCTCCAAGAGGTTGAAATCTGTTCGATTCCTATTATTGGACAGTTTCACCGCCGAGGAGACAAGGATCATCTTCGACCGCGGATCTCCCCTCCTCCCGGGGAATCTTATTTGGAGAATCCCAAGGAAAACGGAAGAGGAGGCGCGCAAGGCGATGTCCGGAATGGGGATGTCCCGGAGCGCGGTCGACGCGATGATCGAGATGCAGCGCGGCTTCAACGAGGGGAGAATCCGCCCCACGCAGGCACGGAACCCGGAGAACACAACGCCGACGACTCTGGAGGAGTTCGCAAGCACCATCTTCGCCCGCGCGTACCGGCCCGCGGCGTAGTTTCTCCGGACCTGGACCGGTAAAATCCTTTCCCGGGACAACGGCGGGACCGGAGTCGGGATCGCCCGCATGCTGACGTCGGTGCCCCAGGCCGAATCGGGGGCAACCACGGGGCAATCTAAATTTTATGATGGCGGCAATTCGTCAACCTGGCCAAGTCTGTCCTGATGACAAATAGAGGAGACATTATGGCGCAGCAATCAGTGATCGACGCAGCCAAGGCATCGATTCTTGCCTACGGCGATAAGAACTGGAATGGAGTCAGGGCTTCGGTGTCCCCCGGCGTCCTCTACGATGAGGTTGCCACCCATCGGAAAATGAACGGCGTAGAACAACTCCTCACTGTCTGGCAGGGTTGGGCCACGGCTTTCCCCGATTCGAAGGCCACGTTCCAGAATGCCTTTTCCAGCGGCAACACCGTAGTGCTGGAGGTGACATGGCGCGGCACCCATGGTGGGCCGCTGCAGACGCCCGAGGGTCGGTTCCCGGCAACCGGCAAGACGATAGAGGTCCCAGCATGTCTGATTATTGAGATCGGAGACGGAAAAGCAAGATCGATGCGCCATTACTTCGATATGGCGACTCTGATGCAGCAACTCGGACTTGCGAAGGCTGCCTGAGCCGGCAACAGCGGTAAAGTGTACACCACCCCAGTTGACGGCTGAACCCGCCGGTGCCCGCGGGCTAGCCGTCGGCGGGATCCTGTGGGCACGGCGCTGGGCATATGTCGGGATTTTATATGAGAAAGGGGCTACGGTCGCCCGTAACCCCTTGATTTGTTTGGTAGCGGGGCCAGGATTTGAACCTGGGACCTTCGGGTTATGAGCCCGACGAGCTACCTGGCTGCTCCACCCCGCGTCAAGAGAGAAAACATATCACCAGTGATTTCCATCGTCAAGCATTTTGAAGCGCGTTTTGAAGCGCATCTCAAAAAGCGCATCATCTTCCGATTCGGGCGCATCGAATTGCGGAAAGCCAACATGTGAGAGTAATATGTTTTCGACGATTGAATGGCAGCCGGCGCATCGCGGAGCCGGCGGAAAGGATCGAGACGGATGTCCCGTCCCGTGGTTCCCTGCCTCCTTGCGGTCTTCTTCCTCGCCTGCATATCGATAGCCGCGTTCGGGGTTTTGAATCCCCACATCGAACCGCCCCAGTGCGACAGCTGCCATAAAAAGATCCCCACTGAAGAGGAAGCCGCCGCAGGACACTACTTTCTCCTGAAGGACACGATCGACGACACCTGCCACATCTGCCACGAGAAAACCTGCTGCAAACCCGGATCCCTCCACGGGATCAACCACCCTTCCAACATCAAGGACTGGGACCGGAAGTATTTCCGCAAGCCGAAGACCCTCCCCCTCCACAACGGCTACATTACCTGCAACACCTGCCACTTGCACCGGATGCCGGGGGGGAATCAGTACAAGATGGTCCGGATCGTCAAGATCGACGGGAAGAAGATCGACTGGACGGATCTTTGCACCGACTGCCACATCGGTTATTGAGTATACAGGGCGCGGTCTAGCGGTTGCTATGATTACCTGAATTCTCCCTGGAAGGTTGCCGGGATGTATGTGCTTCTCCTGCTGATACCGTTGGCCATGGGCTTGATCGCCGGATTTCTGCTCGGGAGAGGATTCCCGAAAAAGAAGCGGGAACCGGAGATCGACAAAGGAAAGGAGGACTATCAGGGGCAACGATTTCGGGAGCTCAACCAGGAGTTGAAGGCCACCCGGGAGGAGCTCACCCGTAAAAGGGAGATCGCCGCCCAGATACCGATCATCGTCCGGATGCTGAGCGAGAAGCTGCCGCAGAGTTCCATCCCCGGCATCGCGGTGCGGTCGTCGAAGAACTTCTTCAACGCCAAGCAGGCGGGATTCTTCTCGCCGGTGGAAGGGACGAACGAGGTTGTCTTGACCGAGGGGGCCGGGTTCCCCCTCGAATGGAAAGGGAACGTCCGTTTTTCCGCCCGGGACGGGATCCTCGGAATGGCCCTTGAGAACCGCGTCATCCTGACGAAGGACGAATACGCCGCCTGTGGGAAGATGCATCCCCCCGGCCCCAACTCCCTGGAAAAAGCGGGCGTGATCCCCGACCTCGTCGCCCCCGTTCTCGGGACTTCGGAGCCCATCGGCGCGATCGTGGTCGCGGGATGCGCCGTGCCGGTCAACGACGAGCGCCATTACGCGTCGATGCTGGCCGACATTTTCTCCAGCGCGTACAAGAACGCCATGGTGATCGAATCGACCGAGTTGAGCGCCTCGGTGGATGCGCTCACGGGACTCTTCAACAGGATGTACTTCGCCCCCTGGTTCGAGAACGCGTTACGCCAGGCGAGGAACTACTCTGCGCCCCTCTCCCTCGTCATGCTGGACATCGACCACTTCAAGAGGGTCAACGACACCTACGGCCATCCCGCGGGGGACCTGGTCCTGAAAAAGATCGGGGAGATTCTCAGAAGATTCACAAGGAGTTCGAACCTCGTCGCACGATACGGCGGGGAGGAATTCGTGATCGTGATGACTTCTTCGGGCAAGGACCAGTCGTGCCAGTGCACTGATGCCCTGAGAGAGAAGGTCGCCTTGCTGGAGATCAAGGCCCCCGACAAGGACGTCCTTATCCGGGTGACGATCAGCGCAGGGGTGGCCGGGTTCCCCCAGGACGGGGATTCGACCTCCGACCTCATTCGGGCTGCGGACGACGCGCTCTACGAGGCGAAGAGGAAAGGGCGGAACCAGGTGGTCCGGGCCGAAGCGGTGGGGCTGGACGGCAAGCCTGTTCGATAGGGAACTTACCGCCCCGGTTTCCCGCCCCTCCCGGGTGCCTGCACGCCGCCGCCTTTGCGGACCCCCGCCTTGGACGGACGCGGACCGGGCGGGAAGCCCGGCCCCTTTGACGGTTTCTTCCATTCCGGCTTGGGCTGGCGGGGGCCACGCTGCTCCCCTGACGCCTCTTCCGACACGGCTGGGCGAGGCCGCTTCGCGCGGGGGACGAATTTCGGCTTGCCCGCATGCGGTTCCCGGGCCGGCGCATCGCGGGGCTCGTGCTCCCTCTGCTTCACGTAGGCATTGAGGTCGCGTACTTCCTTTCCCGTGAGGTACCTCCACTCGCCCGGCTCCACGCCCGCAAGCGTAAGCGGCCCGATCGCCACCCGGCGCAGCTTCATCACACGGTGCCCGATCGCCTCGAACATCTTCCGCACCTGGTGGTACCTGCCCTCGGCGATCCGGATGGAGATCCACGACTTCCCTTCCCGTTTCTGCAGGAAGTCGACCTGGGCGGGGTTGGTCATCACGCCGTCGACCGGCAGGCCCCGGCGCAGGATCTTGAGGCTGGCCGGGGGCGGGGCGCCCATCACCTTCGCGACGTAGGTCTTCTCCACGCCGAACTTCGGGTGGGTAAGCTTGTACGCCAGCTCTCCGTCGTTGGTCAGGAGCAGCAGGCCGGTCGTGTGGTAGTCCAGCCGCCCCACCGGAAAAACGCGGGTGGAAAGCTCGCCCACGAGGGAAGCCACCGTCTGCCGGCCCTCCTTGTCTTTCATCGTGGAGACCACGTTGTCGGGCTTGTACGCCATGATGTAGATCTTCTCTTCCCGCAAGGGGACGAGCGTGTTGCCGTCCAACCGCACCTCGCCCTTCCCCGGGTCGAGGAACGCGCCGGGGTCCAGAATCGGCTGGCCCCCGACGGTCACTCTCCCGTGCCGGATCAGCTCGTCGGCCGTGCGGCGGGAAACGCTCGCGCAGAGCGAGATGTACCGGTTGAGCCGCTCATTCAGCATCCGGCTCCTCCGCTTGGCTTCCGGACGCGGCGCCTTCCGCCTCCGCTCCCTCCCCCTCCTCCTTGGCGGCCGCCTCGCTCAGAACGACGTCCGAGACCCCTTCCGGCAGACCGGGCTCCGTCGTGACCAGCGGCTCTCCATGCTCTGCCTCTTCGAGGCTGGCCGCAAGCTCCGAGGTCGAGCGGCGCGGGCCGGCCGGCTGGAAGACCGGCTCCGCGGGAGCCTCCGCCACGACGCCCCCGGTCGCCGCGGCGAGGAAGTCCTCGATGTCCCGCATCGACGGGAGGTCGGAGAGGCTGGCCAGTCCGAAAACCTCGAGGAACTCCCGCGTCGTAGCGAAGAGGAAGGGCTTCCCCGGCACGTCCTTCTTGCCCACGACCTTGACCAGCCGGCGGTCCATCAGCGTCTTGAGCGCCCCCGCGCAGTCCACGCCGCGGATCTGCTCGATCTCGAGGCGGGTCGCCGGCTGCTTGTAGGCGATGATGGACAGCGTCTCCAGGGCCGCCCGTGAGAACCGCGGCGGCTTGACGTCGAAGAGCCGGCGCACGTACTCCTGGTTGGCGGGATTGGTGCGAAGCTGCACCCCCTTCGCCACCTCCTCGACCAGGATCCCGGAAGCGTCCGGCGGGCATTTCGACTGCAGGATGCGGACGACCTCGCGAACCGCCTGCCTGCCGAGCCCGCCCAGGAGCTGGCCGATCTTCTCGTAGGAGAGCGGCTGGGACGAGACGAGCAGGAGGCTCTCCAGGATCGAGGCGGCGCGGGAGAGATCGGCCTCCTCCGGGGTCGGGGCCGGTTCCTCCTGGACGGCAACGCCCACGACCGGGTTGGTGTCGACGGAGTCCGCCGGGGTCTCTTCAGGGGGTGTCGGGTTCTTCGTGTTCTCTTCCATCTTCTCCCTCGCGTACCGATGGCACGATGGTGATCAGGCCCATCGGGTTCGCCTGGTAGACCTTGACGGTCCGCAGCCGGACCAGTTCCAGGATCCCCAGGAAGAACGAGATGATCTCGTTTTTCGTCTTGAACTCCTCGAGCAGCCGGTCGAACCGGATCGCCCCGTCGTCCTTGATCCGGTCCAGCAGGAAGGCGATCGCGTCGGCGATCGTGAGCCGATCCACGAACACCTCGTGGGCCTCCTTCTCGGGGATCCGGGCGAGCACGTCCTTGAACGCCGTGATGAGGTCGGCCAGGGACAGCTCGGTGATCGCCACCTCCTCCTCCGGGATCTCCTCGGCCAGGAAGTCCCTTGCGAACACGTCCCGCCCGAGGATCGGCCGGTCCGCAAGGCGCGCCGCCGCCTCCTTGAACTTCTGATATTCGACCAGCCGGCGGGAGAGCTCCGCCCGCATGATCTCGGGGTCTTCCTCCGGGTCCGGCTCCTCGTCCCCCCGCGGCAGCAGTGAGCGGGACTTGATGTAGAGAAGAGTCGACGCCATAACGAGGAACTCCCCGGCGACGTCCAGGTTGAGCGCCTTCATCACATCGAGGTAAGCCAGGTACTGCTCCGTGATCTTCGCGATCGGGATATCGTGGATGTCGAGTTTGTTCTCCCGGACCAGGTGCAGGAGGAGGTCGAGCGGGCCCTCGAATACCCCCAGCCTGAAGGCGATCCCGGCCCCCCCGTTCTGCGGCTCAGATCCGGACAGCGTCCCTTACCTCCTTCATCTTCTTCTCGGCGATGGCACGGGCCCTCTCAGTCCCCTCCTCCAGGATATCGCGAACCGAAACCCTGCTCTCGAGAATCTGGTTCCGCCGCTCGCGGACGGGCGCCAGGACCTTCTCCATGTGCTCGTACATCCACTTCTTGCACTCGATGCAGCCGATCCCCGCGGTGCGGCAGCCCACGTTGACCTTTTCGATCGTCTCCCGGTCCGAGAAGATCCTGTGGTACGCGAAAACGTTACAGATCTCGGGGTTCCCGGGGTCGGAGCGCCGCACTCGCGCCGGGTCGGTCACCATAGGCTTGACCTTCGCCCAGACCTCTTCGGCGGTATCGGAGAGGAGGATCGCGTTGCCGTAGGTCTTGCTCATCTTCCGATTGTCGGTCCCCATGATCTTGGGGGTCTCGGTCAGGTAGGCCTGGGGGATGGTGAAGACTTCCTTGTACAGGAAGTCGAACCGCCTTGCGATCTCCCGGGCAAGCTCCAGGTGAGGGACCTGGTCGATCCCGACGGGCACCAGCGCCGCGTCGTACATCAGGATGTCGGCCGCCTGCAGGACCGGGTAGCCCAGGAACCCATAGGTGTGCAAGTCTCTTGTCGTCTGCTCGCGGAGCTGCTCCTTGTAGGTCGGGTTCCGCTCCAGCCACGGAAGCGGAGTGATCATCGACAGGAGCAGGTGCAGCTCGGCGTGCTGGGGGACGCGGCTCTGGATGAAGAGCGTGGCCTTTTTCGGGTCGATCCCCGCCGCCAGCCAGTCGATCACCATGTCGTCGATGCTCTCGCGGATGATCCCCGTGCGTTCGTATTCCGTGGTCAGCGCATGCCAGTCGGCGACGAAGAAGAAGCAGTCATTGTCCTCCTGGAGCTTCTTCCAGTTGACGAGCACCCCGAGGTAGTGCCCCAGGTGCAGCTTGCCGCTCGGCCGCATGCCGCTTAAGACGCGTTGACGCAACTCGTTGCCTCCTCGAGAAGGGTTATCCGCCCAGGAACAGCATGGTCAGCAGGTGGATGAGCGGGCTGATGACCCGCCAGATTATACCAAACGGGTCGAACATGAAGAGCGCAATCAGGATGAGCATCCCGTACCGCTCGATCGATGCCAGCGCCTGCGAGGGGCCGTGGGGAAGGAGTCCCACGGCGATCCGCCCCCCGTCCAACGGGGGGATCGGGATGAGGTTGAAGATGGCCAGGAGGACGTTCCACCGGACCGATTCCACGCACATGAGCGCCAGGGGGATGAGCACCATCTGAGTGGCGCCGTCCGCCGTGGCGCGCAGGCCCATGCTCCCGATCTTCGGGATGATTACGGGGTCCACGAGGCCGATGATCCGGAGCAGAAGGCCCGACGCCGCCCCCAGCGCCAGGTTCGTGACCACGCCCGCCGCCGCCACGTAGATCGGGTCTCGTTTCTGGTCCCGCAGGAGCCGGAAGTTGACCGGCACCGGCTTGGCGTAACCGAACAGGAACGGGCTCCGCAGCAGGATGAGCAGCCCGGGAAGCAGGACCGTCCCGAACGGATCGATGTGCTTCAGGGGGTTCAGGGTCACCCGCCCGAGCATCATGGCGGTAGGGTCCCCCTTCTTGTAGGCGACCCACCCGTGCGCGGCCTCGTGAAAAGTGATCGCCAGCAAAAGCGGAATCGCAGCGATGGACAGATGCTGGAGAAAGCCCTGAATGTCGGCCAAACGTAACCCCTCTCAAAAAAAGATTATTTTAACAGGTTCTCGGTTTCCGTAAAGCTTAGGGACGTTCTTTAACTTTTGTCCGGGGACGTTCTTAAAACTTTTTATCAGGGACGTTCTTGAACTTTTAGAGCACCACGCGCGAAAAAGTTCAAGAACGTCCCTGAAAGCCATAAAAAGTTTTAAGAACGTCCCCATGCCGCCTGAAAAGTTCAGGGACGTCCCTGTTTTGACGGTTTGGGGAAGTGGGTGAGGACGAAGGACATCTCGGCCGCCTTGGTCCCCAGCTCCCCGGTGAACTTGCGCTCCAGGACCTCGTCGAGGATCTGTTTGAAAAGCGGCCCCGGGGGGTACCCCAGGTCCACGAGGTCCTGGCCCGTGGTGAGTGGCCGCACGTTCTTTAGCTGGGTGAAGTAAAGGGAAATATACCTTTTGATATCGGGATTTTTTGCCCGGGACATCACGTGGAGGATGACTTCGTTGGGCAGAGGGCTCAAGCAGTCGTAGACGAGCTTCCGAGAGACCGCCTTGCTGGAGATGAGCCGGTAGATCAGGTCGTCCGCCTCGTCCTTGGCGATCCGGACCCATTCCCTTGCCTTGCGCCCCATCCCCAAGTCCGCGGCGAATTTCTTCCCCTCCTCGGGGCTCAAGGGGTCCAGGAGCGCCAGGAAGAGCACCCCCCACTTCTCCGCCTTCTCCTCCAGGAACAGGAGCGAGAACCACACAAGGACCTCGGAGGTCTCCTCCAGGAGGTTGATCTGTTTCCGATCGAGGGTGATTTTGGGATGGAGCGACGGCCCGATCCCCATCTCCGACAGCCGGCGCAGGATACCGATGGGGTCCTCCTCCTTGAGGATCAGCTCCAGCTCGCCGAAGAGCCGGGGCTTGGGCAGCCTGCCTATCAGGTCCAACCGGACGGCGTTGCGAATGAGGTTCATCGTGTGCCGGCCGATCACGAACCCGAACCGCCGCTCAAAACGCGAGGCCCGCAGGATTCGGGAGGGGTCCTCTACGAAGGAGAGGGAATGCAGGATCCGGATCACCCGCTCCTTGATGTCCCGCTGGGCGCCGTAGAAGTCGATCAGCTCCCCGAACACCGGGGGATTGAGCCGCACCGCCAGGGTGTTGATCGTGAAGTCCCGCCGGTAGAGGTCTTGCTTGATGCTGCTGTACTCCACGGTGGGCAGGGCCGCCGGTTCCAGGTAGTACTCGACCCGTGCGGTCGCCACGTCGACCTTGAAGCCGTCCGGGAAGACGAGCACCGCCGTCCCGAACTTGTGGTGCGGCCGGACGCGGCAGGGGTTCTCCCTGGCGAACGCCTCGGCGAACTCGATTCCGTCCCCCTCGATCACGATGTCCACGTCGAGGTTGTCGATCCGCATGACGAGATCCCGGACGAACCCGCCCACCACGAAAGCCGTCATACCAAGCCGCTCGGCGACCGTCCCGGCCGACCGCAACAGCTCCACCACCCGCTCCGGCAGCCGCTCCCGTATGAGGTTCGCGATGCTCTTCTGCCGCGCAAGTATCCCGCCGGCGGGGATGTCCTCCTCGGGGCCCGGGCGCTGCACATCCCGCACGTCGTGCAGGAACCGCAGGAACCCGGTGCGGGTGATGATCCCCGCGACGTGCCCGTCGCCGACCACCGGGACCAGGCGCTGGTTCTTCCCGATGATGATCTCCTGGACCCGCTCGATCCCCTCCCCCGGCTCGACCGTGTCGAAGTCGGTGTTCATGTATTCACTCACCTTCTCCTGTCCAAGCCCGTGGAAGAGCGCTTTTTCCACCACCTGCCGGGTGATGATCCCGGCGACCGATTCGCCCCGCAGGACGGGGACTGCGTTGAAGTTGAAGCGGGTGAGGAGCTGGTGGACGTCGGCCATCGTGTTCTCCACGGCGGCGCTCCGTGGCGGCGAGACCATTATGTCCGCCGCGGTGCGCCGCGGGATCACCTTCTCCGTCAGGACCTTGAAGATCTTTTCCCGTACCTGGAAGGTGGTCGCGTCCCGGATCGAGGCGGAGGCCGCGTAGGGGTGCCCGCCGCCGCCCAATTCCCGCATCACCGCCCCCACGTCCACCTCGGGCTTGCGGCTGCGCCCCACAATCACCACCCGGTCCCCCATCTGGCAGAGGGCGAACAGGACGTTGACCGCCTCCATGTCGCGCAGCTTGTGGACGAGGACCGCCAGGTCTCCTACGTACTCTTCCCGCCGCGCCTCGGCGATCACCACCTCCACGCCGTGGATGGTGTAGGCCCGCGACCCCTGGATGAGGTCGTAGAGCAGGGAGATCTGCTCGGAGGTCAGGTCCTTGGCCAGGATGTCGGAGACCGCGCCCAGGTTCGCCCCGCACGCAAGGAGGTGGGCGGCGGCCTGGTAGTCGGCCACCGTCGTCGACGGGAAGATGAGCGAGCCCGTATCCTCGTAGATCCCCAGCATCATGACGGTGGCCTCGTCCGGCGTGATGGGGACATCGCGCTCTTTCAGGATTTCCACGAGGATCGTCGTCGTCGACCCGACGGCCCGGATCACCTCGAGGCTCCCGTGGAGGTCCGCCTCCTCGTCGGGGTGGTGGTCATAAATATGGAGGTCCATCCCGGGGCGGGTCACGACCTCCCGGAAGACGCCGACCCGCGCGGAGTTGCGGATGTCCACGAGGACCACCCGGGTCACCTTCGACAGGTCGATCTCCCGGGCCTTGCGCACCTCCAGGGCGTAGAAGGCGGATTGGAGGAGGAACCCCTTGACCGACTCCTCCTGCGACCCCGGGAACACGAGGACCGCTTCAGGATACAGCTTGTGGGCGGCCACCATCGAGGCGATGGTGTCGAAGTCGGCGTTGACGTGGGTCGTGATGACTTCCATCTCATTTCAAGTATGCGAAATTACAGAGGCAGCGTCAAAGAATCCATGGCAGAATGTGGCGGATCCGAATATCTTATACCGGAGGCTTCGTGACCTTGGACAAGGAAATTGCCGAACAACTGAAGCGAGTCCTGAACTCGCTGGAACCCCTCCTCCCCAAACCCGTCCCGAAGGTGGACTGGAGGGAGTGCCACGCCGCCAACTGGCGTCGCCATTTCCTCGCCGGCTACCTGGAGCCGATCCGGAGCATCGAGAGCATCCGGCTCGTCGACCTGCTCGGCATCGAGGAGCAGAAAAAGGCCGTCGAGGAGAATACCCGGCAGTTCCTTGCCGGTCTTCCCGCCAACAACGTCCTGTTGTGGGGGGCGCGCGGCACGGGTAAATCGTCGCTCGTCCGGGCCCTGCTCCACGCCTATGCCCCGCAGGGGCTTCGGGTAATCCAGGTGGACAAGGACGACCTCGTCCACTTCCCCGCCGTCGTCGACGAGGTCAAGGGGCAGCCGTACAAGTTCGTCGTCTTTTCGGACGACCTGTCTTTCGAGCCAGGCGAGTCGAGCTACAAGATGCTCAAGAGCGCGCTGGACGGGTCGGTCTACGCTCCGCCGGAGAACGTCCGGATCTACGCCACCTCGAACCGCCGGCACCTGGTGCCCGAATACGAGAGCGACAACCGGGGGGCAATGATGGTTCAGGGGGAGGTGCACCACGGGGAAGGCGTGGAGGAGAAAATCTCCGTGTCCGGCCGGTTCGGGATCTGGGTGCCGTTCCATCCGTTCAGCCAGGACCGGTATCTCGAAGTCGTCGCGATGTGGGTCGAGAACCTTTGCGAACGGAACGGCGCCCCGCCGGCCTGGACGAAGGAGGCCCGGGACGAGGCGATCCTTTGGTCCCAGAAGAGGGGGGACCGCAGCGGCCGCATCGCCTACCAATTCGCCTGCAGCTGGGTGGGGCGGGAACTGCTGGGGAAGGAGCGGGAAACCGTCCCCATATAATAAAGGGCAGGGACGAGTCCGCCCCTGCCCGTGCGGTATCCGAGCCCGCCTGACCGGTCACCCGCTCGCGCTCGCCCATCCATGGCCTCGCTCCGCGGGCGGCCTCGGCAGCTTCCGCGGCCCTCCATGGCCGCTCTTCCTCCCTGCTCGGTCGGCGCTGCCTCGGAGCTCGAATCCTCCTCCGTGAACATCTACCGGTTGGATTCTCACTCCCCGGCGAACACGTGCGATCCCGCCTTGCTCTTGAACAGGGCCTTCAAGAATTCCCGGTTGAGCCGGGCGATGAACTTGACGTCGATCCCTTTCGGGCACGCCGCCTGGCACTCGTAGTGGTTCGAGCAGTTGCCGAACCCGCACTCCTGCATCGCCTGGATCATGTCGGCGACGCGCACGGGGGCCTCGACCTGCCCCTGCGGTAGCGAGGCGAGCTGTGCGACCTTGGCGCCCGTGAAGAGCATCGCGGCCCCGTTCGGGCAGGCCGCCACGCAGGCCCCGCAGCCGATGCACTCGGCGGCGTCCATCGAATAGTCGGCGTCCGCCTTGGAGATCGGGGTCGCGTTAGCGTCCGGCACTCCCCCGGTGCGCGCGGAGATGTAGCCGCCCTCCTGGATGAGCTTGTCGAGGGCGCCCCGGTCCACCACGAGGTCCTTGAGGATCGGGAAGGCCCGCGCCCGCCACGGCTCGATATAAATCGTGTCGCCGTCCTTGAACTTGCGCATGTGGAGCTGGCAGACCGTCGTACGCTCCTGGCCCCCGTGGGGGACGCCGTTTACGACCTGGGAGCACATCCCGCAGATCCCCTCCCGGCAGTCGTGGTCGAAGGCGATCGGCTCCTTTCCCTCCAGGATCAGCTCCTCGTTGACCACGTCGAGCATCTCGAGGAAGGAGTGGTGCGGCGTGATGTTTTTGGCGGTGTACGTCTCGAACCGGCCCTGCTTGCCCGGCCCGGCCTGCCGCCAGACGATCAGCTTGAGGGTCATCGTCCCGTGTTCCGCTGTTTGCGCGCTCATTATTTATAGCTCCTTACCGCGAGGTGGACGTTCTCGAACTTGAGCGGTTCCTTGTGGAGTTCGGGCTCCTTGCCGACTCCCTTGAATTCCCAGGCGGCCGAGTAGCAATAGTTTGCGTCGTCGCGCCTTGCCTCGCCGTCCTCGTACTGGTATTCGACCCGGAAGTGGCCGCCGCACGATTCGTTGCGGTGGAGAGCGTCGCGGGCGAGCAGCTCGGCGAACTCGATGAAATCGGCCGTCCGCCCGGCGTTCTCCAGCTGCTGGTTGAAATCGGCCCCGTTGCCGGAGACCTTCACGTTCTTCCAGAACTCCTCCCGGATGGCCGGGATCTTTTCGATGGCCTCCTTGAGGCTCTCCTTGCTGCGCGTCATCCCGACGTTTTCCCACATCAGGGTGCCCAGTTCCCGCATCAGATCCGTCACGGTCCGCTTGCCGTTGATCGACAGCAGCCGCTTCGTGGATCCCTCGACCTCCCCGATCGACTTTCTGCACTCGGGGTGATCTTCCTGCACCTTGCCCGGCTTGCTCTGGGCCAGATAGTGGGAGACGGTATAAGGGATGATGAAGTAGCCGTCGGCCAGCCCCTGCATCAGGGCGCTCGCGCCGAGGCGGTTCGCCCCGTGGACGGAGAAGTTGGCTTCCCCCAGCACGAAGAGTCCGGGAATGTTGCTCATCAGGTTGTAGTCGACCCAGAGGCCGCCCATCACGTAGTGGGGTGCCGGGTAGATGCGCATCGGCACCTTGTAGCCGTTCTCGTCGGTGATCCGCTCGTACATCTCGAACAGGTTCCCGTACCGTTCCCGGATCGTGTCCTCGCCGAGACGCTTGATGGAGTCCCGGAAGTCGAGGTAGACGCCTCGACCGCCCGGGCCTACTCCCCGGTCGTCGTCGCACTGTTCCTTGGCCGCCCGCGACGCGATGTCGCGCGGCGCCAGGTTGCCGAAGCTCGGGTATTTCCGCTCGAGGTAGTAGTCGCGGTCCTCCTCGGGGATCTCGTTGGCCGGCCGCTTCTCCCCCTTCTTCCTGGGGACCCAGCAGCGGCCGTCGTTCCGGAGGGATTCGGACATGAGGGTCAGCTTCGACTGGTACTCGCCCGCCTGGGGGATGCAGGTCGGGTGGATCTGGGTGTAGCAGGGGTTGGCGAAGTACGCTCCCTTCTTGTGCGCCTTCCAGATCGCCGTGACACTGCACCCCATGGCGTTCGTGGAGAGGTAGAACACGTTCACGTAGCCGCCGGTGCACAGGAGCACGGCGTCGCCCGTGTGGCAGCGGACCTTGCCGGTGACCAGGTCGCGGACCGTGATCCCCTTCGCCTCCCCGTCCACCACGACGAGGTCGAGCATCTCGGTCCGGGGGAAGAGTGTCACCGTCCCGGCCTTGATCTGGCGGGAAAGGGCCGAGTAGGCGCCGAGGAGGAGCTGCTGCCCCGTCTGCCCCCGGGCGTAGAAGGTCCGCGACACCTGGGCGCCGCCGAAGGAGCGGGTGTCGAGGTAGCCGGCGTAGTCGCGGGCGAAGGGCACTCCCTGGGCGACGCACTGGTCGATGATGTTGTTGCTCACCTGCGCCAGGCGCCACACGTCCGCCTCGCGGGCCCGGAAGTCGCCGCCCTTGATCGTGTCATAGAAGAGGCGGAAGATGCTGTCGCCGTCGTTGGGGTAGTTCTTGGCCGCGTTGATCCCGCCCTGGGCCGCGATGCTGTGGGCGCGTCGAGGGCTGTCCTGGTAGCAGAAGGTCTCAACGTTGTACCCAAGCTCGCCGAGGGTCGCCGCGGCGGATGCACCCGCGAGGCCGGTGCCCACGACGAGGATCTTGTACTTGCGCTTGTTCGCGGGATTCACCAGCTTCATGTCGAAGCGGTGCTTGTCCCACGTCTTTTCGATCGGTCCTGTTGGACATTTTCCGTCGAGTATCACTTTAGAACCCCCTATTTGGTCAGAATGCCGGAAAGCAAGAGAACCGGAATGGCGCTGTAGCCTAAAAGAAAAACCACGGCAAGCACCTTGCCGAGCCTGGTGTAGGTCGGCAGGGTCTTGTCGTTGTTCCAGCCGATGCTCTGGAAGAGGCTTTGTATGCCGTGGCTCAGATGCAGGAAGAGGGTCACCATCGCGGCCACGTAGATCAGGACGATCGGAGTAAAACGGAAGCTCGCGGCCACCATCGAAAAGACGTCGAAACGACCTTTCGCGTCATTTCCGAGCACTACGTCGGGGGTGACGCGGAAGGTGAACTGGAGCAGGTGATAGACGATGAAGGCAAGGAGCAGGGCGCCGGTCCAGATCATCGTCTCGCTCGCGAAGGATGCCTTGAGCATCTTCTTGACCTTGTACCTGTCCGGTTTCGCGGACCAATTATCGAGGGTGACAAGGATCCCGAACAGGACGTGAATGCCGAGCATGGCGAGCATGAAGAGGCGGGAGGCCCAGACGAAGGGCCCGAGGCCGTGCAACTTCTCGGCGTACGCGTTGATCCCGTCGGGGCCGGCGAAAATGCTGGAATTCCCCAGAAGGTGCACGATGACGAAGAGGACCATGAAGAGGCCGCTGACCGCCATCAGAATCTTCCGGCCTATGCTGTTCGTCGTAAATCGCATGACACTGTCCCTTCCCTGTGGATTTTATTTCTTGAGGCTGAGATTGCATCCTTAAGGGAGCGCCGCACGGCGAACAGGAGGCCCTCTCCATTCACTATTCTTCATTTCCCGCACCACGAACATCACCGTTTTTTTTAAGGGTGGACGACCACATTCTATTCCAGGAGAAAGATCAGCGAGAGTCCGGGAACCCTTCAAGGTTCCTTTATATCGCCGTCAGGTGCGGATCGCAATGGATAATCGCGTTGTGTTCGTCATCCAGGGTGCGGCCCACGAAACACTCAAGATACGGTTGCCATGAGGCGGTCAACGAGGTTCCGGATATCGTCAAACGCATTCCGCAATGCGCCGTCCGGCCTCCTGACCACCACCACGCGGCAGCCCTCCGTGTGGGCGGCCTCGATCTTCGCCCGGACGCCTCCCTCTACCCCGCTATCCTTGGTGACCAGCACGCCGACACCGTATTTTCTGATGACGGCGCGATTTTCCTCGGCGGAAAAGGGGCCTCTCCCGAGGAGAAGGGACGCCTCCGGGAGCCCGGAGATACGGCACGCCTCGATCGAGCCGGAATGGGGCAGCACCCGGGCAATCAACGGAATCCCGGCAAGGCAGGCCGCCTGCACGTAAGGAAGAAGGTTGCGGGACCCGATCGTAAGCAGGATCGGGGAGCCGAGAGAGACCGCGACGCGCGCCGCCTCCTGGTGGCCGGCCGCAATGAGGACGTCATCGTTCTCCCGGACGGCGGCGGGCCGCACGAAGGCAAAGCAGGGCACGTTCGTTCGCTCCGCTGTCCGTCTTGCCGTGTCGTGGGCCCTAGAGGCGTACGGATGTGCCGCATCGACGATCGCCTTGATCCTCCGTTCCCGCACCAACGCAGTCATCCGGTCGACATCGAGCGGCCCTGTTCGCCGGAAGATGTTCGGGTGGCAGCCGACCGATAGGGAGACATCCGTGGCGGTGGAGACAAGCACCTCGTATCCCGCCTCCGCCAAGGCGGCGGAAAGGGAGGCCGTTTCGGCGGTGCCTCCCAACAGCAGGATCAAATCATGTACCCGCGGGGCGTGACGAACCAGCCGTCGATCACTTTCGAGGAACGGTTCCCGATCAGGACCACGCTCCTCATGCCGATTTCCTCCTCGAGGAAGCAGTCGAGGTCGGAGAGCACGATGCTCTCCTCCAACGTTCCCACCGCCGTGCCGATGCCGACGGGCGTTGCCCCTGGACGAAACCGGCGGAAGATTTCGGCGGCCTGCACAATCCGCTTTATGCGCTTTTCGCTTCGCGGGTTGTACAGGCCGACCACGAGATCGGCGGCGGCGACCGCGGTAAGCCGCCGCCGGATCGTCTCCCACGGCACCAGCAGGTCGCTGAGACTGATGCACGCGAAATCGAGGGACAGCGGGCTCCCCAGCCTCGCCGCGGCGGCCCCGGCCGCGGAAACTCCCGGCACGATCTCGATCGGCACGCGCACCCCTTCTGCGGAAGAAAGTTCGATCGCCAAGGACGCCATGCCGTAGACCCCCGGATCGCCCGAGGAAACGAGGGCAACGACCTTCCCCCCTTTCGCTTGCCGCAGGGCGGCCCGGCAGCGTTCGCCCTCCCGGGTCATACCGGTGGCGATCGACTCCTTGCCTCCCAGAAGGTCGCGGATGAGGTCCAGGTACCGCGTGTATCCGACGACGACCTCGCTCCGGGCGATCGCAAGCTCGGCACGCCGCGTGCGGTCGAGCGGTCCGCCGGGACCTATACCGACGACGTACAGTTTTCCTTGGCCACCGCGATCGCCACACCGTTGTAAACCGTTTTCGGCAGGAGTAATCGGGTCCTCCTTCCCGCCAGCAACGCGGCCGGTTCGGCCACCGCCGGCAAGTCGACCTTGTCTTTCACGAATTCCGAATGCCTGAAGGGCAATGCGGCAGCCCGTATGTCCCGGGATGGGATGAGCCTCAACGGTACTCCCAGGGTCCGCGCCGCAATCCACAATCCCCGCTCCCCCGCCTTGATGTCGGCGGAGGCGAGCAGCCTCACCCGGGAGGGGTCCGTCGAGACCGTTGCGAGAGCTTCCGCAACCGCCCCGACGATTCTTTCCGCGGCGGTCCCGCGCCGGCACCCGACCCCGACGATCACGTCCTTCAACGATTCCGACGTTGTCGTGATCACGGGCTCGGCGCCAAGGAGATTTGCCACCGTCACGGAGAGCTCGTTCGCCCCCCCCTCGTGGCCGGAAAGCAGGCTCACGGCGAACCTGCCTCCCGCGTCGACCACGACAACCGCCGGGTCCTCCCTCTTGTCCCGGACGTTCGGCGCCAGCCCCCTTACGACCGCTCCGCACGGCGCGATATAGACGAGCCCGCGATATCGGCGGAAGAGGTCCCGCGTCAGGTCCATGAGGCTCGCGAAGCGGATCCCGACGACCCGCGAAGGGACCTTTTCGTGGAGATAGATGGTGGCGCCGGGAAGTCCTTCCACGAGAATCTCCGCCGTCCTGGCGCCGGCCGAAGAAAGGGCGATGAGGGCGACCTTCACGGCTTCCCCTCGCGGAAGCCGTGGGAAAATCCGGGGGCATAAAGCTTCGAGGAGGGGGCTTCCTGCGACAGCGCCTCCCCCACGATCACCATCGCCGTCCTTCCGACTCCGGCGGTTTCCGTCTTCCCCGCGATATCGGCCAGCGTTCCCCGGACGATCGCCTGGTCCGGCCACGTGGCGCGGTAAACGACGGCGGCCGGACATCCTTCCCCCCGATGGCGGGCAAGCGTTTCCGCGATGTCCCGGATCCTCCCGGCGGAGAGGAAAAGACACAAAGTGGCCCCCGTCCGGCCCAGGACGGAAAGGTCCTGGTCCGCGGGGACGGGCGTCCGCCCGGAGCCGCGCGTCAGGATCACGGTCTGCGCGGCTTCCGGCACGGTGAGCTCCGCCTTCAACGCGGCGGCGGCGGCCTGGAAGGAGCTGACGCCGGGGACGACCTCGTATTCGATCCCCAGGCGCCCGAGTGCGTTCATCTGCTCCCGGATGGCGCCGTAAAGGGAGGGATCGCCGGAGTGGAGGCGGACGACGTCGGCGCCCTTCCGATGCGCCTCGCGGAACGCGTCGACGATCCGGGGGAGGGTCATGCCGGCAGAGTCATACCGCTCGGCCGTTCCCGGAATCAGGTTCAGAATGGCGGGGTTCACGAGGGATCCCGCGTAGATGCATATCCGGCATTCCCTTAGCAGCCGGTGCGCCCTGATCGTCAACAGGTCCGGGTCTCCGGGTCCCGACCCCACGAAATATACCCTCACCTCTTCTCCTCCCTTTCCGTGCGCACCAGGATGATGGAGAGGTAACCCGTTTCCCCGTCTTCGCCCCGCAGCCTCCGAAGATCGGTCTCGATCCGCTGGCCGTCCATTCCCGCCCGTGAGACGAACACGCTCCTGTCGAGGAAACCTTCGTTCTCCAGGAGATCGACCAGCTGTCCCAGTCGTCTGCCCACCTTCATCAGGACGAGCGTTCCCCCTGCGGCGAGGGCTTGCCGGACCGTCCGAAGGTCGTCCGCCGCCGGGACGATAGTCACCGGCTCCTTGAATCGCCCGATGGGGAACTCCGCCAGCGAGGCCGCGGCGCCCATTGCCGTGATCCCCGGTACGGTCACGACTTCCACTCCCGGGATGCGGGCACGGAGAGACTGAAGGAGGTAAATGTAGGTGGAATACAGGAGAGGATCCCCAAGGGTCAGGAAACAGGCATCCTGTCCGGATTCGAGGGAGGCGGCGATCTCCTCCGCCGACGCCTCCCATACCGAGGCCAGCTCCTTCCGATCCGTCGTCATGGGGAAGACCAGCTCGCAGACCCGGGAACCAGGGTCCAGGTACCTCCTTGCGATTTCCAGGGCGAGGCTCTCCGAGGCGTTTCCGGCCTTCGGAACGAACACGTTCCGACATCGCGCCAGAAGCTTCGCCCCCTTTACGGTCATCAGTTCGGGATCGCCGGGGCCGACGCCGATCCCGTAGAACGTTCCTCGTTTCAAACAAACACCCCATCGTTGAGGAGCAGGACGATACCCCTTCCGACGTTGGGCAGCCGGGAAAGTTCACCAGGGTCCACCTGGCGGATCCGTTCACCGGGAAGGGTCAGATCTTCACAAAGAAACACCCGGCGTCCCTCCCCAAGCTGTTCAAGCAGCTCCACGATCCGCCGGACTGATCCACCTCCTCCCACGAGGACGGCGATCTTGTCGGCATCGCGGAGACGCTCCATATCCCCCTCCGCCGGACGGCCATGGACGCTTACGACGTTCGCATCGTGCCACCCGAGCCCCAATCGGGCAAACACCACCTGGACCGAACTGATCCCGGGGACTACTTCGCACGCATCGCGGCCGAACCGCGAAATCACCGGAAGGGCCAGGCTGTAAAGCCCGGGATCGCCGGATACGAGGACGGCTACCCTGCCCTGGCTCCGGCGGGACGAGATTTCGCCGAGTACCTTCTCGACGTCCGAACCGACGACGATCCGTTCCGCCATCGAGGAGGGAAAGAGCTCGAGGAGGCGTGCCGCTCCCACGAGGACATGGGCGCCCTCCACAGCCCGCTTCGCAGCGGGCGTCAGGTAGTCGGGGGATCCCGGACCGCAGCCCACGATGACGATCGTCTTGTCCCTCATCTCCACGGGATCGTATCCCCGTCGGAGCCCAGGAGGTCCCCCCGCATGTCGACCAGGGCGACCGCCGCCCCGCTTTGGCGCCTCACGCGGCGCATGACCTCTTCCCGCACCTTGCCCGCCAGGTCCGCCGCAAGCGTTGCGCGGTCGGCCGCCGGCAGCGCGCCGAAGATCCCTTCCACGGTGGGGCACTCCGGCGGCGTTCGACCGAGGACCCTTGCCGCAAGATCGACTACGTAAGGAACAGCCCGGGAAGACCGTGCGGAGTGGGTATCCCACTGTCCCATGGCAAGCTTCGCGAGCTTGCCGGGGTGCCCGAGAACAAGCACGCGTTCGAACCGGTAATCCGGGATATGATCGAGAATGAATCCCCACTCGTTGCCGACCTCGATCACTTGTTGGGTGGAAAGCCGGAAGTGTTCCCGAGCGGCTTTTTCCCCGATACGACCCGGTACAAGGACGGGCGAAAGGACCCCGCACCCTGCTGCGACTCCGAGCGAACATTTCAACGCTTCCCGCAGCGCCGGAAGGCTGAAGGGGCGCACCCGTCCGGTGGTCCCCAGGATGGACAGGCCCCCGGCTACGCCGAGCCGGGGGTTGAACGTCCTTTCCGCCAACTTCCTTCCGCCGGGGATCGAGATGGTGACCTTGATCGGACGGTCCGTCACCTCGCGAACCGCTGCCTGAATCATCCCTCGCGGGACGGGATTGATGGCCGGCTCGCCCGGGGGGATTACGAGCCCCGGCCTGGTGACGGTCCCCACCCCCTCCCCGGCCGCGAAGGTCACGTCTCCTCCTTCCGCAAAGGACACCGACACCGATACCATCGCGCCATGGGTAACATCGACATCGTCACCGGCATCTTTCCGGACGGCGACTTCCGCCTCTGCGTTGCGCCGGCAGGCATGGACAGTCGACAAGGTCACTCGCGTCCCGTCCGGGAGGGAAACCTCGATCTCCCGTGGAGCCGGTCTGCCGCAAAGGACCATTGCGGCGGCCTTCGCTGCCGCCGCCGCACACGTCCCCGTCGAATATCCCGAACGGCCGGCATTCATTTGCCTCCCCCCTCCCGATTCCCGACGATCAGCGCCTCGGGGATGAGATCCAGAAGTCGCTTGCGCGCCTCGCCCACCGTAAGCGGCAGGCCTTCGATCGGCACCCCATCGTATCGCTTCAGATCGTGGAGGAGGCCGGAAATGTAAGGCAGCCTCAAGCTCGCCCTCTCGATCATCTCGTGCTCGCAAAAGATCGCCTCCGGAGGCCCGTCCTTGAGCACCCTTCCCCCCCGAAACACGTAGATGCGGTCCGCGAAAAGGGGCAACAGGTCCACCGAATGGGTGGCAAGGATCACCGTGATCCCCCTTTCCCGGTTCAGCCGGCTGAGGAGGCGCATCATCAGCGTTTCGCCCGCCGGATCCAGCCCCGCCGTCGCCTCGTCGAGGATCAGGATCGACGGTTCCATCGCCAGCACCCCGGCCACGGCCACCCGCTTCTTCTCGCCGAAGCTCAAGTGATGCACCGCACGGGAGAGCAGGTCCCCCGCCACCACCGATTCCAAGGCGGCGGCGACGCGGCGCCCGACCTCCGGTTCCGGAAGTCCAAGGTTGCGCGGACCGAAGGCAACGTCCTCCTCCACAGTGGCGCCGAAGAGCTGGTCGTTCGGGTCCTGGAAGACCACGCCCACCTCCTGGTAGAGATCCCTCGAGGGAAACCCCCGGATGTCCCGGCCCGCGATCCTGACCGTCCCCGTCCCGGGGCGCAACAGGCCGGAAAGCACCTTGATCAAGGTGGTCTTGCCCGATCCGTTCGAGGCGAGGACGGCCACGAACTCTCCCCTCCGCACCCGGAAATCTACGTCCTGTAGCGCCCGTGTCCCCTCGGGGTAGAGGAAGGAGAGGGCTTCCGTCTCAATAGCCCAGCCGCGTCCTGCTTCCATCACGGCAACATCCCTTCGGCGAGGAGATAGGCTGCCAGGAGGATAGGAGGCGCAACGCCTGCGACCAGGCGGTCCGCCCGGCGCATGGGGCCCATCGGCCCGAAGCCGATTTGCCCGGAATAGCCGCGGGCACTCATGGCCTCGGCCGTCCGGGAAGCCTGGTCGACGGACCGGAGGAGGACCGTTCCCCCCAGGATCCCCATCGACGAGAGGGATCGTCCCGGACCCGAATATCCGAGGCGCACCCGTTGCGCGGCGGACACTTCCGCCGCCTGGTCCAGCAGAACGAACGTATAACGATAGGTGAGCATCGCGATCTCCACCCATCCGCCGGGAACCCCGGCCCAGCGGAGGACATGAAAAACCCGATGAGCGGGCGTCACCGAGCCGAGCAGCAGAACGATGGACGAGCACCCGAGGACGCGAGCCCCCAGGAGAAGGCCGTGCCGCGCGCCTTCCGCCATGGCGGTGAACCGGACCCCTGCTACGGACACGCCGAAGAGCGGCGTGGCGCCGACCAGGAAGCTTTGCAGGAGCACGAGGACGGATGCGATCACCGCCGGTCCGGCGAGTCGGGCGAGCACCCATCGGGCGGGAATTCGCACGGCGAACAGGCCGGACAGGCAAACGACGAACACGGCGATCGGAAGCGTCGCACCGCCGGAGAAGAGCGCGGCCAATATGCCGGCAACCGCCACGGACAGCTTCGCCCTGGGGTCCAGCCGCACCAGCGCGTTATCCCTTCCCGCGAAGATGTCCGAGAACAGCTCAACCATCCTTCCGCCCGCTCCCGTCCCGCGTTTTCGGGGGGAACAGCTCCCGAAAGAAGTATCCGCCGACGCAGCCTCCCGCTCCTCCCGCAAGGAGAAAAAGGAACAGGAGAAGGTCCCCCCGGTCGGTGTTGATATACGGCTCCCGCGGAGGACGCCCCGCCTCCTCGGCGAACTTCGCCACCACCGTTTTGTCCACGCCCTCCCACTGGCCGCCGGGACCCGCGACCGCAAAGACGAGGACCGTCGCCAGGGAAACGACCGCTCCGGCCACGGCCACCCGCCTCATGGCGCCCATCCTTCCGCCGGGAGCTCCAGCAGCTCGGGGCGGCGCGTCCGGATGAATCGGTATGCCCCCGCCGCAAGGAATCCCTCGAAGACCCCCAAGGGAACCTGCGTCGGGACGAACGCGGCAAGGATCATCCGAAACAGGGCCGCGATGGAGCCGCCCCCGGCCAGCGCCGCGGAGAGCGAAAACGAGGTAGCAGCGTAAGTGCCCCAATCCGAGAGCAGGCCCGCGAGGAAAGCGGCAACGGGCCACGGCGCTCTAACCTTCCGCGCAAGGAGAAACGCGCCGTATCCGAGATAGCCGCCTACCACCCCCATGGACACGATGTTCGCGCCGAGGGTCGACAGCCCCCCGTGGGCCAGGAACAACGCCTGCAGCAGGAGCGCCACGCTGGTCACGATGACGGCCTGCCCGGGGCCGATGAGGATCGCCGCCAGGCCCGTGCCGCACGGGTGGGAACAGGTCCCCGCCGTGGGAACCGGAATCGGCATGCACGAGACGACGAACACGCCCGCCCCCACCAGTCCCACCAGCGTCTTGAAATGGGGAGCCCGCCCGGCGCGAATCCGCAGGTCGCGCATTCCGAGGACGAGGAACGGCGCGGCCACGAGGAACCAGAACCCGGCCCACCCCGGCGGGAGGATCCCCTCGGAGATGTGCATCCCGTAGGCACGTCCCGGAAGCAAGGCAAGGGCGACGATCCACAGAACGTACGCCGCTTTTTCCCATCGAACCGTCATTTCCGCCCTCCCCTGTCCTGATGGCCGGGGTCTTCCGGCCCCGAAGCGGACCGCTCCCGACCCCGCGGCATCATTTCGCGCACGTCGCGAAGGCTCAAGGACTCCGTCGCACGTTTCTCCACAAGGTCGACGAGGGATTCGTCGTAGCCCAGGTTCTTGCCGAGAATCATCGTCACGTCCGGGTATCCTCGGACCTTTTCCCGCAACATCCCGGGGATGTCCTCCAGGAGGTGTTGCCCCTCATGGAGGAAATAGGGGATGACCACGACCTTTCCCGCCCTCACCGTGGCGCACTTCTCCAGAGCCTCGGACAGGGAGGGCTTCTGAAGCGACATGTGGCAAACCTCCACGAGGATGTACTTCCCCCTTTCCCTGAGCCTGGCGGCCACCTGTTCCATGGCTTTCCCGGCCCCCGGCAAGCGGCTCCCGTGGCCAAGGAGGATGACGGCTTCTCCGCTGAATTTGTTGCCCGTCGTGTCCCGGTCCATTCCGGGTCACCGCCCCTGGCTTCTTTCCGGCGTGCCGATCTCGATAGCGGTCGACATCCCGGTGTCCCAGCCGTCCCACAGGTACGCGCCTTCCTTGCCGTCGGCGATAAGCCGCAGTGCATATCGGACCTGCTCCTCGTACAGTTCGCAGAAAGCGCCGGGGCGGCGCATGCCTCCGTTCATCTCGTGCGCTTCGGCAGGACAGGGAGATCCGCAGAAATGTCGCACCGCACACCGGGAACAAGGTTCGATGTCTTCCACCTTTCGTTGCGTCACTTTCCTGAAAGCCTGACTTTCGAGCGCCCTCGGAATCTCGTCCCTGAAGAGATTTCCGCCCTTGAACTCGCGGAACCCGATGAACTCGCTGCAAGGGAAAAGATCCCCACGGGCGGATACCGCGAAGAAATACCGCCCGCCCCCGCAGGGCGAGATATCGCACATGAGCCGTCTTGCCGCGGGCGCAACGATGCTCACGAGCACATTGGCGAAGTTCGCGACCACCAGCTTTCGGCCACTCTCCCCGTACAATTCATACGAGCGATCGAGCGCCGCGAGATAGGGCACGGCAAGCTCCTTGTCCCGGGGCTTGAGGAAGCGGGCGCCCTGGCGGGTGCAACGAAGGGGGTTGAGCATGCACGCAGGAACTTCCTGTTCATGCAGGAACTCCACCATCCGGGGAAGCGAGCGCATGTTCCTGCTCGTCACGGTGCAGAGGACGTTGTAGTCCGGGTATCCCTTCAGTTTCTCCAGGGCGCCGGCCACGATCCTGAACGTTCCCTCCCCACCCCACGTTTTTCTCGTGCGATCCGCGACCTTGTCCAGGTGCCCGTCCAGCGACAGGCCGATGCCGACCTTGCGCGAGGCCAGGAACCCGATCGCCTCGTCGTCCAACAGCGTGCCGTTGGTCTGCACGCCGAAGCGGAAATCGTCCCGGTATTCCTCGATCCCGGCGAAGACGGCGTCGCGGCAGAGCATCGGTTCCGAGCCGTGGAAGACGATCTGCGGCCGCGTTCCTCGGGGGAAATGCTTTTCGAAGTATGCTTTCAGTATCCCGAGGGCCTCGATCAGCCTGGCCCGGGACATGCGCTTGCCCTCCCGGCGCATCTTTTCCGGGATGTAACAATAGGGGCAGTTGAGGTTGCAGCGTTCCGTGGGGTTGAAATAGACCGCCATCGGGTTCACTTCGAACCGGAGCTTCTCCATTTCCGACAGGAATGCGGCCCTTTTCCTGCGATATTGCGAAAAGAGGGAGCCGTCGGTGAGCGCTTCCCCGAGCTTCCTCTTCTTCACGAGAGACCAGAAAGCCGTATCGGGGTCCAGCAGGGCGATATAGTCCGGGTGCCCGATGTCGATCGGCTGTATCGTGGGCCCCTTACCCGTGTTGAAATAAATCCCTCGCGATGGTGTCTCGTTGCTCCCTTTTTTCAGGTCCGCCACGATCGTCTCCTTGTTTCCTGTGGTCTCCCGCAGGTCGTGCGGGACCCCCGGCGACAGGACCGGGCGTCCCGCTCCGAACTCCTACCTGCTCTTCCCTTTCATGAAAAGGAAATGGGACAGGCCGGTGCCAATGACCTTGCAGGTCTTGCGGTAAGCGATCACTGCCCTTGTCGTCTTGCTTTTCTTCACGGGTATCACCTCCTTTCGGAGCAGGATGGTTCTCCCCTATTCCGATCTCCGAGCAGCCGCGGAACAGAGGGCATGAAGCGCGCTCACGGCCATGGGACTGCCGCCTCGCCGTCCGGAAACGGCGACGAAAGACATTCCCAGGGACATCAGCTCCTGCTTGCTTTCCTCCACATGCACGAAGCCCACCGGCATGGCGATCACGAAGGCCGGCCGGATCCCTTCTTCGATGACAAGGCGGTTGAGCTCCAGCAGGGCGACCGGGGCGTTGCCGATCAACGCTATTCCTCCGTCGAGGGTCGCCCTGGCCTTGCGGACGGCGAAAAGGGAGCGCGGCAGGCCGCTTTCGACGGACTGCCGCGCCACGTCCTCGTCCGCCACATGACACACGATGCTGTCGCGGCCGTACGTCGGGCATGCCTCCCGCAGGCGATTCAGGGAAAGTCCGGCCCGAATCATGTTGGAGTCCGCATAAAGCGGGCGTCCGGCGCGAAGCGCCGCAGCCCCTGCTTCCACCGCATCCGGAGAAAATCTGACGTATTCCAACAGCCCGAAATCCGCGGTGGCATGAATCATTCGGCGGACCACCTGCCACTGGGCGGGTGCAAATCGGTGTGAGGGGACTTCCCTTTCGATTCTCTCGAGCGAGAGGGCCTCGATGGCCTCTCCGGTCAGCGGAGAAGCATAGAGCGACAGGATGAGGGGCGGGGCGTCACTCGCCATGGTTTTGCTCGCAAAGCGAAAGAAAGCTCTCCACGGAACGCGGATGGGATCCGAAATGAACGTGAACATAGCTCGCCAGCGTCCGGCTTCGCCCATATCCCTCCGGAATCACGGCCTCCGACCGCCGGTGCCTGATACGATAGACAGCCCTCCACGCGGGATCCGCGAACGGATCGCCGGTCAAGTCGGAGTAATGGAACTCATGCCCGCGAAGGATCGTACCGGGGGGACCCAGGAGCGTATTCTCCGACAGGTTGATCTCGGCATACCCCAGCCTCTTCGGACGGTTGAGCATACGGGTCCACGACGGCAGCAGCCCGACGAAGCCGTGACGCGCACCGTCCCGGGTCTCGATCCCTTCCGCCAGGTACATCAATCCGCCGCACTCGGCGTATACCGGACGGCCACTCTCCGCGAAACGCTTCACCGCCTCTATCATGTGCCGGTTCCTCGAGAGCGTCTCCGCATGTTCTTCCGGGTATCCTCCGCCGATATACAGCCCGTCGAGTTTTTCCGGCAGGCGCTCGTCCCTTATCGGGGAGAACCGGACCAGTTCGCCCCCGCCCGCTTCAAGCGCCTCCAGGTTGTCGGGATAATAGAAATGAAACGCCTCGTCCCAGGCCACCCCGATCCGCACCCGCCTCTTGCGTCCCGGGGGATTGCCGGATGCGCAAACGCGTCGGACCTTGGCCACGCCGTGCGCCAGCTTCATCACCGCCTCCAACGAAACATGCCTCTCCAGAACGTCTGAGAACGCTCCAAGGAGTTCCGGCGTCAACGTCCCGGGATCCGCAGGGGCCAGGCCCAGGTGCCGGCTTCGCAAGGCGGGAAAAGCACCCCGGGAGATCCTGCCGAGAAGCGGCGGCAAGGACGATCCCCGGAGGGATTCGGCCAGCCAGGCAGCGTGCCGGTCCGATCCGCACCGGTTTGCGACAACGCCGGCCACTCTTACGCCGCGCTCGAATCCGGTAAACCCCTTCACCGTCGCGGCCACGCTGCGGGACATGCCGCCGGCGTCGACCACCAGCAGCACCGGAGCGGAAAGCCACCGAGCGATCTCGGCGGTGCTCCCTTCGGAGGAAACGGGGTCAGCCCCATCGAAAAGACCCATCACCCCTTCGACGATCGCCACGTCCGCCCCGGCAACGGCGCGGGCGAAAAGCGCGTGCACGTACGCTTCCCCGGTCATCCAGCCATCGAGGTTGTAGCAGGGCCTCCCTGAGGCCAAGGCCAGGTAGGAAGGGTCCAGGAAGTCGGGCCCCACCTTGAAGGTCTGCACCCGGAGCCCACGCCGTTTCAGGGAGGCAGCAAGGGCGAGGGAAAGGGAGGTCTTCCCGACCCCGCTGCCGGTACCCGCAATGACGACGGTGGGACACGACGCCATCACAATTCCACCCCTTTCATGCCACACCTCCTCCTTGCCCCCACCAGGCGCCGATCAGGAACCTCGCACCGAGGAAAAAGGCCACCGCAAGGCCCGAGACGGCCAGCGCCAGCGCATTCGCCTGCCTGATGTGATGGGGATCCGGAGGTACGGCGGAATCCCCCAGCAGCGGCTTCATCGAGGGTCGCCCGTCGTAGTAATTCAGGCCGCCCAGCTGCACGCCGAGGGCCCCCGCCACGGCCGCCTCCGTATGCCCCGAGTTGGGGCTGGGATGCTTGTGCCGATCGCGAAGGAAGATGCGCAGGGAATCGGAAGCCTTAAAGCCCAGGAAAAATGCGGCGACGGGCACCAGGAGTCCCGTCACCCTGGCGGGAAGGAAGTTGGCCGCGTCGTCCGCGCGGGCGGAGATCCGGCCAAAGGCGATATAGCGCTCGTTCCGGTAGCCGAAGAGGGAGTCGAGCGTATTCACCGCGCGGTAGGTCACGGCTCCCAGAGGCCCGAACAGGACGGCGTAAAAGAGGGGGGCCGTGATCCCGTCGACGATATTCTCCGCCACGCTTTCCACCGCGGCGCGAACGACCCCCGGCTCCTCGAGCCGATCCGTGTCGCGTCCGACGATCCTGGCCACCTTCTTCCGCGCTTCTGCAAGGTCCCCCTTCTCCAACGCCCGGTACACATGGGCGCCGTGCCCGACCAGGTCTCTCGCAGCGAGGCAGAAATAGAGGAGCAGGATGGAGATCCCGTCCGCGGCCGATGGGTTCAGCCAGCGGGTACAACGGATGAGGGCGAAGGCGGCAAGGAACGTCGAAAGCAGCACGGCGGAGAACACGGCGATCCCCGCCGCCTCGGGATCCTTCAGCGATCGCCGGAAGGGCATTTCCAGGGACGCAGCGAAGCGCCCGATCCCTCGGACAGGGTGTGGAAGCCACCGGGGGTCCCCCAGCGCCATGTCCAGGGCGATGGCGGAAAGGATCTGATATTCCAGCCTCACGAAAGCCCCATCGCCCGGTAGATCTCCTTGATCCGCACGTTTTGCCGGACGGTTGCGGCCAGGCGCTCCAGGGCGGGCTCCAGGTCGTACTTCCCGAGTATTTTTCCAAGGGGGGAAAGGTCGCGCCTTTGTCTCAGTCGGTCGATGAACCATCGACGGAACGCATCCGCATCGAAGATCCCGTGCATATAGGTGCCCCATATGCGCCCGTCGGATGAGGACGCGCCTTCGTTCTCTCCGTCCTCCCGGCGCAGGACCGGAGCCATCCCTTCGGACCGGGTCCTGCCGTGGTGGATCTCGTAGCCATGCACGATGACACCCGACGCAATGTGCAGCCCCTTCGTGCGGGCGAGGATCTTCCCGCTTTGCATCGCCGTGCACACCGGGAGGAGCGAGAGACCCTTCACGGGCCCGCCCGCGGACTCGACGCGGTCCGGGTCGGCGATCGTTTCCCCCATCATCTGGAAGCCGCCGCAGATCCCCACCACTTCCGTTCCGCCCCCCGCCGCCAGGGAGGCGATCTTCCGGTCCAGTCCCTGCCTCCGCAGGTACTCGAGGTCGCCGGACACGTTCCTGCTCCCCGGGAGGATCACGGCATCCGGCCGCCCGAGGTCTTCCGGAGAACGCACGATGCGCACGCGGACATCCGGTTCGACACGGAAGGGGTCGACGTCCGTGAAATTCGAAATGTGGGGCAGGTCGACCACGGCGATTTCCACCTCCCCCGCGGAAAGAGGGAAAACTTCGCTTACGGCAGCCTTGAAGGCCACGGAGTCTTCCTCCGGCAGTCCCAGACCGTGCAGATAGGGGACCACTCCCAGCACGGGACGTCCCGTGTAACGCATGAGGTGATCCAGGGCATCCTCCAACAGCCCCGCCTTCCCGCGGAACCGGTTGACGATGTATCCGGCCACCAGGGACCGTTCCCATTCGGACAGCGTCTCCATCGTTCCGACGAAGGAGGCGAACACGCCACCCCGGTCGATGTCGCCGACGAGCAGGACTTTTGCCTCCGCATGGCGGGCCATCTTCATGTTGACGATGTCGTGCCGTTTCAGGTTGATTTCCGCCGGACTCCCCGCCCCCTCCAACACGATGACATCGAACTCGCGCGCAAGAGAGTCGTACGCCTCCCTTGCCGTCTCGAAGGCCTTAGGCTTGTACCGGGTGTACCCCTCGACGTCCATGTTCCCGACCGGCTTTCCGCCGACGATCACCTGCGCGCCGGTGTCGCTGTTGGGCTTGAGCAGGACGGGGTTCATGCCCACGTCCGGCTCGATCCGGCACGCCTGCGCCTGGAGAACCTGGGCCCGTCCCATCTCGCCGCCCTTCGTTGTCACGAATGAATTGAGCGACATGTTCTGCGCCTTGAAAGGCGCCACCCGGTAGCCGTCCTGGAGCAGGATGCGGCACAGCGCGGCGGCGAGGACGCTCTTGCCGGCGCCGGAAGAGGTTCCCTGGACCATGACGGCAGGCGTCCGGCGGCGGCGTTGGAGAACTTTTCCGGGCGCGCCGAGGGCGTTCCGGAGCCTCTCGCACAAGCGGCCGTTTTCCTCTTCCGTGCGTACGGCGACGCGCAAGAAACGGGCATCCAGCCCGGCGAAGTCGTCGCACGTCCGGATGGCGATCCCGTCCTGCAGCATCCGCCGCGCCAGCGCGGGCGCATCGATGGTCTTTCGGTCGATCCGCGCAAGCAGGAAGTTCGCTTTTCCCGGATAAACGAAAAGCCCGGGGATCGACCGGAGATCGCCCGCGAGCCGTTCCCGCTGCAGCCCAACGTACTCCCGCGAGCGCGCCACGTATTCCTCGTCCCGCAACGCCGCGACGCCGACGGCCTGGGCGACCGTGTTGACCGACCAGGGGGGCTGCAACGCCCGGATCCGGGCGATGAGATCGGAGTCGCCGACGGCGCAGCCGAGCCGCAAGCCCGGGATGGCGAACGTCTTGGTCAACGAGAGCAGGACGACGACGTTGGAGGGGCGATTCTTCGTCAGCCGATCCATCCCTTCGACGAAATCGGCGAACGCCTCGTCCACGACGAATGTCGTGGACGGATGGGACGCGGCGAGGGAACGGATCGCCTCCGCGTCGCAGAGCAGCCCGGTCGGATTGTTCGGGCAGCCGATGAAGACCGGCTCTCCCCCTTCGAGCCTTGCGCCGAGCGCCCGGACGTCCAGGGCGAACCCGTCTTCCTCTCTCATCGGAATCGACGCGACGGCAAGCCCCGCCGAACGCGCGGCGACCGCGTAATCGACATACGCCGGCTCCGGGATGACGGCGCGGGAAGCGCCGCATGCCCGCGCCAGGAGAAACAGGATCTCGGACGTTCCGTTTCCGGCGACAACCTCGTCCTTCGATGCGCCGTAGCGGGATGCCGCCGCCTCGACAAGGGCCGAACAGTCCGGGTCCGGGTAATGGGCGACGGACCCGATGGTCGCGCTTACCAGCGGGCGCAGCCATTCCGGAGGCCCCAGCGGGTTGATGTTTGCGGAGAAATCCAGTATCTCCCCCGGCGGCCGTCCGGTCACGGCCGCCAGCCTCCGAAGATTTCCCCCGTGTCCGTCTTTCCTCACGGCATCGGCCTCATGCCGAACGCACCGCGGCAGCCAGCGCCGGAATCATCTCGACGAGCTCGCAGGCGGCTCCCAACGTGTCCCCCGTAAAACCGCCGATTCTTCTGTAGCTGTACCCCGCGAAAAGGAGGGCCGAGATGACCGAGGTCCCGGCGATTACCAGCCCCATCCATCCCAACGCCCACCAGGCCGCGAAGGCAAAGACCGCGAAGGCCCATGCCGCCTGCCGGGCCGGCCGACCCTTAAGGAACCAATGGCACAGTCCCCCGTTGGTACGGGCATAGGGAAGAAGCGCCATCGTGACCGCGAGGGCGCAACGCCCGGCCACGGGCATCAGCAGCACGGTCCCCCACCGCAGGGGACGGGGGACGGAGGCCAGAACGGCGATCTTCAACGCGATGACGCACGCCACCGCGGCGGCTCCCATGGGCCCTGTCCTGCTGTCCCTCATGATTTCGAGGATTCGGTCCCGCGTGCGGAAGCTGAAAAAACCGTCCGCCGTATCCGCCAGACCGTCTATATGCAGTCCCCCCGAAGCCGCCAGCAGGACGATCACGACGAGAACCGCTGCCGGAAAGGGGGGCAGGATTCGGCGGAGCAGATAATCCGAAACCGCCGCGAGCCCCCCGATGCACAATCCCACCGCCGTGAAGAAAGGGATGCTGCGGCCGAGCTCATCCTCCCCTCCGCACCATCGCGCGGGTATGGGCAGGATGGTCAAAAACCGGAGCGCCGCAAAGAAGGGGATCACTTGTCCGCCCCGGAGACCGCCGCTTCCTCGAATGTCGCCACTTCCGACAATACCCGCACGGCGCCCTCCACGATGGGCATGGCCAGCGCCGCGCCGGTCCCTTCCCCAAGCCTCAAGTCCAGGTCGAGGAGCGGCTTCTTCCCCAGGCGCCGGAGGGCGATCCGGTGGCCCATTTCCACGCTCAGGTGCGCCGCGATCATGTAGTCGGTTGCGCGCGGGGCGAGATGGCAGGCGATCAGCGCGCCCGCCGTCGAAATGAAACCGTCCACAAGGACCGGCTTCCGCAGGGAGGCGGCCCCGAGAATCAATCCGGCGATCCCGCCGATCTCGAAACCGCCCACCTTCGCCAGGACGTCGAGAGGATCCTTCGGATCGGGCCGGTTGACCTCCAGGACTTTCTCGACCACGGCGATCTTCCCCCGCAGGCATTCGTCGTCGATCCCCGTTCCGCGGCCGGTGACTTCGGCTGCGGGGGCCCCTGTCAGGGCGGCCACGATGGCGCTGCTCGGAGTCGTATTGGCGATCCCCATGTCTCCCGTGGCGAAGACGTCGATCTCCGGGGCCAGCTCCAACGCCGCTTCGATCCCCGCCTCCACGCAGCGGACCGCGTCCTCGCGGCGCATGGCCGGGCCCAGCGCGATATTCCTTGTGCCGGGTCCGATTCGCCGGGACAGGATCTTTCCCTCGGCGGCCAAGCCTTCAAGGCCGCCCGCCACCCCCATGTCTATCACGATCACGCGAGCGCCGGCCAGGCGGGCCAAGGCGTTGATGCCGGCCCCCCCGTTGACGAAGTTGCAGACCATCTGCCGCGTCACTTCCTGGGGGTATCTGCTCACGCCCTCCGAAGCCACGCCGTGATCGCCGGCCATGACAACGACGGCCTTTCGCTCCACGGGAGGACGGAGAGACCGTGTCATTCCCGCGAGGTCCTCCGCCAGGTCCATCAGGCGCCCCAGGGCCCAATGCGGCATCGTCAGCCGGTCCAGACGCGACTTCGCCGCCGCCCGCGAAGCGGGATCCTGGGCGACAATCCTTCCGACCGTTTCGTCTAGAAGACGCATTCAGCACCTTTTCCTTTCAAGGATAGTGGAAGGCCGCAGACCAGAAGGGTCACTTCATCCGCGCCTTCCGCCATGATCTGGCCGCATCTGCCCAGGAGGTCGCGGAAGTTCCGGGACACGGGATTCTCCGGGACGATTCCCATCCCCACCTCGCCGGTCACGAAGACGACCGTGCCCGAAAGTCCCCGGCAAACGGCAAGGAGCTCCCGGCAACGGCGGACGATCTCCTCCTCCCCTGCCTCCCTGCCCGCGACCTGCGCCCCGTAGACAAGGTTGTTGATCCACATCGTCAGGCAGTCCACCAGGAGGACGTTGCAGCCCTGAGCATCCTGCAAGGCTCCCGCCAGGTCCACGGGCTCCTCGATCGTCTCCCATCCCGCGTTCCGGCGTTCCGCCCGGTGTTTCCGTATCCGTTCCCGCGTCTCCTCATCGAAAGGCGTACCGGTGGCAATGAAAGCCCGAGGGGAAGGGATCCCCTCTGCGAGCCGGCGCGCGTACCCGCTCTTTCCGCTGCGGGCGCCTCCCGTTACCAGAACCACCCTGCCCACGTCACTCTCCTCCCGCGATGCAAGGATAGGAAAGGCCCGTCAGGACGCCCTTGCCGTCATGGATCTCGAGCCTCGTCAGTGAGGCGGGCTTCACATCGAACAACACGTAATTGCGAGGGGGCAATCCCAGGAAGTGGCAAATCGTGGCCCGAATCACACCACCGTGAGTGACGGCGAGAACGGCGGCAGCGCCGCATCCGGCCATCCGTTCCGCGGCCCGCCGGACGCGGGCGAGAAAGTCCCCGATCGACTCGCCGCCCGGAAAGGTGAAGCCGGGCTCGAACCGCGCCCATCGATCCACGGCCTCGGGGTCCGATTCACGTACGGAATCGAAGGTCATCCCCTCCCATCGTCCGAAGTCGATCTCGCGCAGCTCCGGGTCGATTTCCGGGGTCATCCCCAGCGCCTCCCCTAAGGCTTCCGCGGTTTCCCGCGCGCGCCTCAAGGGGCTGCAGTACAGGCGGGCCGGCCTTTCCCCCGCGATCCGCGGGGCAAGGAGGGACGCCTTCCGGCGCCCTTCGGGGGCGAGAGGCAGGTCGGCGCTCCCGATGAGGCAACCGGCGTGCTGCGCCGCGGTCTCCGCGTGTCGAAGCAGCTTGATCGTCCGCGGCCGGACGAGTCCCGCAATCCGGCGGTCGCGCTCCGTCAAGGCTCCTCCTCCGCCGGTCGGAACCAGTCCATCTCGGGGATCGCCCGGACGACGTCGCCCACCACGATCAACCCCGGCGCTGACGTCTCGGGAAGCTCTTTCCCGGAGAGGAACGATTCCAGCGTCCCCACGACACGCCGCTGCCCCGGCGTGGTTCCCCCGCTGATGAGGGCGATGGGCGTCTCCGGAGACCGGCCGAACGCCAGCAGCTTCTCGACCACGGTCCTGCAGCGGGTCACCCCCATAAGGAAAACCAGGGTCCCGGAGTCGCCGGCGATCCGCTCCCACTCTTTGTCGGAAAAGCCGAGGCCGCCCCGTTTGTGCGCGCTGTACACCGCGAAGGAGGAGGCATGCTCCCGGTCCGTGAGAGGGATCCCCGCATACGCAGGAACGGCGGACACGCAGGAGACGCCGGGCACCACCTCAAAGGGAATCCCCGCCCGGAAAAGGGCGCGCGCTTCCTCCCCGCCCCGGCCGAAAATCATCGGGTCCCCTCCTTTGAGGCGGACGACCGTTTTCCCTTCGAGCGCCTTCCCGACGAGAAGGTCGTTGATCTCTTCCTGCGTCTTCGCGCAATTTCCCTTTCGTTTGCCCGCATGGATCCTCTCCGCGTGGGGACAATACATCTCGAGAAGCGCCGGGTTAGCGATCCCGTCGGAAAGGACGGTATCCGCGGCCAGGAGGCATTCCATCCCCCGGATCGTGAGCAGTCCCGGGTCGCCCGGTCCCGCTCCGACGAGATACACCTTCCCGGGGACGGTCTTCCTCGACCCGCCGGAGGTCTTCGACAAAGCGGGCCCGTCGGCATCCGTGGGCGCTTCAGGCCGGTGAACACGCGTCAGGAATTCCCGGCGCGCCTGATCCGCTTCTCCCCGGGACAACGCTTCGAGAACGTCCCGGTCCAGCAGCTCCATCGAAAGCCGGCGGCGCCGCTCGCGCGGAATCTCCTTCCAGGCCCCCTTCTCCTTGAGGGAACCGATGAGGCGCAGGAACTCGCCGTACGCCGCTCCGTAGCGGCCGGCCGCCTCCGCCCGAAGGTGCGCGGAGAGCGCCGGGGAAATACCGTCGGTGGCGAAGGAAACCGTGAAGTTCCCTCTCCGCAGCGTGGCCGGAAAGGAGAAATCGCCTTCCCCGGGGTCATCGGTCCGCTGGGCCAGGATCCCCATTTCGGCGGCATCCGCGAGCACCCGCCGGTTCACCCCGGGATCGTCCGTGGCGGCGATCGCCAGAAAGGCCCCCCCCAGCAAATCCTTGCCGTACGGGCACTCCCGCCGGTCGATGTCCGTGAACGTCCACGCGCCATCCCCCCCGTGAAAATCCGGCGAAACGACCCGCACGCGGGCGCCGTGCTCCAGTAGTTTCCGGCATTTCCGGTTCGCCACGGGGCCACCGCCGACGATCACGCACAGCCGGCCCTTTACGCTCAGATTTACGGGAAGGAGCAAGTCCTGCATTTTTCGCCCCGAAAATGAAAATCCCCGGACCTGACGACCAGGCCCGGGGATGCCGTTTTCCATCCGCGGTTCGTGGAACCCTACTCTCCGCCCCCATCCCCGAGGGCGACAAAGCTCCACGTTGGCGTGAGCAGGTCTTCTGGCTTCCGGATCAGCCTACTCGCCGCGCCTTCCCGTCCTTGCGGACAGTGACACGTTTGCGGCTTTGGTCCCCGGTTACAGCGGCGGGCCCGCGACGGATTCTCACCGTCTTCCCTTGATGCCCTTTCGGGCTACCCACGCAGGCCGACGTTACAACAATTCCAGACAGGATGTAAAGAAAATTATTCTTCGAGCTTCCGGTTGGATCGAAGCGGAACAGGACGCGCTATCCCCGGGGGTGGTGCTTCCGGTGGATCTCCCGGAGCCGCTCCGGGGTGACGTGGGTGTAGATCTGCGTCGTGGAGATGTCCGCGTGCCCCAGCATCGCCTGCACGGCCCGCAGGTCCGCCCCGCCCGCCAGCAGGTGCGAGGCGAAGGAATGGCGCAAGGTGTGGGGGGAGATCTTCGTCCGGATCCCGGCCTCCCGCGCCCACCGGCCGATCCGGTTCCACAGCGTCTGCCTCGTGACCGGCCGTCCGCGGCGGGAAAGGAACAGGGCGTTGGTCGCCCGGCCCCGGAGGAACCGGGGGCGCCATTCCTTGAGGTACTCCCGCAGCGTGTCGAGGGCCGCCTCGGCCACGGGGACCACCCGCTCCTTCCCTCCCTTGCCGAGCACCCGGACGAAGCCGGCGTAGGCCTCCACGTTCTCCAGCCGGAGGGTCACGACCTCGGAGGCCCGCAGCCCCGCCGCGTACATGAGGGCGAGCATCGCCCGGTCGCGCATCCCCTCGGGGGTCCCGCGGTCGGGGGCGTCGAGGAGCTTCTCGACCTCGGTCACCGTCAGGTACTTCGGAAGAGGCCGGCCCAGGCGCGGCCCCCTGGCCTCGGAGATCGGGCTCATCGGGAGGATCCCTTCCCGCACCAGGAACCGGAAGAAAGACCGTAGCGAGGAGACGTGGCGGGCAATGCTGCGGGCCGACAGCCCCTCCTCCCGCAGCGCCCCGAGAAACTTCAGGTAGTGGACCCGGGAGAACTCCCGCAAGGGAACCTGTTGCCCTTCGAGGAAGGCGGCGAACCCGCGCAGGTCGGACCCGTACGCCTCCTGGGTGTTCAACGAGAGGCGCCGCCCGGTCCGCAGCTCGAAGAGGAAGGCGTCCACGAGCGCGTCAACGTCCATGCGCCACCCGTTCGCCCGCTACCTTCGGCCGGCGATGTCGGAAGAGACGCTCGCCCTGCCGCCCTCGCCAAGGGGGATGTCCAGGATGCGGGCCGTAATCGTCGGAAGGTCGACCAAGGCGCACGTGGGCCGGCCGCTCATGAAGCCGCAGGCCTCTCCGGGGTTGATGACAACCGCCCGGCCCACCCGCATCGTCAGGGGGCGGTGCGTGTGCCCGAAGAGGATGAGGTCGAACTTCCCCCCCTCGCCGATCTCCCGCTGCAGCTCGTCGAAGATGTGGGCCATGAGGATCTTCCGCCCGTCCAGGGTAAGGATGTGCGGCCCCGGATGGAAGCCGTTCATCGAGACCTGCTGCAGCCCCTGGCGGTTGCCGTCGTTGTTCCCGAAGACCCCGATCAGGGGGATCCCGGCGAAGCGGAACGGTTCGAGAACGAGGGGCTGGCAGACGTCGCCCAAGTGGAGGATCGTCTGAACATTTTCGCTGATGAAGAGGGCGAGGGCGTCCGCCGCGGTCTCGCGGTTGTCGTGCGAGTCGGAGAGGATCCCGATCTTCACCGCGGCTCCCTTACTCCCCGATCGCATCGAGGAGCGCGGCGCGGATCTCCTCGAGCCGGCCCTCGTCCAGGACCTTGCCGCGCCCCCGGTCCGTGATGTAGAAGACGTCGGCGACCTGGTCGGCCTTGGTGGAGATCTTCGACAGGGCGATGTCGATCTTCATGGCCGTGAGCGTGCGGGTGATATCGTACAGGAGCCCGAGCCGGTCGTAGGTGAAGACGTCGACGACCGTGTACTTCGACGAGACCGAGTTGTCGAAGACCACCTTCGTGGGGCGGTACTTCGTCACCTTCTCTCGGACAAACCGGGCGATCTTGCGCTCGGCCAGGAGCTGCTCCACCGTGGTCTCCCCCAGCAGGACGGCGGAGAGGTCCTGGAGCACCCGCTCCTTCTTGGCGTCCCCCTTGAGACTCCTCCCCATGTAGGTGACATAGAAGGTGTCCAGGGCGATCCCGTCGACCGAGGTGGAGATCGTGGCGTTCAGGATGTTGATCCCGTTGGCCGACAGGGTCCCCGCAATCTTGGCGAAGAGCCCCCGCTGATCGGTCCATACGATGATCAGCTCGGAAGCGCCGGAGTCGGGGAAGTCCACCGCCTCGATCCGCGGCGCGGTCCCGTCGAACCCGGACAGGAGGCGCAGGTGGCTCTCGAAGCGTCCGTCGGGCGTTCCCAGGAAGTAGCGGTCGTCGAACCGGGAGAGGTACCGGTCGACCTCCTGCCGGGGGAAGGCCGCAAGCCACTCCCGCACCTGCTCGCGCCGCTGCAGCGGCCGTTCCTCGTAGACCCGCTTGAGCTTCCCGGTTTCCAGGACGTTCTTCGCCTTGTCGTAGACCTCCGCGAGGAGCATCGCCTTCCACTGGGTCCACACCTCCGGCCCGACCTCCTTCAGGTCCGCGTAGGTGAGGAGGTAGAGCCGGTCGAGGCGGTGCGGAGTCCCCACGACCCCCGCGAACGAGAGGATGAGTTCGATGTCGTGCAGGTCCCGGCGCTGGGAAGTGTGCGCCATCAGGAGGTGGTTCTCCACCAGGAAGACGAGGTCGGAGATCTCGTTCTCCGCAAGCCCCAACCGGGCGCCGATCGTCGCCACGAGCTTCGCGCCGATCTCCGAATGGCCGTGCCCCTTCCCCTTGCCGATGTCGTGCAGCAGGATCGCCAGGTTCAGCAGGTCCTTGCGTGGGATCGCCCGGTAGATCTTGAGAAACTCCTCATCCTCCCCCGTGCGGGAGGAGGCGTTTTCCAGCTGGGAGAAGACGCTGGCGGCGCGGATCAGGTGGATGTCCACGGTGTAGACATGGTAGATGTCCCGCAGCACCTTGCTGTACAGAGGGGAGAATTCCGGGATGTAGCGCCCCAGGAACCGGCACTCGTTCATCGCGAGCAGCGTTTCCCGCAGGTGGTGCGGGTCCTCGAGGATCTCCAGGAACAGGGCCGACGCCCGCGTATCCTCCCGGAACGCTTCGCCCACCACGGGGAGCGCCCGCTGGATCTGCTTCTTGGCCTGCACGGAGAGGACCGCGTGGGTCTTCTGCATCGTCCGGAAGAACTCCAGGATCTTGACGGGGTCCTTGTGGAAGGAGGAGCTGTCCTTGAGGGAAAGCTTCCCCCGGTAGAGGATCCCCTCCCCCGCCATCGCCTTCTTCCGGATGGAGAAGAAGGGCTTGCGCTCCCCCTCGGGGAGGAACCGGCCGACCTCCTCCAGGAGCTCCTCGGAGAGGACGGCAGCGGAGGCGGCGTGCATGTAGTACGCCCGCATGAACCGCTCGACCGCATAGTTCCTCCCGTAATCGCGGTACCGGAAGAGCTCGGCCATCTGTTCCTGGACCTCGAAAGTCAGGACGTCGGTCTTCTTCCCCGTGAGAAAGTGCAGCTCGTTGCGGACCCGGAGCAGGTAGGACAGAATGTGCTGGATGGCCCGGATCGTCTGGGAGCCTATGACCCCCTTGTTCCTGAGCTCCGTCAGGTTGCGGGACTTGTACTTGATGCGGGCCGTCCAGATGGCGGTGTGCAGGTCCCGCAGGCCTCCCTTTCCCTCCTTGATGTTGGGCTCGAGGAGGTACACCGTGGAGCCGAACTTTGCGTGGCGTGTCCGCAGCTCCTTGATCTTCTTTTCGATGAACTTGTCGGCGTCCGTGAAAAAGAGGAACTTCTCGATCTCCTTCTCCGCCTCGCGGAAGAAGGACTCGTGGCCCGTGATCAGTCGGTAGTCCAGGAGCGCCGTTCGGATCGAGTCGTCCGCCGCGGACATCCGGACCGTCTCCTTGACGTTGCGCACGCTGTGGCCCACGTCCAGGCCCAGGTCCCACAGGGGGTACAGCATCCATTCGGTCATCGCCTCGACGTAGCGATCCACCTTGTACGGGTGCAGGAAGAGGAGGTCGACGTCCGACTTGGGGCACAGCTCCCGCCTGCCGTACCCGCCGACCGCCACGACCGCCAGCTTGTAGCCGAGGTCCGGTGCCGAAGCCAGGAACCGGCGGCTGGCGCGCTCGTGGAGCGCCCCCAGGACGGCGTCCATCGCGTCGGAATAGCGGCCGCAGGCGGCGCAGCCGCCGGAGACGCCGTCGCGCTGCTCCTCCCGCAGGGCGAAGAGAGTCCCGGAGAGGAAGGACCTCAGGTACTCGAGGAAGTCGCGGTCGGACAGGTCCTCGCGGGCGGGGTCCATCTGGAAGACGGGCAGGGACATGGGCTTCGCGGCCTCACGGCCCCGCGCGGGCCACCGCGGCCTTTTCCCCGTAGTAGCGGACCGCCTCGACCACGCTGTCGGCGATCGCGGCCAGGAACGAAGTGCCGCGCAGCCGCGCCTCCTCGCGCGCGTTGGTGATGAAGGAGGTCTCGACGAGCACCGCGGTCATTCGGGCGCCCACCAGGACGTAGAACGGCGCCTGCTTGAGGCCCAGGTCGTGGACCGGCCCGAATCGGCCGTTCACGTTCCGCACGATCGCGTCGTTGACGGTCTTGGCGAGCCGGAGCGACTCCTTCTTCCGCCAGGAGGTGGAGAGGTCGTCGATGATGAACTTGACCCCCGTGAGCTTCGCCAGCGGCACGCCGTTCTCCCGGGCGGCCAGCTCGAGGGCCTGCCGGTCGCTCGCGCCGCGGCTCAGGACGTAGGTGGAGATCCCCTCCGCCCGCCGGTTCGGACTGGCGTTTATGTGGAGCGAGACGAAGATGTCGGCCCGCGCCTCGTTCGCCATCGCGGTGCGCTCCTCCAGGGGGATGAAGATGTCGGAGTCCCGGGTCATCTTCACGTCGAACTCCTCGTGTCTTTCCAGCCGCTCCCGCACCATCTTCCCGATCGCGAGAACCACGTCCTTCTCCTTCAGGCCGGTCGGCCCGATCGCCCCCGGGTCCTTCCCGCCGTGCCCCGGGTCGAGCATCACCCGGATCCTTGCCCCTCCGGCCCGCCTCGGCTCGCTTCCGCCCCCATCCTTCACCGGGGACATCTCCTCGGGGGGACATTCCTTGCATCGAGTATCACGTTGAAGGAGTGCCCCCCCCCGGTGCGGTTGAGGAGTGTCCCCGCCCGGCTCGGTCGACGCCGCCTCCGCCTTCCCCTCGATGTCGACGATGATCCGGAAGGGGTCGGTCATCGTGAAGGCGCGGTATCCGCTCTCCCGCTCCAGGTCGATCACGACCCGCACCACGCCCTTCCTGAACCGGCCGGCCCGGACGACCTTGAGCAGGCCGTTCCGCACCTCCACCGGGCGGCGGAGGATCTCCTCCCGGATCGACGCATCCTCGATATCGATGTAGATCCGGGGAGGCAGGTTGCTCTCCGGGTCGGCGCGCAGGAAGTTCGCCTCGTACTTCGCCTCGTCGGAAAGGTCGACGGCGACTCGCGTGTACTCCTCGTTGGTCCAGAACCGGATCCCGGACACCGCGGCGTGCCGGGGGGACGCAAGGGACAGGAAGGGCGGAAGAAGGAGCGAGGCGGCCAGGAAAGCCGCCCGTAATTGGGGCGGGATGGGCCTCACCGTATTTCCTTCGTCAACCTCTCTTTCCACGCCACGAGGCGAAGGAGCGCGTCCAGCGGAGAGAGCCGTTCCGCGTCCGCTTTCCGTATTTCCTCGAGGATGGCGTCCTCCTCCGAGGAGCGCCTCCCGCCGAACAGCTCCATCTGCGCCGCGGGCAGGCCTTCGCCTGCGGCCGGGCCGGCGATGTTGGGCAACCCGTATTCATTATACTCGGCGGATTCGAGGTTTTTCAAAATATCTCGGGCCCGGCCGACGACCTCGTCCGGGATCCCCGCCAACCGCGCGACCTGGATCCCGTAGGACTTGCTGGCGCTCCCGCCGTCGATCCGCCGCAGGAAGATGATCTCCCCCTGCCACTCGCGGACCGCCACGTGGAAGTTCTCCGCCCTGGGGGAGGTCTGCACGATGTCGGTCAGCTCGTGGAAATGGGTCGCGAAAAGCACCTTGGGCCGATGGGCGCAGTCGTGCAGGTATTCGGCGACCGCCCAGGCGATGCTCAGGCCGTCGAAGGTGCTCGTCCCGCGGCCGACCTCGTCCAGCACCACCAGCGTTCGAGGGGTGAGCCCCGACAGGATCCGGGCGGTCTCCCGCATCTCGACCATGAAGGTGCTCTCCCCGCGCGCGATGTCGTCGGAGGCCCCGATCCGGGTGAAGATCCGGTCGACCACGCCGATCTCCGCCCGGTCGGCGGGGACGAAAGACCCCGCATGGGCCAGGATCACGATCAGCGCCACCTGCCGGATGTAGGTGGACTTGCCGGCCATGTTGGGGCCGGTGATGATCGCCATCTGGCTCCCGTCGGGGGAGAGGCGGCAGTCGTTGGGGACAAAGGCGTGCCGGCCCAGGATCCGCTCGACGACCGGGTGTCGCCCGTTCTCGATGACGATATCCTTCCCGGCGTTGATCGTCGGACGCCCGTAGCCGGCTGTCCCGGCGAGCGAAGCGAACGAGACGAGGACGTCGATCTCGGCCACGCCTTCCGCCGCCCTGACGATCGCGGGCAGGAAATATTTCAGCTCCTCCCGCAAGGCGAGGAAGAGCTCCTCCTCCCTGCCATTGCGTTCCTCCTCCGCCCGCAGGACTCTCCCCTCGAAATCCTTCAGCTCCGGGGTGATGAATCGCTCGGCGTTTACCAGGGTCTGCTTCCGGATGTAGTCGTCGGGGACCCGGTCCAGGTTGGACCGGGACACCTCGATGTAGTACCCGAACACCCTGTTGTGGCGAATCTTGAGGTTGGCGATACCCGTGCGCTGCCGCTCCCGCTCCTCCATCTCCGCGAGCATGTTCTTACCGTGGGTGAGCAGGTGGACGAGCTCGTCGACCCGCCGGTCGTACCCCTCCCGGATGAAGCCCCCTTCCCGAAAGCCGACGGGGAGCTCGTCCCGCAAGGCGGCGCGGATCTTCCCCACGGTCGCGGTGTGGTCGCCAAGCCCCTCCCGGGCCCGCGCAAGGAGCGGGGAGTACGCCTGCCCCAGGTCCGACTGGACCCCGGGAAGCAGTTCCAGGGTATCGGCCAGGGCCGCGACGTCCCGGGGGCCCGACCGGTCCTGGGCCAGGCGCGAGGCGAGCCGGGGGAGGTCCGCCATCCCGGAGAGGCGCAGGGCGATCGCCCCCCGGACGGGTTGGGATTCCAGGAGCCAGGCAACGGCGTCGTGCCGCTCCCCGATACGCGCCGGGTCGACCAGGGGGGCGGACAGCCAGGCGCGGAGGAGCCTCGCCCCCATCGGCGTCTTCGTATTGTCGATCGCCCAGAGGAGGCTCCCCTTTCGCTCTCCCGACAGGGTGGAGAAGATCTCCAGCGTCCGGACGGCGGTCTCATCCATCCCCAGGTACCGCCTCCCCTCCCGCTCCTGGACCCTCGAGATCTCGGCCAGGGCCGCCGGCTGGTGAAGGTGGAGGTAGTACAGGGCGGCCCGGACGACGCCGCGCGCCGGGCGCCCCGCGTCCGGCACCCCCTCGGGGTCCGACGGCGGGGAAAATGCCTCCACCGCGGCCTTCGCCAAGGCCGTATGGAGCTTTCCGGAAAGTATCCTCCGGAGCCGGTCCGACGGCGGGCTCCCCTCCCCTTCCAGGGAGACGAACTCGGCGGGAGAAAGCCGGAACAGGGCGTCGGAGAGCGCCTCCTCCGTGTCGCACGCCTCGAAGAAGAACTCCCCCGTGGTGGCGTCCAGGGCGGCGTAGGCGTAAGGCGGCACGAACCGCACTGCAGCCAGGTAATTGTTCCCCCGGGCATCGAGGCACTCGTCGTTGAACACGAGGCCCGGCGTCACCACCTCGGTCACCTCCCGCCGGAACAGTCCGTGGCCTCCGGGCTCCTCTATCTGCTCGCAGATCGCCACCTTGCACCCCTGTCGTATCAGTCGGGACAGGTAGGTGTTGCGGGCGTTGTGAGGGACCCCGCACATGGGGATGTTCGAGTCCTTGTCCCGGCTGGTCAGGGCGATGTCCAGGAGGCGGGAGGCCCGGATGGCGTCCTCGAAGAACATCTCGTAGAAGTCGCCCATTCGGAAGAAGAGGATGCAGTCCCGGTAGCGGGACTTGATCTCCACGTACTGTCGCATGGCGGGGGTGAGCTGGGTCGACATTCCGGTGCCGGGCGGCGCTAGGGGCGGAGCGGCCCGAACCTCGGAAGCAGCCGGGCGTGCGTCTCGGGGAGCGATTCGGGCAGGACGCGCGTCGACTGGACCGTGGTCATGAAATTGGTGTCCCCGCCCCAGCGGGGGACGACGTGCAGGTGAAGGTGGTCCTCTATCCCGGCGCCGGCCACCCGGCCCAGGTTCATCCCGACGTTGAACCCTTGAGGGTTGTACTCTTCCGCGAGGGCCCTGGTGGAGAGGGCCAGCAGGGACATCAGCTCGGCAAGCTCCTCGCGCGAGAGGGAGGAGAGGTCGGCGACGTGCCGCCGCGTGGCGATCATCACGTGCCCGTTATTGTAGGGATAGCGGTTGCAGATCGCGAGGGTGCGGTGATAGATCCCCAGGACCAGGCGCTCGGGGTCCCCCCGGTCCGCCTCCCCGACGCAGAAGAGGCAACGCCCCCCTCCCCCGCCCGGGTCGCCCCGGCGGATGTACTCCATCCGCCAGGGGGAGAACATCCTCTCCATCGGGGAATCAGGCGTTGACCAGTTCCCGGAGTTCCTTGCCCACCTTGAAGAAGGGGATCCGCTTCTCGGGGATCGACACCTTCTCTCCGGTCTTGGGGTTGCGCCCTTCCTTGGCGCGGCGGACGCGGACGGTGAAACTGCCGAAACCGCGTATCTCTATCTTCTCTCCCCGCTGCAAGGCGTCCTTCATATGGTCGAAAACGGTGTCCACGATCGCCTCGCACTCCTTCTTCGTCAGGGTCGTTACATGCTCCGACAGTTTCTGGACGAGATCGCTTTTCGTCATTGCCGTCATTCCCTCCGGGGGGATTTATTGTGCAAGGTAATCGAGGCGGATCCGATTCTCGCTCAGCTTGTCACCGATTATACTTTTCGCCTCATCCTTTAGCAATTCCAGGATGGAGATCTTTTTCTTGGGCGGGGTCACCACGCGGGGCTCCCCCTCGATCTTCGCCATCTTGCCCGCGTCCGCCACGGCGTCCTCGAGGTTCCCGAGGGCGTCCACCAGGCCCAGCGTCTTGGCCTGCTCGCCGGACAAGATCCTCCCGTCGGCGATGCGCAGGACCTTCTCCCGGGGGAGCCTCCTTCCTTCCGCAACCGCGGAGACGAACTGCAGGTGGACGTTGTCGATCACCCCCTGGAGCAGCTCGCGCTCCTCGGGCTTCATCTCCCGGACGGGGGACCCGATGTCCTTGAAGGCGCCGCTTTTCACCACCATCCCTTTAAGGCCGATCTTCTCGATCAGATCCTTCACGTTCACAAACTGCATGATCACCCCGATCGACCCGGTGATCGTCCCGGGGTTGGCGTAGATCTTCTGGGCGGCGCAGGCGATGTAGTACCCCCCCGAGGCCGCGAGCGCTCCCATCGAGGCGACCACGACCTTCTTCCCCTTGAGCTTCCTGACCTCCTCGTAGATCTCCTGGGAAGGGCCCACACCCCCGCCCGGGGTGTTGATGCGGAGGACGATCGCCTTGACCGAGTCGTCCTTGGCGAACTTCTTGAGCTGATCTATCGTGGCCTCGGAATCGGTGATGAGGCCCGTGACGGGCAGGACCGCCACCTTGTCCCCCGTCTTGAGGGACAGCCCGTCCAGCCGGGAGATGATCCCGATGAGGACGAAGAATGCGGCGAAGACCAAGGCGATGATCGCGCATCCGCGCAGGAACGGGCGGCGGGCACGCGGCGCCGGGAGGGGCGTCTCGACGTTCATTGTCGGTCTGGTGCTACTCGCTGTTGATCTTCAGTTTCGCGCGGAGGGCCTCCCCCAGCACGGTCAGGTTCTCCGACGATTCGGCAGGCTTCGACATGTACGACTCCATGTTCCTCCGGTCCAGCTCGTCCTGGTACGAACGGGCGCTAAGGGAGATCTTCTTGTTGCCCCGGTCCACCGAAAGCACGACCGCGCCCACCTCGTCCCCGGGCTTGAACAGGGAGCCCGGGTTGTCGACCTTCTCCCGGGAGAGCTCCGAGATGTGGACCAGCCCCTCGATTCCCTCGGCCAGCTCGACGAAGACGCCGAAGTCGGCCACCCGGGAGACCCGGCCGTGGACGATCTCCCCCTTCCTGAAGCGGGTCTCCACCCCTACCCAGGGATCGAGGGTGAGGTGCTTGATGCTCAGGGAGAACTTCTGGGACTCGGCGTCGACCTTCAGGACCCTGGCCTGCACCTTGTCCCCCCGCTTGAACATCTCCGAGGGGTGCTTGACCCGCTGGCTCCAGGAGATGTCGGAGACGTGGACCAGGCCGTCGATCTCCCCCCCGATGTCGACGAAGACGCCGAAGTCCGTGACGTTCTTGACCACCCCTTCGACGATCGTTCCCTCGGGGTGCAGGGCCTTGAGCTCGTCCCACGGGTTGGGCTGAAGCTGCTTGAACCCCAGGGAGACCTTCTTGTGCTCCTTCTCGACCTTGAGGACCACGACGTCCACGAAGTCGCCGGGCTTCATGACCTCGGACGGATCGCGCAGCTTCTTGCTCCAGGTCATCTCGGAGATGTGGAGCAGCCCCTCGACTCCCTCCTCGAGCTCGATGAAGGCGCCGTACTTGGTGATGTTGCTCACCCGTCCCTTGAACCGGCTTCCCAGCTGGTACCGCTTCTCGATTTCGAACCAGGGGTCGCCCTTCATCTGCTTGAGCCCCAGGGAGATCCGCTCTTTCTCGCGGTCGAAGCGGATCACCTTCACCCTGAGGGCGTCGCCCACCTTGCAGATTTCGGAAGGATGGGAGACCTTCCCGTACCTCATGTCGGTGATGTGCATCAGGCCGTCCAGGCCCCCCAGGTCCATGAACACGCCGTAGTCGGTGATGTTCTTGACCTTCGCCTCGACGACGTCGCCCTCCTTGATTCTCTCGAGGATCCCCTTGCGCAGGGTGTCGCGCTCCTCCTCCATGGCGGCGCGCCGGGAGACGACGACGTTGGCCTTCTTCCGGGAGAACTTGAGGATCCGGAACTTGCCCTGGAGCCCCAGGACGGAGTCGTTGTCCCGGACAGGACGGATGTCCACCTGGCTGCCCGGGAGGAACGCCTTGACACCGATGTCGACCGTGAATCCGCCCTTGACCTTCGCCACGATGGTTCCGGGGACGGAGGTCGCCTCGTCGAAGGCCTTCTGCAGGTCGTCCCAGACCCGGATCTTCAGGACCTTGGAGCGGGAGAGAAGGACGAAGCCCTGCTCCTGGTCGTACCGCTCGACCATGATGTCCACGCGGTCGCCGGGCTTGAGGCCGGCGATCTCCTCGGGGGGCAGCTCTTCGAGGGGAAGCATCCCCTCCGATTTCCGGTTGATGTCTACAGCAATGTAATCCTTGAGGATCTTGATCACTACACCGTGGAGGATCTGCCCCTCTTCGGGGACCTCGATGCTTTCCTCGTAGAGTTTCGCGAAATCGTCCTCGGCCTTGCCCGCGGGGAGGCCTCCCCCGCCGCCTTCCTCTCCCCCTCCGGAATGGTCAGCGATGCCCAGTTTGTCCTCCATAAGTTGCTCCTCTAAAGGGGATTCCTCTCCATCATATAAATCATACTCCACCGAATATGCAAATCTCCGGAAAGCTCCATCTTATCATTGGTAATAGGAAACCTGAATCTTTTCCTGCCGCCATGCTGCCTTGATCCGATCCACCAGCTCCTCGATGATCCACTCGGGGGTCGAGGCGCCCGCCGTCACGCCCACGCAGGAGACCCCCGACAGCACATCCGGAGAAAGCTCCGCCGCGGTCTCGATGTGGCAGGTCCTGGGATTGGACTCCCTGCAGATCTCGGCCAGCCGCCGCGTGTTGGCGCTGTTGTAGCCGCCCAGGACGATCATCACGTCCGCCTTGGAGGCCACCGCCGTGGACTCCTTCTGCCGCAGGACCGTGGCGTGGCAGATAGTGTTGTAGACCCGGACTTCCGGGATTTTCTTCAGGGCGACGGAGACGAACTGCATCAGGTTCTCGAAGGACTGTGTGGTCTGGGCGACGATCCCCACCTTCCGGATACCCGAGGCTCCCTGGAGGTCGGGGAGGGACGTCAGGATCGGCACGCCGCTCTCGATGTAGCTGATGATGCTTTTCACCTCCGGGTGGTTGGCGTCCCCCACGACCGTCACCGCGTACCCCTTCCGGCTCAGGGACCGGGCGTACTCCTGTGCCTTCTTGACGAACGGGCAGGTGGCGTCGATGATCTTCACCGCCTTCGCGGCGAGTGCGTCGGCGTCCTTGCGGGTGATGCCGTGCGAGCGGACGATCACCTTCCCGCACGGGATGGCGTCCACCGACTCGACCACGTGCACCCCCTTCTTCTCCAGCTCCTCCACCGCCTGGGGGTTGTGGATGAGGGGGCCCAGGGAGTGGATGGGGAGCGCCTCCCCCTTGGCCTCTTCTTCAGCCGTCCCGCGGGCCGTTTCGTTCGCGATGGAGATGGCCCGCTTGACGCCGAAGCAGAAACCCGCGCTCCGGGCGATGAGGATCTCCTTCACAGGGTGGCGCCTCCCGGCAGCCCTTTCCGCGCCTCGGGCAGCAGGCGCCGCAGCATCTCCTCGACGACCTCCTCCGCCGTCATGGTCGTGGTGTCGATGTAGACCGCCCCTTCCGCCATCCGCAGCGGTGAATGCTCCCGCGTGGAGTCCTGGATGTCCCGGAGCAGCACTTCCCGCAGCACCTCTTCGAAGGGCTTCCTCTCTCCCGCCCCCCATTCCAGGAACCGCCGCCTGGCCCGGACGGCCGCGGCGGCGTCGAGGACGAACTTGGCGTCGGCGTCGGGGAAGACGACGGTCCCGGTGTCGCGGCCCTCCAGCACCACGCCGCCCTTCTCCCCCATCTTCCTCTGCAGCCTCACCATCGCCTCGCGCACGGCCTTGTGCGTTGAGACCTCCGACGCCCCCATGCTGATCTCGGGGGTGCGGATCGCTTCGCTCGCATCCTCGCCGCAGAGAAGGATCCGCATCTCTCCCCCCTCCTGCCGGAACGCGAGGCGAAGATCGGCGCACAGCCGTCCCAGGCGCGCGCCGTCGGACCAGGGGACCCCCGCTTCGCGGGCGGCCAGGGCGCAGGCCCGGTACATCGCCCCCGTGTCCAGCCGGGTGAGAGAGGCCCGCTCGGCCAGCCGCTTCGAGACGGTCGTCTTCCCCGCCCCGGACGGACCGTCGATCGTAATGATCGGCCGTTCCCTCACCGGAGGACCTCTTTCAGCATATCGTGAAACCCCGGGAAGGATGTATCGATGCAGGCGGTATCCGTGACCTCGATCGGGACCCCCGCGGCGGCGGAAAGGACCAGGAGCGACATCGCGATCCGGTGGTCCCCGCGGCTGTCGCACCGCACGCCGGTAAGAATCCGCGTAGACCCTTCGATCCAGAGGCCGTCCTGGTATTCCCCGCACGAAACCCCGAGGGAGGAGAGGGCGGACACCATCGCCCCGATCCGGTCGGACTCCTTCACCCGAAGCTCCCCGGCCCCGCGCACGACGGTGCGTCCTTCCGCCAGGGCGGCCGCAACGCAGAGGGCGGGGACCTCGTCGATGAGCGACGGCACCTCGGGCGGAGAAACCTCGGTCGCCGAAAGCTCCTTGCCGCGGACCACGATGTCGGCCACCGGCTCGCCCCCTTCCTCGCGGAGCGACTCCAAACGGATGTCGGCGCCCATCCTCCGGAGTACCGCGAGGATCCCCGTCCGGAACGGGTTCACCCCCACGCCGGGGAGGCGCAGGAGGGCGCCCGGCACCGAGGCCGAAAGGACGAGGAAGAAGGCGGCCGCGGAGATGTCGCCGGGGACGTCGAGGTCGAGGGGGGCAAGCCGCTCCGCAGGACGGACCGTCACCTCGTTCCCGTGCCGGGATACCGAAAGACCCATCGCGGAGAGCATCCGTTCGGTGTGGTCCCTGGAAGGGAGCGGCTCCACGACGGTGACCGGGCCGGCGGCGTACAGGCCGGCCAGGAGGAGCGCGGATTTCACCTGGGCGGAAGCGACCGGCATCTCGTACCGGATCCCGGAAAGTCTGCCCCCTTCGATGCACAGCGGCGGCAGCGTGTTTCCCCTGCGTCCGGCAATTGTCGCTCCCATCCGGACAAGGGGCTCCACGATCCGCTTCATCGGGCGGCGGCGAAGGTACCGGTCCCCCGTGACGATCGACAGGAACGGCTGGGCCGCCAGGATCCCCGCCCCGATCCGGATCGTGGTGCCGGAGTTCCCGGCATCGATGACGTCCTCGGGCTCGGTGAGCCCCCGCAGCCCCGCCCCGACGACCCGCAGCTCCGTGGGCGACACCTCGTCGACCCGGCCCCCCAGGGCGCGCATCATGGCCGCGGTGGCAAGCGTGTCCTCGGCGTGGAGGAACCCGCGGATCCGGCTCTCCCCGTCCGCCAGGGCGCAGAGCATCACCGCCCGGTGGCTGATCGACTTGTCCCCCGGCACCTTCACCGTTCCGGCGATCCGGATCCGGCTCGTCATCGGGTCACAGACCGTCCCTCGTCTTCTTCGCCCTGCTGAAGTAGGCGATCAGGCCCGCGGCGTCCTTTTGCCGGATGAGCCTCGTAAGCAGCGCGAGGTTTTTCCTGTAGTGCCCGACGGCGCGCAGGACCTCCTCCCCGTTCTGGAGGACGATGTCCCTCCACATCTCCGGGTTGCTGGAGGCGATCCGCGTGAAGTCCCGAAACCCCCCCGCGGAATAGCCCAGCGGCACCCGCGAGTCGAGGGTGGACACCGAGTGGACGAGGGCGTACGCCACGATGTGGGGGAGATGGGAGACGTAGGCGAAGACGTGGTCGTGCAGCGAGGGGTCCATCCGGATGACCCGGGCGCCGGCCGCCTTCCAGAGCCGCTCCACGCGCCGGACCGACTCCTCGGTGTTCCGCTTCGTCGGGGTGAGGATTGCCGTCCTCCCCTTGAAGAGCGCGCCGTCGGCCGCGGGGTAGCCGGAGTTCTCGGTGCCGGCGATCGGGTGGCCGCCGACGAACTCCGCCCCGTCCGCCACCTCCGCCTGCCCCGCCCGGACCACCGCCGCCTTGACGCTGCCCGCGTCGGTCAGCACCGCACCCGGCCGCATCTTCCCGCCGATGCGGCGCAGGAGCTCGACGGACCGGAGGACCGGGACGCAGACGACCGCGATGTCGCACGCGGCGATCTCCGTTTCCGTGCAGGCCCGGGCGATCGCGCCGTCCGAAAGCGCCATCCGGACGTACTCCTTCCGCCGGTCGCACCCCCATACTTCGTACCCCTTCCGCTTCCCCCGGAGCGCCAGGGCGAGGGAGCCCCCGATCAGCCCCAGCCCCAGGATGCCGACCCGTTCCGGCTTCACGCGTTCCCCAGGGTCTTGCCGACGGCGTCGGAGATCTTTTTCAGCCGCTTGACCATCTCCCGGAAGGCGTCGGGCTTGAGCGACTGCGGGCCGTCCGAGAGCGCCGCCTCCGGCTGGTTGTGGACCTCGACCATGATCCCGTCGGTCCCCGCGGCGATGGCGGCGGCGGCGAGCGGCTCGACGAGGCTCATCTTCCCCGCCGCGTGGCTCGGGTCGGCGATGACGGGCAGGTGGGAAAGGCCCTTCACCACCGGGATCGCCGAGACGTCGAAGGTGTTGCGGGTCGCCTGCTCGTAGGTGCGGATCCCCCGCTCGCACAGGATGATCTGGTGGTTCCCTTCCGAGGCGATGTACTCCGCCGACATCAGCCACTCCACGATGGTGGCGGACAGGCCCCGCTTGAGAATCACCGGCTTGCCGAGCCTGCCCACCTCGGTCAGGAGCCGGAAGTTCTGCATGTTGCGCGCGCCGATCTGAATCACGTCGGCGTACCGGGCGACGAGGTCGATGTCCCGAGGGTCCATGAGCTCCGTGGCGACCGGCAGCCCCGTTGCCTCCCGGGCCTCCGCCAGGTAGCGCAACCCTTCCTCCCCCAGCCCCTGGAAGGCGTATGGAGAGGTGCGGGGCTTGAAGGCGCCGCCGCGGAGGAAGGACGCGCCGGCCGAGGCCACCCGCCCGCCGATCTCCACCATCATCTCCCGGCCCTCCACCGAGCAGGGCCCGGCGAAGAGCGCCACGGCGCCTCCTCCGATCTTCTGGCCCCGCACCGTGATGACGGTGTCCTCCTTCCTGAAGTCGCGGCTGACGAGCTTGTAGGGCTTGAGGATCCGGAGCACCTTCTCCACGTACTCCAGCCCCTCGAACGCCTCCGCGTCCACGAGCCGCTCGTCCCCGATCGCCCCGATGATCGTCCGCTCCACCCCCTTGGAGATGTGGGCGGAGAGCCCGTGGGACTTGATCTTCTCCTCGATCAGGCGGATCTCCCGGTCGGTCGCGCCAGGCCGTAACACGATGATCATGCGCCGCTCCTCCTTCCGATCTTCGCCGTCCTTCGGCGCTGCACCACGTACTCCATACCACGAATACGGTCACACGCCCTGCCCCCGGAGGCGCTTTCCGGCGTCGCTCGATACCCCCTCCTCACTACGCTTGCCGGCCGTCCCTGGCCGGCTAACGCTGGCAGGTATTTCGCGCTCTGGCCCTCCCTGGCTTCGCGCGAAACACATGCCCGCTCGGACGGGGTATCGTCGCTCCGCTGCGCCTCCGGATGTCATCCCGATACGTGACTGTACCTTCGAAAGGTGGCACCGTGCCCCGCGCGGTCAGAGAGCGCGGGGATAGGATCCCAGAATTTTCAAGTATTGGGCGCGCATCTTCAGCTCGTCCACGGCCTTCGCCACCGGGTCGACCGAGATGTGCCCTTCCATGTCGAGGAAAAACAGGTATTCCCACGCCTTCTTCTTGACCGGGCGGGATTCGATCTTGGTGAGGTTGACCTGGTGCCTGGCGAACGGCTCCAGCATGAGGTACAGGGCCCCCACCTCGTCGCGCGCCGCGAAGAGGATGGAGGTCTTGTCGTTGCCGGTGCGCTTGGGCGCGATCTTCCCGATGATGATGAACCGGGTGAAGTTGTTCGTGTTGTCCTGGATCCGCTTCCTTATGCTCTTGAGCCCGTAGGTCTTGGCGGCCGCCTCCCCCGCGATCGCCGCCGCCGCGGGGTCGTCCGCGGCCAGCTCCGCCGCCCGCGCGGTGCTCTCCACGTCGAAGACGGGGACGCTGCGCAGGTTCCGCTCGAGCCAGCCCCGGCACTGGGCGATGGCGTGGGGGTGCGAGTACACCTTTTTGACGTGCTCCATGTCTCCCGTGACGGAGAGGAGGTCGTGGGCGACCTCCACCAGGATCTCCCCGCAGATCAGCAGGTTGTGGTCGACGAACATGTCGAGTGTGTTGCTGACGATCCCTTCGCTGGAGTTCTCGATGGGCACGACGCCGAAATCGGCGACCCCGCGCTCGACCGCATCGAAGACCTCGGAGACGTTGATCTGCGGGACGTAGTCGGCGCTCTCCCCGAAATGCTTGAGGCACGCCAGGTGCGTGAAGGTCGCCTTGGGGCCCAGGAAGGCCACCGAGAGCGGCTTCTCCAGGGCCAGGGAGGCCGAGATGATCTCCCGGTATATCGCCTTGAGCGCGTCGTTCGGGAAGGGGCCGGCGTTCGCCGCCGTCAGCCGCCGCAGGATCTCGACCTCGCGCTCGGGAACGTAGAACGACAGCTTCTGCTGCGCCTTGATCTTCCCCACTTCGACCACGGCCTCGGCCCTCCGGTTGAGGATCGATAGGATCTCGTCGTCCAGCCGGTCGATCTCGGCGCGCAATTCCTGGAGGCGGTCCTGAGTCACCCGGTGCTCCCCGCCTTCCGCTTGAGAAGCCCGATGTCGCGGTACTTCGCGTACCGCCGGTCGAGAAGCTGGGGGATGGGGAGCCCGCGCAGGGAGGAGAGCGACTCGACCATGGCGATCTTGAGGACGTCTGCCGCCGCCTTGTGGTCCCGGTGTGCGCCTCCCAGCGGCTCGGGGATGATCCGGTCCACGACGCCGAACTTCTTCAAATCGACGGCGGTGATCTTCATCATCTCGGCGGCCGTCTCCGCCCGGGCGGTGTCCCGCCACAGGATCGACGCACACCCCTCGGGGGAGATGACCGAGTAGATCGCGTACTCCATCATCAGGATCTCGTCCCCCACGCCGAGCGCCAGGGCCCCGCCGCTGCCCCCTTCGCCTATGACGACCACCAGGATGGGCGTCTTAAGCCTCGCCATCTCCAGGAGGTTGCGGGCGATCGCCTCGGACTGGCCGCGCTCCTCGGCGCCGATCCCCGGGAAGGCCCCGGGGGTGTCGATGAAGGTAATGACCGGAAGCCGGAACTTTTCGGCGAGCTTCATGACCCGCAGCGCCTTGCGGTACCCTTCCGGGTTCGCCATGCCGAAATTCCGCCGGATCTTCTCGGTGGTGTTCCTCCCCTTCTGCTGGCCGATGATCAACACCCTTTCGCCTTCCAGCTCGGCGAAGCCGGAGACGACCGGCGGGTCATCCCGGAACGCTCTGTCTCCGTGGATCTCCAGGAAGGTCTTAAAGCAAAGGTTAACATAATCGAGCATATAAGGCCGATTGGGATGGCGCGCGAGCTGAGTGATCTGCCAGCGGGTGAGGTTGGAGAAAACCTCCTTGCGGATCTTGCCGATCTTCTTGTCGAGCTTCGCGATCTCCTCGCGGAGATTCTTGTCCGTTCCGTCGTCGACCCGCCGCAGCTGCTCCAGCCGGTTTTCCAGATCGATGATCGGCTTCTCGAAATCGAGATACTGGAGGATCATCGCCGCTCCTTGTGCCGGGATAAATTTTTAATTTAGGGCAAACCAGCCGTCAAAACAAGAACTTTTTGGCAAATTCCTCCGCCGCTTCGCGGGCCTCCTTCCCCCGGACCCAGACCGTTCCGGGCTCGCGGGAGAGCCAGGTGAGCTGCCGCTTGGCGTAGCGTCGGGTGTCGCGCTTGGTCTCTTCGACGGCCCGCGCGATCGAAACGCCGCCGGTCAGGTGCGAGCAGACGTGCCGGTACCCGAGCGCCCCCATCGGTTTCAGGTCGCTCCCGTAGCCCCGGGACAGGAGCCCCCGGACCTCGTCCACCAGCCCCTTGCGGAACATCGCCTCCACGCGGGCGTCGATGCGGCGGTACAGCTCTTCCCGGTCCGCCGACAGGACGATGAACAGGGTTCGGAATTTCCCTCCGTGCTCCGTCCATCGGGCCTTCCGCGCGCTCGGCGGCGCACCCGTGATCGCCGCCACTTCCAGTGCGCGCAGGACGCGGACCCGGTCGGCCGGATGGATACTCTTCGCGGAGAGCGGGTCGATGCACGCAAGCTCCGCGTACAGGGCGCTCCCCCCTTCCCGCTCCCAGCGGCGGGAGAGCCCGGCGCGGACCCCCGGGTCCTTCGGCAGGGGGTCCAGCCCGCGCAGGAGGGCGCGGATGTACATCCCGGTCCCGCCCGCCACCAGCGGAAACCGCCCCCGCTCCCGGATCCCCCGGATCGCCTTTTCCGCCTCGTCGACGAACCGGCCCGCGTTGTATTCCTCGTCGGGGTCCGCCACGTCGATGAGATGATGCGGGACCTCCCGCCGCTCTTCCGGCGTGGGCTTGGCGGTCCCGACATCCATTCCCCGGTAGACCTGGAGCGAGTCCGCGTTGACTATTTCGAGGGGGAGGGCGCGCGCCAGGCGGAGGGCGAGCGCCGTCTTCCCGGCGGCGGTGGGGCCCGACAGGACCAGGAGCCGGTTTTCTTCCATGAGCGGCACGCGGGAGATACTTACGTCCTGCCGAACATACGCCCCAGCTCGGCGCCGGAGAGCTTCACCCATACCGGGCGCCCGTGCGGGCAGCTGTGGGAGGCGACCGCCCGGTCCAACTCCTGAAGGAGCGCCCGCATCCCCTCTTTTTCCAGGGAATCCCCCGCCCGCACCGAGGCGTGGCACGCCATGCGCCACAGCTCCCGGTCGGCGTCGAAGATCCCCTTGGGCGCAGCCCCCTGCGCAAGGTGGAACTCGCAGAGGTCCTTCCACCACCGCTGGACGTCGAAGTGGCCGAGGATCGCCGGGCCGCCGGTGATCTTGAAGGTGTCCTCCCCGAACGCCTCGAAGAGAAAACCGACGCGGGAGAGGAACGCCTCGATCTCCGTCCGCTCCTTCTTCGCCGCCCCCGGGAGGGTGACGGCCTGGGGGACGAGCCACCGCTGGATGGAGGCGCCGATCCCGAGGCAGGCGTCCTTCAGACGGGAGAAGACGATCCGCTCGTCCGCGGCGTGCTGGTCGATGATTATGATCTCCCCCTCCCCCCGCGCCCCCGCCCCCTCGCAGACGATGTAGGTGCCGAGGAACTGGCCGACCGGCTTGAGCGATGCGAAAAATCCCGTCCCCGGCCCATGAACCCCGGCGCCGGGAAAGGGATGGGGCTGCCCCTCCCGGCCGCCGAACAGCGTCTCCATCGTCCCCGCCGGGACCCTCCCCGGCGGGAAGGGCTCCGCTTCCTCGCGCGCGGCCGGCTGCACCCGTAACGAATCGGAGCGTGGGGGCTCGCCGACGGCCGTCCCGATCGCATGGCGCACCAGTTCGAAGAGCTCGCGGGCGTACCGGAACCGGACCTCCGTCTTGGAGGGATGGACGTTGACGTCCACCTCCGCCGGGTCGCAGTCGACGAACAGGTAGACGACGGGCTGGCGGTCGGGAGCCAGGATCCCGCGGTAGGCCTCCTTCACCGCGCCGAAGACCCCGCGGTCGCGGAAATGGCGGCCGTTGACGAAGAAGTGGATCCCCGAGGCGCCGAACCGGGAGAGATGGGGCAGCCCCGCCCATCCTTCGATGCGGAAGAAGGGGGACGAAAGCGCGATAGGGACGAGGTATTTCCCGTCCTCCTCCGCGTGCCGCAGCGCCCGGGACCCCCGCGACTCCGCGCCTTCATAAGAGAAGTCCCGCCTGCCGTCGGACATCCGGAGAAAGATCCCCTCGCAGGGGATCGCCACCCCGTGGAACGTCTCCCACAGGTGGGCCATTTCGGTGCGCGGGGTCTTGAGGAACTTCCGTCTCGCGGGGACGTTCCCGAACAGGGCGGACATCTCCACGGTGGTCCCGGAAGGCGCACCTGCCTCGATCAGGGATCTGACCGTCCCCCCCTCCACAACGATCTCCGCGCCGAGGGGCTGCGAGGCGGGCCGGGTCGTGATCCTGAGGCGGGATACGGAGGCGATCGAGGGGAGCGCCTCTCCGCGAAACCCGTACGTGGCGATCCGGTGGAGGTCGTCCGCCGTGCGAATCTTGCTCGTCGTGTGCCGCCGGACGGCCTGCTCGGCCTCCTCCGCCGTCATCCCGATACCGTCGTCGGACACCCGCAGGGTGAAGGGGAACGCGCCGGTGATTTCCGCCTCGACGCGTTTGGCCTTCGCGTCGACCGCGTTCTCGAGCAGCTCCTTGAGGACGGAGGCCGGCCGCTCGACGACTTCGCCGGCCGCGATCTGGTTGATCACCCCGTCGGGGAGGAGGCGTATCGCGCTCAGACGTCCCCCCGGATCCGGATTTCCGCGGACGCCCGGCCCTTCATCGCCCTCAGGAACTGCTCCCGGCGGACGGAGGACTCCTTCTCGCCCATCAGGGCGCGGGTGATCCTCTTCCCCTCCTCCACACCCGGCTGGTCGAAGGCGTCGATCCCCGCGATCTCACCGACGACGGCGGTCACCCATTCCCAGAAATGGAGGAAGGCGCCGAGGTGCGCCTCGTCCCCCGCGCCGATCTCGATCCGGACGATGGGGCGGCCAGCGTTCCAGAGCGCGCCGATCGTGCCGTCGAACTCCGCGTCGAACAGGTCGCGCAGGGGCCTGCCGCCGAGCATGGCCATCTCCGGCGCGAACCCCGCCCGGGGCACGTCCCCCCTTTCGCTTCCTTTCATCCACTTGATGAAGGTGAACACCTTGTCCGGCGGGCCGTCCTGGTAAAGCTGTACCTGCGAATGCTGGTCGGTGACGCCGACCGCCCGCGCGGGGGTCTGCCCCACGGGAGTCCCGTCGGGCCGCTTCTTGCCCAGGCTCTCGGCCCAGAGCTGCTGCCACCACTCCGCCATCCGTTCCAACCCCTGCCCGTAGGTGAGCCACACGTGGACGGGTTTCGGGTTCACAAGCATGTAGTGGGAGTAGACGGCCGCGGAAAACAGGACCGGGTTCTCTTCCGGCTTCCTCTTCCGGAAAGCCGTCTCCATCCAACGCGCCCCGGCGAGGAGCCTCTCCGTTGAGACGCCCGCCGCGGCAAGTGGAAGGAGCCCCACGGGCGACAGGACGGAGAACCGCCCCCCCACGTTGGGCGGCACGGGAAAGGACCGGAAGCTTTCCTCCCGGGCCATCCGGCGGAAGATCCCCTTCTCCGGGTCGGTGACGAGGATCAAGTGGTCCTTCCATTTTCGCCCGTTGGCCTTCTTCAGGGCGTCGATGGCGATCGACAGCTGGGCGTTCGTTTCCGCCGTCCCCCCCGACTTGCTGATGGCGACGACCGCCGTGCTTTTCATCGGGTGCGTGCGCAGCAGCGGGAAGAACCCGTCGGGATCGACGTTGTCGGCGACGGTCAGCGCGAGCCCTTTGCGCGCTCCCGGGCCGCCGACCCCCTCGAGGACCGCCTTGGTCCCCAGGGCGGACCCGCCGATCCCCAGCACGAGCATATGGGTGAACCGCCGGCGCAGCTTCGCCGCGTCCCGGGAGATCCGGCGCACCTCCTTCACCATGAAAGGCAGGTCCGGGAAACCGATCTCTCCCGAGGCGTGCCTCCGGGCGGCCGCCAGGGCGCCCTTCTCGGCCCTGCGGAGCGCCCTGCCGAGCTGCCCGGCCGTCATCCCCTCCCCGCTGCGGAGGTTGCTCTCCCGCACGAGGGAAAAGTCGAAGCGAAAATCGAGCCCTTTGCCCAAGATCCCCCCTTGCCTCCGATTTTCAGCGGGATGGCCGCCCCGCCGCCGCGCCTTTCATGCCTTGACCTCTTCCTTGCCCGAGAGCACCTTGAACTTGGAGTCCATCTTCTTCAGCCGCTCCACGATCCCCCCGTATTCCAACTCGCTGTAGGGCAGCATCGCGGGGCCGAAGAACCCCTGACGGCGCAAGTCCTCGGACTTCGCCGAGACCTTCGTGCGGACGTACTCCCAGTAGGGATGATCGAAGGGGTCGGCCGGCTCCGTCAGCTTGCCGTTCTTGACGCAGAAGGCGAGGCAGGAGACGATCGGCGGGCCGTCGAAGAAGGAGGTGCCCGTGTTGCGCGGCACCGGCATCAGCGCCCCGTGGTGGCTGCCCCGCATGAACCCGGCGACGTAATGGCCGATGGTGAAGGGTGCGAGTACTTCGCCGGTGGCCGGGAAGTTCCCCTGGACCCGGACGAGCATGACGGGGTCGTCCTTACCGGTGTATTTCCCGGCGATGTTGTGCAGGCGGGTCGTGCTGACGGAGACCGCGATCTCCCCCGTCGCCCGGGACCGGATCGACTCGACGACGAACCGCTCCTGGTCGCGCAACAGGGCCGCGATGTCGTAGAGGTCTTCGGGGGCGGAAAGATCGATGACCCGGTCCCCCTCCGTGTTCTCGACGTCCATGATCCGGAAGGTGAACCCCGTCCCTATCTTGGGGGAGAGGATGAGCCCTGCGCTGAACATCGGGTCCGCGAAGGCAAGGTAGCACGGCAGGTTGTAGGCGCCGGGGTCGGTCTTGTCGGCGGCGAAGAGCAGGAACGGCTCGTTGGGCCGCTCTTCGAACGATATTTCGGCCACGGCGGGCCCCATCCCCTTGACGTTGCCGGAGAAGGAGTCCTTGAGGAGGTCCTGTCCGGCGCCGTAGAGGCCCTGCGCCTTGGCCACCTCCGTCCCCGCAAGGAAGGTGTCCCAGGCGAGCTTGTGGACCTTCTCGTTCAGGACGCCGCCCGTATGGGTCATCAAGATGGCGATGTCGTCCCCCGTGTACCCGATGTAGGAGTCGATCAGAAGGTTCTTCCCGAGGTCCCGCACCTTGCTGCGGACCTCTTCGACGAGCTGGGCGCTGGGCCGGATGTGGCCGCCGATGGAGCCGATGTCCGCTTTGATGACGGATAGAGTGATCTTCATCGTTTGCCTCCTCCTGCTTATGATTGTTTCCCTGCAAGCATGCCTCGATACCACTCCACGAATCGTTCCACGCCCGTCTCCACGGGCGTCTTCGGGTCGTAGCCGATCTCGGCCCGGGCCCGGCTGATGTTCGCGAAGGTGACGGGGACGTCCCCGGGCTGCGGAGGCAGGAATTTAAGTCTCGCGGGAATGCCCGTGGCGTGCGAAAGCAGGCCCACCAGGTCTTCCAGCGAGATCGTTCGGGATTCCCCGAGGTTGTACACGCGGAACCCGGGCGGGGCTTCGAGGCTCCCGAGGACCCCGCTCACGATGTCATCGATATAAGTGTAATCCCGGCGGCTTGAGCCGTCGCCGTAGACCTCGATCTCTCTTCCCTCGAAGAGGCGGCGGGTGAACTTGTGGATCGCCATCTCGGGGCGCTGCCTCGGCCCGTACACGGTGAAGAACCGGAGGGAGGCGATGTTCATCCCGTAGAGATGAGCCCAGGTGTGGCAGAGCAGCTCGCCGGCCTTCTTGGTCGCCGCATAAGGGCTCACGGGATGGTCGACGACATCGTTCTCCGAAAAGGGGACTTTCGCGTTCCCCCCGTATACAGAGGAAGAGGAGGCGAATAGAACTTGGGGTACGGAACGCTCTCTTGCGAATTCGAGGACCTGTATGGTACCCATGACGTTCACGTCGGCGTAGCCGGCCGGGTCCGCGACCGAGGGGCGGACGCCCGCTTTCGCCGCCAGGTGGACCAGGGAGTCTACGGATTCCCCCCTGCCCCAGAGGGAGAGCGCTCCGGGGTCCCGGATGTCCCCTTCCTCGAAACGGAAACCGGGAAACTCCCGGAGGGCGGCGAGGTTGCGCTCCTTCAGGGCACGGTCATAGAAAGGATCGAAGTTGTCCAGGCCGAAGACGCAGTCGCCGCGCCGCAGCAACGTTTCCGCCACGTGGGAACCGATGAAGCCGGCCACCCCGGTGATGAAGACGGATTTCGGCAACCGGTCCTCCTGCGCCGCAGGGACATCGATCGTTTACTCATACTACCATTTTTCCCCGCAGGGGAAGCAAGCGGGCCGGCCCGGGCC
>JACRIV010000082.1 GCA_016220005.1 Deltaproteobacteria bacterium
CCCGCAGGGAGGTGCTGCAGAGGCGCATCCGTGAAGTGATCGTGGAGCGCGACATCCAGAGCCTCGAGCGCGCGGTGGAGGCGTACCGGGCCCGGTACGGCGTCCTTCCCGCGGCGCTGTCCGACTTGGCGCGCGCCGGCTTCCTGCGAAAGGTGCCGCCGGAGCCCCACGGTGGGAGATACCTGCTTTCTCCCGATGGAGAGGTGCGGAGCGACCGGGTAACGCAGCGCTTGAAGGTGTTCAGGAAGCAATGAGCGGGAACGGGCCGGTCATCGAAGTTTCGGGCGTGTCCAAATCCTACCCAATGGGGTTCTGGCGGAAGCGCGTGAAAGTGCTGTCCGACCTTTCTTTCGTGGTAGGCCAGAACGAGATCGTCGGGTTCCTCGGGCCCAACGGGGCGGGCAAGACGACGACGATCAAGATCCTTAACCGCCTCGCCTTCCCGGACACCGGCACAGTGACCATCTTCGGGGAGGAGGCGGGGAAGCGGCCGGGATCCCGCCGGCGCATCGGGTTCATGCCGGAGCAGCCGTACTTCTACGAATATCTGACGGGCGCCGAGTTCATGAGCCTCTGCGGGCACATGAACGGCCTCGGCCGGGGAGAGATCAAGAGGCGCTCGGAGGAGATGCTCACGCGCGTGGGGCTCGACGGTGCGGCCGGCCTCGCCATCCGGAAGTACTCGAAAGGGATGCTGCAGCGGCTTGGGCTGGCCCAGGCGCTCCTGCACGACCCGGAGCTCGTCATCCTGGACGAGCCGATGTCGGGGCTGGACCCGATGGGGAGAATGGAGGTCCGCAACCTCATCCGCGAGCTCAAGGACGCGGGCAAGACCGTCTTTTTCAGCTCGCACATCATCTCCGACGTGGAGGCGCTGTGCGACCGGGTAGTCATGATCCACAAGGGGACGAAGGTCGCGGAGGGCTCGGTGGACGAGCTGATGGGGAAGGAGGGGGTCCAGTACGTGGAGGTGGTCTTCTCCCCGCTGCCCCCGCCGGGGTGGGCTTCCGCGGCAGGCCTCACGAGGGAGTCAGGTTCCGTCCAAGGGGACACGTTCGTGCTGAAGGCCAGGGACCATGAGGACGCCAACCACTGGATCGGGGAGCTCCGCCGGGTCGGATCGCTGGTGACCTCCTGCATCCCCGTCAAGAAGCGCCTCGAGGAGATCTACGTGGAGCAGGTTGCCGGGAACGCGAGGGAGGACGGCCTTGGGGGGTAGAATCGTTTCCATCGCCGCCAATACCTTCCGGGAGACGATCCGGAACAAGATCCTCTACGCGATCCTTGCTTTCGCGCTCTTCGTGATCGGGATAACCTATTTCCTCGCGGACCTCTCCGTCGGGGAACTTACCCGGATCATCGTGGATGTCGGCCTCGCGAGCATCCACATCTTCGGCGTCGTTACCGCGGTCTTCATCGGGATCAGCCTGATCAGTCAGGAGGTGGATCGGAAGACCGTCTACCTGATCCTCTCGAAGCCGGTCCCCCGATGGGAGTTCATCGTCGGGAAGGCTATGGGCTTGAGCGCCACACTCGCCTTGACGACCCTCGCCATGGCCGCCATGCTGTTTCTGGTCCATCTCGGGTACGAGAGATCCCCGGAGCCGGGCATATTGATCGCCTCCGCGGGGATCTATCTCGAACTGGTCCTGCTCATCTGTCTGGCCTCCTTCTTCTCGACCTTCACCACGCCGGTCTTAAGCGCGATCTTCACGCTCTCCATGTTCCTCATCGGTCACGTCTCGAAGGACCTGATCGTCTTCGGCGGGCGTTCGGCCTCCGCGGCGGTGCAGTGGGCGGCCAAGGTGCTGTTCTACGCCCTGCCGAACCTGGAGAATTTCAACTGGAAGAACGAGGTGGTGTACGGGGGGGTCCGCTCTCCGGGTGTGCTGGGAATGGCGGCGGGCTATCTCCTCTGTTACTGCGCGGCCGTGCTGACCGCCGCCTGCCTGCTGTTCTCGCGGAAGGACTTCAAGTGACAGGCGTCGGCGCGCTTCCCTTCGCCGCGTCGGGCGCGGCCGCCTTTGTCTCTTCCCTGTTTCTGGGGCTCTACCTGACCCCGATCTTCCGGGATTCCGCCCGGCGGTTCGGGATCGTCGACCAGCCGGACGGAGCGTTGAAGACCCAGAAGGACCCTGTTCCCTACCTGGGGGGACTGGCGGTCTTCTGCGCCGTGCTTTTTCCGGTGGCTATTTTCCTGCAGTTCAGCGACAAGCTCATGGGACTGCTCCTGGCGTCCTCCATCATCGTCCTGGTCGGACTCATCGACGACATCGGAAGGCTCTCCCCCCGCATCAAGCTGCTCGTTCAGGTCATCGCGGTCTTCCTGATGATCAAGTCCGGGATCCGGATCCGCATCGGCTTCCTGCCCCCCCTGGCCTGCGTGGCGTTGACCTTCCTCTGGATGATCGTGATGACGAACGGCTTCAACCTGATCGACGTGATGGACGGCCTTGCGGGAGGCGTGGCGAGCGTGTCCGCCACGGCCCTGGGAATCATCCTGATGCTGCAAGGGAAGCAGATCGGGATGGTCGTGTGCCTCTCCCTCATCGGAGCGCTTCTAGGGTTCCTGCGCTACAACCGGACGCCGGCGCAGATCTACCTCGGCGACACCGGATCCCTTCTCCTGGGATTTCTCCTGGGGGGGCTGGCGATCGAGGCCGACTACACGCTCTGGAACCCTCTCGGATGGCTGACGGCGATTGCCGTCTTCGCCGTCCCTCTTTTCGAGATCGCTTTCGTGTCGTACCTCCGTATGCGGAGGGGGGCGTCGATCTTCGTCGGCAGCCGTGACCATTTCAGCCTTCGCCTGCGCAAGTGGAGGCTCTCCACCGGCCAGACGGTGCTATACAGCTGCGCGGCGGGGGCGCTCTCCTCCGGCATCGGCTTGGCCGCGATGCATCTCCGGCCGCTCGCATCCCTGGTCTGGTACGGGCTCATCTTGGCCATCTTCCTCGCGGTCGCCATATGGCTCAAGGCCATCGATATGAAGCTGTGAAGGCGGTCTGCGGATGATCCTCGTTCTGGGCGGAGGAGTGACCGGGCTTGCGGCGGGGAGGGTCCTCGAAGCGGCCGGGGAGGACTTCCTGGTCCTGGAGCGGGAGGACGAGCCGGGGGGGTGGTGCCGCTCGATCCCCGCGGGGAAGTACACCTTCGACATGAGCGGCCACTTTCTCCACGTCTCCGATCCCGTCCTGCGCGAATGGATACTCGGCGTTCCGGGGGTCCCGTGGAGGGAGGTCGAGAGGGATGCCCGGATTTTACTCAAAGGGAGGCTTACGCCGTATCCCTTCCAGGTCCACCTGAACGGGCACGCCCCGGCTTTCGTGTCGCGGTGTCTGGCCGATTTCGCGGCGCAGCGGATCCGGGCGGCGATTCATGGGGACCGCACGCCGAACCATCTTGCCGAGTGGCTTATCCAAAGATTCGGGAAGGCGATGTGCGAGGCGTTCTTTTTCCCGTACAACGGGAAGATGTGGCGGACCCCGCTCGCGAGGCTGGGGTACGAATGGACGGACTGGTCGGTCCCGGTCCCCAGGTTCGAGGATCTCCTCGACGGAGCCTCGGGCGGCGTACGGAAAGGGATGGGATACAACGCCCGCTTTCACTACCCGGCGAGGGGGGGGATCGGCGCCCTCGTCGGGGCGCTGGCGCGTCCCCTGGGGGCCAGGGTGCGCACCGGCGCTCGGGTTGCGCGCATCGACCTCAGGCGCAAGGTGGTGCACACCTCCGCCGGGGACGCGCTGCCATACCGTGCCGTGATCTCCACGATTCCGCTGCCCGGGCTGGCGGCATGCAGCGAGGGGCTCTCCTCCTCCGCCCGCAGGGCCGCATCCTCCCTCAAGTGGGTCAAGGTCCTGGCGATCAACCTGGGGATCTGCGGCGCGGGTCCGACTCCCGGGCACTGGATGTATGTGCCGGAGCCCCGCTATCCCTTCTTCCGCGTCGGGTTCCTCTCCAACGTCGCTCCCTCGTCCGCGCCCCGCGGCTGCGCCTCGGTCTTCGTCGAAAAGAGTTTTCCGGCGAATGCCCGGGTGAACGTGGACCGGGAGATCGGGAAGGCCGTACGGGGGTTGAAAAGGATGGGAGTCCTCCGCGGCGGGAGCCGCATCGAGGAGCTCCGTCCCGTGATGCTGGACCCGGGCTACGTCCTCTTCGACGGAGCGCGCAGCAAGGGCGTGTCGCTCCTCGCGGGCGAGTTCGCGCGCCGCGACGTCATCCTGGCCGGCCGGTACGGCGCGTGGGACTACTTCGGGATGGACAGGTCGATTGCGGACGGTCTCCGCGCCGCCGGCCTCGCCGCACGCAGCCATGGACGGTAATGGCTCCCGCCTCCGGGCCTGCGTGGTGCACATCATCACCCTGCTGGAGTGGGGAGGGGCGCAGGAGAACACCCTTTTTACCGTGGGGGCGCTCGACCCGCAGAGGTTCGACCGTGTCCTCGTCGCCGGGGAGGGCGGAATGCTCGACCCCGTGGCGGCGGACATCCCCGGATGCCGGTTTCGCCGGCTCGGCTCGCTGGTGCGGGAGATCCGTCCCCTCTCCGACCTTCGGGCATTCCTCTCCCTGAGGGCGATCCTGCTCGAGGAGCGGGCGCGCACAGGAGGCCTCCCCCTGATCGTGCACACCCACAGCTCGAAGGCCGGGATCCTCGGCCGTGCGGCCGCCCGGGCGGCGGGCGCGGAGGTCGTCGTCCATTCCATCCACGGCTACGGCTTCCACGGCGGG
>JACRIV010000081.1 GCA_016220005.1 Deltaproteobacteria bacterium
CGACCTCGACGAGACGCGAAATTACCTCAAGGAAATATGCCGCCTGCAACTGTCCGAGGAGCAGGTTGGCACTTTTTGCCGCCGGACGGAAGGGTGGATCACCGGGCTGCAGCTCGCAGCCATGGCCTTGACGGGTGCGGCGGACGCCGACAGGTTCGTGGCCGGTTTCACGGGAGCGCAGCGAAAAATCGCCGATTACCTGTTGGAGGGGGTGTTCGGCCGGCAAACCGCCGGCGTGCGGCAATTTCTGATGAAAACGTCCATCCTGGACCGGATGACCGCCCCTCTGTGCGACGCTCTCACCGGACGGCAGGACGGCCAGCACCTGATCGAAATGCTGGAGAACGGGAACCTGTTCATCTTCGGGCTGGACGATCACCGCGCCTGGTACCGTTACCACCACCTCTTTGCCGAATTCCTGCGTAATCGCCTGCGGACCGGGCATCCGGAGGAAATCGCAGGCCTGCACGACCGGGCCAGCGAATGGTTCGAGAGGAACGGCTCGCTTACCGAGGCGGTGCGGTACGCGATCGCGGGGAACCGGTTCAATCGGGCTGCCCGGCTGCTTGAAACGGCGGGACGGGAACTCTTCCGGCAAGGCGATTTCAAGGAGCTGCGCCGGTGGATCGAGGCGCTTCCGGACAGGACCGTTCGCCGATCCCCGGTCCTGTGCGCCCTGCATGCGTGGGCGCTCGGGTACCTGGGCGAGTTCGACGGCGCCAGGATGCGCGTCGCCTGCGCCGAAAAGGCGGTCGCAAGACCGGCAAGGCCGGCAGGGCCGGCGGGCAACGTCCCCTCCTCGGCCTCGGTCCCGGTTGAGGCCGAGCTTCGGGTCCTTCGAGCCGTCCTGGGCATCATCCAGACGGACGAGCCGGTCGTATCCGAGCTGCATCCCGGCATCGTGTCCCTCTTTCCCCCCGAAGAGTCGGCATTGCGCAGCTACGCATCCATCACGTTGGGATTCGCAAGCCGCGTCGGGGGGGGCCTTTCTCTCGCCCTCCGACACTTCCAGGAAGCCCTCGATGTATCCGACGGCGCGGACAGCTCCTTGGTCAACCTGAATGCCCGGCTCAATATCGGGATCGTTAAATACCTGATGGGCCGGACGAACGAAGCGGAGGAAAGTTTTCGCAAGTCCCTCGATGTCGCCGGAGAGCGGCTGTGGCTACGCTGCATCGGGGCCGCGTTCCTGCGCTACGGCCTTGCATTGGTGCTCCACGAAAAGAACAGGTTGGCGGAGGCGCTCGAGGAGTTGTCGGAGGCGATCGCGTTCCTCGAAGCCAGCGACGCCTTCGGCTTCCTCGGAATGGCTCTCGCGGAGCGGGCCCGTACCCGGCTCGCACTGGGAAGGCCCGATCTGGCCGCCGCCGATCTGGCTCAAGCGCGTCAGATTGCCCGGAAGCACAACGTCTTGCGCGTGTCGTTCCGCGCCGACCTGTTGGAAGCGCGCATGGCTGCGGAGGCAAAGGACCTGGACAAGGCGATGGAGTTCCTCGAGTCCGCCAGGACGGTATTCGTCGGGGAGGATATTCTCGGTCGGTCCATCTTCTCGGAAAAGTATGAGTTCTTCCTGATAGAGCACCTCCGTGTTCTCTTGGCCCGGGGGAGGTTCGGGGAGGCCGTCAGGCTGTCCGACAAGGCCCTGGAGAGCGCCGGTTCGGCGGGCAGGGGACGAAATGTCATCGAATTCCTGGTCCTGCAGGCAGCGGCATGGAACGGACTTTCCAGGACGGAGAAGGCCTTGGACAGGCTCGAAAAGGCGCTGTCTCTTGCCGAAGGAGAGGGGGTCGTCCGCCCCTTCGTCAACGCGGGAAGAGAGATCATTCCGCTCCTCAGGCAGCTTAAGGGCAAGGAGAGGTTGCGCGCGGCGGTGGGAGGAATCCTCTCCGCACTGGAGGATTGCGGCGATCCCGTCGCCGGGAAGACGGCCGCGGAGCGAACCGGTGAGCCGTTCCACCACAGGGAGGTGCAGATCCTCAATCTGATCTCCCAGGGGCTGCGCAACCGTGAAATCGGAAAGCGCCTCTTCCTTTCCGAAGAGACCGTGAAGTGGTACCTGAAAAGACTCTACTGCAAGCTTTACGTCAGCACCCGCACCGAGGCCATCGCGAAAGCCCGAAAACTCGGACTTCTCGCCTGATCCCCGACCCCGATCATTTCCCCCCTTTCGGGGGGTGACCTCCCCCCCTGTGTTTCCTAAATTGTCGGTTAACGGCTACCGGACCGTCCTGCAATGAACATTTCCAGGGAAACGAGGAGGGAGATATGGCTGTAATGGTAAAACCCAGCGAGAGCTACAGCATCACGATGCGCGTCGAAATTCAGAACAGGGTGGGGATGCTGGGAAAGGTCACGACCGCGATCGGGACCCTGGGAGGCGACATCGGCGCCGTGGACCTCTCCGGCCACGGCAAAGGGACTGTCACCCGCGACATCACCGTCAAAGCCCGGGGGATCGACCACGCCCAGGATATCATCAACGCCGTCCGGCAGGTCCAGGGCGTGAAGCTGATCAACGTCTCGGACCGGACGTTCCTGATGCACCTGGGCGGCAAGATCGAGATCAACAACAAGATCCCGGTCAAGACCCGGAGCGACCTCTCCATGGCGTACACCCCCGGCGTGGCGCGGGTGTGCATGGCGATCGCGAAGGACGTCAAGAAGTCCTACGCCCTGACCATCCGGCGGAATACGGTGGCGGTGGTCTCCGACGGGACGGCGGTGCTGGGCCTGGGGGACATCGGCCCGGAGGCGGCGATGCCCGTGATGGAAGGCAAGGCGATGCTCTTCAAGGAGTTCGCCGATATCGACG
>JACRIV010000084.1 GCA_016220005.1 Deltaproteobacteria bacterium
CACGGACACCCTGTCGACGATGTTCTCGAAGTCGGCGTGCATCTTGGCGTAGAGCATCATCCCCAGGTCCTTGAGCCGGAACCCCTTCGCCACCGCCTCGCCGGAGATGCGGATCCAGGTGGTGTCGCGCTGGGCGACGTGCATCGTCCCTTCCCCGAAGTTGACGATCCGGTGGATTCGCCGCTCAAGGACCGATTCGAAGTCCTTCTGCATCCTGTTTCCCGCCACCGTGACCACGATCCTCAGCGGGAGCGTCCCGCCTTTGGGGACCTCGGGGATGTCGGGCCCGGATACCATGATCTCCTTGTCCCGCACCTCGGGGAGGGGTGCGGAGACGACCAGCTCGTACGCCGTGGACCGGCCGCCGCCGAACTCGACGTGGGTGTCCGACTTCCGGATCCGCTCGCCCTCGTAAGCGGGGCCGAAGGCGATGGGGATCGGGACCTTGACGATCCTCGCCTTGATCCCCCGCGCTTCCATCCCGGCGCGGACCATCTCCTCGCCGGCGGGAACCCGGAAGAGGGAGCCCGGGATCTCCGGGAGGTTCCGGTCGGTGAGGACGGGGAAGCCGGCCTTGATCGCCCCCGCGACCACGGCCAGCGCGATCTCGTCCAGGGAGCCCAGCGCGCAGACGAACGCCTTGACCCGGTTGGCGAGGTAGCCGTACATCGCGTCGGTCTGCCCGCGCCCCAGGCCGCCGAAGGTGAGGCCCGCCCGCACCGCGAAGTTGACGGCGTGGATGACCGCGGGGAGAGGACCCAAGGGAAACGTCCTGAAATCGTCGCCGAGCTTGACCCCCGCCTTGTCCATCTGGGATGCCAGGTCTCCCGCGAGGAAGACGAGGAGCCCGATCTCCTGGAACTGGCGGACCATGGCCGCCGCGGCCGCGGGATCGGCCGCCCTTCCGATCATCACGGCGACCCCCGGGACGGAGCCGTCCACCATGAAGATGCCGAGCTTGCGGAGGATCGAGTCGGGCACGAAGCCGACCGACGGGGGCGGAAACGGGTTGCCGTTCTTGTGGGAGAGCGCCCCCAGCACCTCCGCGGCAAGGAGCGTGGCCGCTCCGGCATCGAGGGCGTTGGCGCGCGTGGCCGGCTTCCGGATGAGCTCCTCCGCCAGGGCGAGGACCTTTTCCGCGCCGGTCAGCGTGTTGACCTTGATGTCCGTCAGCCCGAAGACGACCGGCAGCTCGTAGGCCGTATCGGGATACCCGAGGGAGGCATCGGGGCCTCTTTCGGCGACGTTGCAGGAAAGGGACGCCTGGGCGAGGGAGAGAACGGACCTCGCGCCCCGTATGCAGGAAGAGTGGAACGATTCGATCATCCTGGACTCCTTCCGGGGAGAGGAGGAAAAACCAAGCCGTCCGAAGATTGTAATGCAGACGATTCCCCCCTCCAAGGAAATTCCCCGCTGATGCTTGCGAAGGCACTCCGGCTGCCTTGCGCGCAACCGGTGGAAGGCGCCCGTCTATGGAGGGGCCCCCGCACCGCGCCGTGGCCGCGCGTGAGGATTCCCCCCCGGAGGCGGGGCGCCTTGCGCCGTGTAGGCGCGTGTGCGGATCGGACGCATATTGTCGCGTGTCAGACAATTATGTCGGTGTGCCGTGAGGGGCGCACCGGGCGGTTCCCGCCGGAAATCAAAGGGTTCGGAAGATGGCACGCCGGTTGCGCTCCTTCCCCGCGTCGGCACCCATCATCTTCTGCGTAAGGAGGATATCGGTATGAACAACGGCGATACCGCGTGGCTCCTCGTGTCTGCGGCGCTCGTCATGATCATGACCCCCGGGCTTGCGCTTTTTTACGGCGGGATGGTCCGGAGAAAGAACATCCTGGGAACGATCATGCAGTCCTTCATCATCATCGGCCTGATCAGCGTGGAGTGGATCCTCGTCGGGTACAGCATGGCCTTCGGCCCGGACCGGGGAGGGATCATCGGGGACCTGTCCTGGTTCGCCCTGAACGGCGTGGGACTTGCACCCTTCAAGGATTACGCGGCGACCGTCCCGCACCAGGCGTTCATGATCTACCAGATGATGTTCGCGGTCATCACTCCGGCGCTCATCACGGGGGCGTTCGCCGAGCGGTTCAAGTTCTCCACGTTCCTCGTGTTCACGCTCCTCTGGGCGCTGCTCGTCTACAACCCCGTGGCGCACTGGGTGTGGGGGATCGGCGGGTGGATCCGCAACCTCGGGGCGCTCGATTTCGCCGGGGGAACGGTCGTCCACATCACTTCCGGAGTCAGCGCCCTTGCGGCGGCCCTCGTGGTGGGGAAGCGGAAGGGGTTCGGCGTGGACAACATGGCGCCCCACAACCTTCCGATGACCGTCCTCGGAGCGGCCATCCTCTGGTTCGGCTGGTTCGGCTTCAACGCCGGAAGCGCCCTTGCGGCGGGAGACCTCTCCACCAGCGCGTTCGTCGCCACTCACACCGCCGCGGCCGTCGCGACGCTCTCGTGGGTCTTCACCGAGTGGATCCATCGCGGGAAGCCCACGGTCCTGGGGGCCGCGTCCGGCTGCGTGGCGGGCCTGGTCGCGATCACCCCGGCCGCCGGGTTCGTGCAGCCGATGGGCGCTTTGGTTATCGGCCTCCTGGCAGGGGCCGCCTGCTACGGCGCGGTGATGATGAAGGGCCGGCTCGGCTACGACGACTCCCTGGACGTCGTCGGCGTGCACTGCGTCGGCGGGACGCTGGGCGCCCTGGCGACGGGGCTGTTCGCGACGACGGTGGTCAACGCCGGGGGGGCCAACGGCCTCCTCTACGGCAACCCCAAGCAGTTCGCCGTCCAGGCGCTGGCGGCGGGCGTCTCCCTCGTATACTCCTTCGTGGTGAGCTACGTCCTGCTGCTGGTGCTCGACAAGACGATGGGCCTCCGGATCGCGAAGGAGGACGAGGTCATGGGGCTCGACCTCTCGGAGCACGGGGAGGCGGGATACAACTGGTAAGCGCGTTGCAGGGAGAATGCACGGGTCCTCCGGGAAGGTGATGGGGCCGACCACACCAGCCGGGGGGGAAGGGCGCCCTTCTTGACGGACCGGCGCCCTTCTTTCTGCTTCCATTATTGTAAAATTATAGCTATAAATGTTTAATAAATAACAACAATGTCCGCCGCACAGCCCCGCCCGTTCCAGGACTAATCCCGTCAAATCAGGCGTTTTCCCGCATGGCATGGGGGTTGCCGTCCCTCCCGCCGTCGGCACCCATCACCTTCGGCGTAAGGAGGATATCGGTATGAACAACGGCGATACCGCGTGGCTCCTCGTGTCTGCGGCGCTCGTCATGATCATGACCCCCGGGCTTGCGCTCTTTTACGGGGGGATGGTCAGGCAGAAGAACATCCTGGGCACCATCATGCAGTCCTTCATCGTCCTCGGGCTGATCAGCGTGGAATGGATGCTCGTCGGGTACAGCATGGCCTTCGGCCCGGACCGGGGCGGGGTCATCGGGGACCTGTCCTGGTTCGCTCTGAACGGCGTGGGGATCGAGCCCTTCAAGGATTACGCGGCGACGGTCCCGCACCAGGCTTTCATGATCTACCAGATGATGTTCGCGGTCATCACCCCGGCGCTCATCGCGGGGGCGTTCGCCGAGCGGTTCAAGTTCTCCACGTATCTTGTCTTCACGCTCCTCTGGGCCCTTCTGGTCTACAACCCCGTCGCGCACTGGGTGTGGGGGAACGGGGGGTGGCTCCGCAACCTCGGGGCGCTCGATTTCGCCGGGGGAATGGTCGTCCACATCACCGCGGGGGTCAGCGCCCTTGCGGCGGCGATGGCGGTGGGCAGCCGCAGGGGGTTCGGGCTCGACAACATGGCCCCCCACAACCTCCCCATGACTGTCCTCGGAGCGGCCATCCTCTGGTTCGGCTGGTTCGGCTTCAACGCGGGGAGCGCCCTCGCCGCGAACGGGCTGTCCACCAGCGCCTTCGTCGCGACCCACTTGGCCGCCGCCGCCGGGACGCTCGCCTGGGTCGGGACCGAGTGGGCGCATCGCGGCAAGCCCACCATGCTCGGGGCCGCTTCCGGGTGCATCGCAGGCCTGGGCACGATCACCCCGGCGTCCGGGTTCGTGCAGCCGGTCGCAGCCCTCTTCATCGGATTTGCGGCGGGCGCCCTCTGCTACGGCGCCGTTATGCTCAAGGGCCGGTTAGGCTACGACGATTCCCTGGACGTGGTCGGAGTGCACTGCGTCGGGGGCACGCTGGGAACGGTCGCCACGGGGATTTTCGCGACGACGGCCGTCAACGCGGCCGGGGCCAACGGCCTGGCCTTCGGAAACCCGAGGCAGCTCGCGATCCAGGCGCTGGCGGCGGGGGTCGTCCTCGTCTATTCCTTCGCGGTAAGCTACGTCCTGCTGAAGCTCCTCGATCGGGCCATGGGACTGCGCGTGGCGGACGAGCACGAGGTCGTGGGGCTCGACCTCTCACAGCACGGGGAGGCGGGATACAACTGAGGAAATGAAGCGGGTCAATGCACCAACGCCGCGTTCCGGTTCGACAGCTCGACTGCTGTCTCGCCGCCGCGGACGGCGACGGGCATGTCCCACACGACCTGCCGGTTCCGATAGAGCATCCGTGCGTACAGGAAGTACAGCCCGTTTCCCAGCGTGATCTCCGCCGAACCGTCTTCCCGGAGGGGGATGTTTTCGACCTTGATCCCCTTGAGGGAGTCGTCGATGACGGCCGACGTGCGGATCTGGTGCTCCTTCTCGCTCACGAGGTTGGTGATCAGGTCGTAGTAGAGGCTCTTGTAGAGAAGCTCGTACCGGTCCACCGTGGCCGACAGCGACACGATCTCCTCCATGGGCATTCGCGCCACGATCCTCCAGCCTTTCGCCGTGAACCGCTCCGTCGGCGGGAGGCTGAGGTATTCGTGCATCGCTTCCGAGATGTTCCCGATCCGCTCGACCGTCCCCTCGTGGGCCCGTTCGGCCGGTGTTTTCCCGTCGGGGAACACGAACTCCTTGGGATCGATGTTCAGGAGGTACAGCCGCGCGTTCTTCCCGACGACGAACCCTTCCGAGTTGAGGTAGAAGCCGACTTTCAGCTTGAGCTTCCCCTCCGGAGGGGGGGAGACGTCTCCCGGCGTGGCGGTCAGGATCTCCAGGACGTTGCCCCGGCGCATCCATTTCACTTTCGTGTGGGCGTAGTTCTCGAGTATCCAGGCGGGGACGTACACTTCGTCCTTGACGGCGATCGCCTTGGCGTCCAGGGGGAGGCCGTCGACGATGATGGCGATGTCCGGCTGCGCCGGCGCCGCCTGCCCTGCCAGGAGGAAAAGGAGAGCGGGAAGGAGCCGGCCGGGGGAGAGGGTGCGTCTCATCGTTACCTCCAGTGGCGTCTCACCGGTAATGAATCTTCATTTGGAAGCGTCGGCGGCCCTTGAGCCGCGCCGCGAATTCCAGGAACCGGTCGGTGGATATCCGCTCCAATGATACTTCCATCTTCGCCTTGGCGAAAGAATCCCTTAGTTTTGCGAAATTCTCCATGAAGAAGAATGCGGCGGAGTTGTAGCCGTAGTTGAGCACCTGGACCCGCTCGGTGAAGTTCATGCTCCCGTAGAGGAAGAGGGTGGACTCCATGGGCGCCGGCTCGATCAGGAGGAGCTCCGTTCCCGGGTGCTGCTGCCGGAAGATCTCGATGCCCAGCTCCAGCTTGACCCGGCTGTTGATCCGGAAAGTCTGCTCAGCGATGGCGGCGAGGCCGGTCTCGGTGATCGAGCTGCAATGCCCGAGGACGGTCGGAATGCACACGACCGTCCGGTCGTTGTAAATGGGGACGGTCGGGTTGATCATCAGGATGAACCCGGCCCCGGCTGAGACCGGGATGTCCAGGTGGCTGGCCCGCTCGGCCACGCCGTCGACGAAGAAACGGTCCCGGATGCGCACCGGCTCGAAGAAGACGGGGATGGCGGAAGACGCCTGGATCGCCTTCGAGATCGGGACGTCCGTGACCTCGTTGGGGCCGAACACCCAGCGCTCCCCCGTGTCGATCTCCGTCGCTGCGATGTACAGCTTCTTCGACAGCTTGCGGAACTCGTTGTTCCGCCCCTCCTCGGAAAGGATGCGGGCGACGTACCGCTCCAGGTTGGCGTTGGAGAAGAACCCCGAGGGGAGGAACTGCTGGAAGAGGGCGATGGCGTTGAGGAACGTGACCGGCTGCCCCATTCGGCGCAGGTAGCGGACGACCGGCCCGGTGCTGCGGACGAACTTCCACGCGGCGCGGAAAAGAGGGGAGAAGCGGAACTCGTAGATGTCTTCCCGGCGGAGGAGCAGCCGGTGGCCTTCCTCTCCGAGGACGGCCCGGCACATGTTCTTGACGGAGATCCCGTTGGCGAGGAAGGCGGCCAGCAGGCTCCCGGAGCTGATCCCCACGTAGATGTCGAAATCCGTGGGCCGGCGTCCGCCGACGACGAAGTCGTCGAGGGCCGAGAGGACCCCGAGCTCGTACACGCCCCCCGTGATGCCGCCGCCGCCGAGGATGAGCGCCGCCTTGTCTTCCACGCTAAGAGCATAAGGATTCTCCCTCGGCGCTGCAAGCGATGAACCCTTTGTGCTATCTTAGGGACGGTCCTGTGAAAGGACTTGGCAGCACCACAAAGGGATCGCGGTCACACGACCGAGATTGATAAGTCGAAAGGGGACGCCAGGACCGTCCCTGTTTTTATTGGAGCCTTGAGCGCTTCCGCGGGATCGGGATGGGAACGATGAAGAAAAGGATACTCCTCCTTTTGGCGCACCCCGACGACGAGACGTTCGGCCCCGGCGGAACCATCGCCCGGTATGCGCACGAGGGGGCCGACGTCTATCTCGCCACGGCGACCAAGGGACAGGCGGGGATGGTGGGAGACCCGCCGGTCACCGACCGGGAGCACCTGGGGGAGGTCCGCGCGGCCGAGCTCCTCTGTGCCGCGGGGATCCTCGGGATCCGGAAGGTGATCTTCCTCGGCTTCGTGGACGGGCGGCTCGTCGACACGCCGCGGGAGCGGATCGTGGAGAAGGCGGTCGAGCAGATCCGCTGGATCCGCCCCCACGTCCTGATCGGCTTCGGCCCGGAAGGCGTTTCGCGCCATCCCGACCATATCGTCATGTCGCAGGTGGCCCTGGAGGCGTTCGACGCCGCGGCGGACCCCTCGCGTTTTCCCGGCCAGCTGGTCAACGGCATCGCGCCGTGGGGGCCGTACAAGCTTTACCAGTACGAGATCTCCCGGGAGATCCTTTCCGCCTGGAACGTCCCCTTGGCGGGCATCGAAGAGCGGGAGCTGACCACGATCCTCGATACCTCGGCATACGTGGAGAAGAAGGTGGAAGCCTTCTTCAGCCACCGCACGCAGGCGAAGGACTACAACCGGATCCTGTCCCGGGAGGGATATCGGGAGTTCGCCCGGCGGGAAACCTACGTGCTCGCGAAATCCCGCGTGGCCGTGGGGCCCCTGCCGGAGACCGACCTGTTCGAGGGGATTCGCGGCGAGGAGGAAGGGGAGCGCCGATGAAAGTAGGGCTGTTCGGCCACGTCGGCGCGGGGAAGAGCACGCTGCTCCGTGCGCTGGCCGGCGGGGGCGATGCCCCCGCGAAGGGGCAGGCGGCCGGGGTCTGCACGATCAAGGTGCCCGACGAGCGGGTGGACCGGCTGGCCGGGATCTTCCACCCGAAGAAGACCACCCACGTATCCATCACCTTTCAGGAGATCGGCCCGGGGGAGGGCGAGCTGCTTCCGCCGGAGACCCTGGCGGGCATCAAGGGGGTGGAGGTCCTGGCGATCGTCCTGCGGGGGTTCGCGGACGATTTCCATCCGGAGCCCCCGGGCGGCTTGAACCCGGTCAAGGAGTTCCGGTCGATCGAGTCCGAGCTGACGCTCTCCGACTACCTTGTCGCCCAGAAACGGATCGAGCGGATGACCAAGGAGGCCCGCAGGGACATCGAGTGGACCTCCCTCCACAAGGCGATCGCCCACCTGGAGAAGGAGATCCCCCTGCGAAAGGTCTCCTTCTCGGCCGAGGAGTCCCGGGCGCTCGCGGGATTCCGGTTCGGCAGCCGGCTCCCGCTGACCCTCGTGCTGAACGTCGGAGAGGGGGACCTCTCCGCGGAAGCCTACCCGGAGCTTTCCTCCGTTGCCGCGGACCGGGGGGTCCCGCTGGTACGGCTCTCTGCGAAGATCGAGGAGGAGATCTCCCAGCTTTCGCCTTCCGAACAGGCGGACTTCCTGCGGGAACTGGGGATTCGGCGGGCGGCGCGGGACCGGCTCGTCCGCGGGGCCTTCGAGGCCATGGATTTCATCTGCTTCCTGACGGTGGGGGAGGACGAGGTCCGAGCCTGGAACGTGCAGCGGGGAACCAACGCCGTCTCGGCGGCCGGGAAAATCCATTCCGACCTGGAAAAGGGGTTCATCCGGGCGGAGGTCATCCGGTACGAGGACTTCCTCCGGTGCGGGACGATGGCGAAGGCGAAAACCGAAGGAAAATTGAGGCTCGAAGGGAGGGATTACGTCGTCCAGGATGGGGACATTCTACATGTACGATTTAATGTATGAAACAACAAATTAAAACATTATGAATTACTGAATTTTCCCTTGCCTTTTTCCGAATAGTGAAATGATGAACGATACCCGACAGGTTTTCGATAATTGTTTTCGTTTGACCGGGAACGGAAGGAAGATCCTCGTCGTCGACGACGAGGAGTTCATCCGCACCCTGATCCGGGAGCGCCTGGAGATCGCCGGCTATTCCGTCGAAGAGGCGCGCAACGGCAGGGACGCCCTGGCCAAGCTTAACGAGGACCGGTACTCGGTGCTCCTGACGGACATCCGGATGCCGGAGATGGATGGAATCTCGCTCCTCAGGGAATCCACCAACACCTCTCCCGAGACCGCCGGAATCGTGATGTCCGCCCACGCCGAGCTCGACACGGCGGTGTCGGCCCTGAAGATAGGGGCCTGCGATTACATCACCAAGCCCTTCAACTTCGACGTCCTCCTCATCACGATCGAGAACGCCATCCGGAAGAAAGCGCTCGAAAGGGAGCTGCAGGATTACCAGGTGAACCTGGAAATGAAGGTGAAGGAGCAGACCGACCTCATCAACTCCATGTACGTCCGGTCGATCGACGCCCTCATCAAGGCCCTGGAGGCGAAGGACTACTACACACGCGGCCATTCCCAGAGGGTGACCATGTATTCCGTGGCGATCGCCAAGGGGATGCCCCTCTCCGCGGAGCAGGTCGAAAACCTGCGCCGGGCGTCGGTCCTCCACGACCTGGGCAAGATCGGCGTCCGCGAGGCGATCCTGAACAAGCCGGGCCGGCTGAACGACGAGGAGTTCCAGGAGATCACCCGGCACCCCGAGGTGGCGACCGGGATTCTCGAACCGATCCCGTTCTTCCAGCCCCTCCTCCCCGCGATCCTGCACCACCACGAACGGTTCGACGGAAAGGGCTACCCCGGGCGCCTGGCGGGCTACGACATCCCGCTGGAATCCCGCATCATGGCGATCGCGGACACCTTCGACGCCATGACCTCCACGCGCGCCTACCGCAAAGCGCTCCCCCTGGAGGCCGCGAACGCGGAGATCATCCGCTGCTCCGGCACCCAGTTCGACCCGGAGCTCGTCCCGGTCTTCCTGGAGGTGCAAGGGAAGATCGAGGTCTCCGGCGACATCATCCTCCCCGAAGGACTGCCCGGCTCCATCTTCGCCAAGCCGACGAGCATCCTGACCGGATAAGGGTGCGGCACGGGAGGATGCGAGTCCGAGGGGCCGCCGACCGATCAGGGAGGAAAAGCCGGCATGGATGCTGGCGGCAGGCCCCGAGGCGGGCGGCGCAGCGAACCCATGGATGGGTGAGCGCGAGCCGCCAGATCAGCCAGCCAGGGCCGGCCCCCGATGAAACGTTTTCTTGAGCCGGCGCGCATTCCCCCGATATAATTTCCGCAACCGAGACCGAAGGGGCGGCGCTGGAACCTTACCTGGCGGAAGAAGAACGGAAGGAGCTGTTGGCGATCGCCCGCCGCGCGGCGACGAGGTACGTCTTGGACGGGAAGCTGCCCCTGGAAACTCCTTCGTTCCGGAAGCTCGCGTCGCCGGGGGCGGCCTTCGTGACGCTCACCTGCGAGGGCAGGCTCCGGGGATGCATCGGGTTCACCGAGGCGGCGTTCCCCCTGTACAAGACGGTCCAGGAATGCGCCGTGGCGGCAGCCACGGAAGACCCCAGGTTCTCTCCCGTCGAACCCGCGGAGCTTTCCGCGATCCACATCGAGATCTCCGTCCTGACTCCCATGGTCCCGGTTCGTCCCGAAGAGGTGAAGGTGGGGGTCCACGGCCTCATGGTCAGGAAGGGGGTGCGGCGCGGCCTGCTCCTGCCCCAAGTGGCCGCCGAGTACGGCTGGGACCGCCGGACCTTCCTCTCCAAGGTATGCTCGAAGGCGGGGCTTCCCGCCGAGGAGTGGCGGAAGGACGTGGATCTTTACGCCTTTACCGCCGAGGTGTTCGGGGAATAGACCCCGAGACGACTCTCTCGCGCAGCTTGGCCTTGAGGATCTTCCCCTGGCTGTTCCGGGGAAGGGAGGGGATGAACTCGATCAGACGGGGGATCTTGTAGGGGGCCATGTTCTCCCGGCAATGGGCGAGGAGGGCTTCCGGATCGGCGCGCTCCCCCTCCTTCAGCACGACGATGGCGGCGGGGACCTCCCCGAGCTCGTAATCGAGTCGCGCGACGACGGCCGCCTCCTTCACGGCGGGGTGCTCCTCGATGACCTCCTCGATCTCCTTCGGAGAGACGGAGATTCCGCCTACCATCATGGTGTCGCGCTTCCGGTCGACGATGTAGATGTACCCTTCCTCGTCCACGGAGGCCACGTCCCCGGTGTAGAGCCACCCGTTCCGGAGAACCTCCGCGGTGGAGGAGGGGTCCCGGTAATATCCCTCGAAGATGTTGAGGCCCCGGGCGACGATCTCGCCCACCTGGTTCGGGGAGATCTCCCTGCCCGCTTCGTCAACGACCCGGGCCTCGACCCCGATCGCCTCCTTGCCCACCGACATCAGCTTCCGCATGTACGGGGCGCTCTCCTCCAGGGAGTGGTCCTCGGCGTGGAGGAACGTCAGCACCCCGGCCGACTCGACCTGGCCGTAGATCTGCACCATCCCGCACCGGAAGAACCGGATGGCCCGTTTCTGCAGTTCCACCGGGATGGTCGATCCGCCGTAGAGGACGGTCCGCAGGGTGGCGAGGTTGTACCGGCCCGCGGAAGGGAGATCCAGGATCCGGGCGATCATCGTGGGTGTAAGAAGCACGTGGGTGATCCTGCGCTGTTCGATCGTCCGCAGCACCTCCTCGGGGTCGAAATCGCGCAGGAGGACGACCGTCCCGCCCATGTACTGGAACCGCAGCAGCCGCCCCGTTCCCGCCATGAAAGGCAGCGGCGCGGCGGAGAGGTAGATGTCGTTCCGTGAAAGGCGAAGTTCCAGCGCCGCGGAGACGGATGCGGCGACCATGTTCCGGTGGGAGAGCATGGCCCCGCGGGGGACTCCTCCCGTCCCGCTCGTGTAGATCTGGATCGCGATGTCGGACTCGGAGAGCGGCACGGGCGCGGCGGAAATGCCGGAGACGCGCGCCTCCATCTCCGCCAGGTCGCCGTAACCCTCCAGGGGCCGGTCGATGCAGACGAAATGGGGAATGGACGGAAGGGCGGCCCGGATCCCTTCCGCAACGCTTTGGAACTCCGCCGCGAACAGGAGAACCTTCGCGTCGGCCCTTCGCAGGATCGCCGACAGCTCCCGCCCAAGCAGGAGGTAGTTGAGCGGAACGAGCACGCCGCCGATCTGCGTGATGGCGTAGAGCAGCTCGACGTAGAGGGGGGAGTTGTGCGTCAGGACCGCGACGCGGTCCCCCTTCCCCACGCCCAGGCCCTGGAGAACGCTTGCGTACCGGGAGGCCCGCGCCGAGAGCTCCCGGTAGGTGATGTCTTCCCGTCCCAGGGAGAGGGCGATCCGTTCCGGGTGGATGCGGGCGTTGCGGGCCAGGATGTCGCGGATGAGCAAGTCGTCGGCCTCCGATGGTGCTGTCTGGCGGCGATCTTCCAGCGTATACTAAATCGATGGTTTGCGCAAAGCGCGAAAGGAGCGAGAACCCAACCGTTTGATTTCATCAGGAGGTCCGGGCGCGAGCGGGCGAGAACGAAAGGAACGGCAATGGATCCCGACGAATTCGACGTTTACCCCATCAGTCACAACGGGAAGGTGTACAACCTCATCACCGCTTTCGACCTGTCCTTCCAGGAGGTCCGCGCCATGCTGGACTGGCTGGATGAACGGGGAGCTTTCCGGGCGACCCCGGGGGACGATTTCATGGGCCCCGGGAAACTCTTCACGTTGACCGTCCTCGGGGTTACGTTCGAGGTGGACGTGCAGGGCTATGAAGTGATCGTCTACCGAAGGAGCCCGTGACATGCCGGCCAGGAAGCCGCCGGCCCCCGTCCCTTTCGTGCTCGATTTCCTTGCCCGAGCATACCCGGACGCAAGGATTCTCCTCGACTACCGCAGCCCCTTCGAGCTGCTCGTGGCCACCGTCCTCGCAGCGCAGTGCACCGACGAGCGGGTGAACCGGGTGACCCCGGGACTTTTCCGGAAGTATCCCGATCCCCGGCAGTTCGCCCGAGCCTCGCAGGAAGAGCTGGAGGAGGCGGTCCGTCCGACCGGCTTCTACCGGAACAAGGCCAAGGCGATCCGCGGCCTCTCCGGAGCGATCGTCGAACGGCACGGAGGGAAGGTCCCGGACACGATGGAGGCGCTGACGGCACTTCCCGGCGCGGGGAGGAAGACCGCCTGGATCCTCCTCGGCGCCTGTTTCGGAGCAAAGGACGCCCTTCCGGTCGACACCCACGTCGGGAGGGTGTCGTTCCGCCTGGGTCTCACCGCTGCGAAGGATCCGGAAAGGATCGAGCAGGACCTCGCGGCCGCCGTCCCGGCCTCCCGCCGGTGGGAGTTCGCCACCCGCCTCGGGTGGCACGGACGGCGGATCTGCGTCGCCCGCCGGCCCCTGTGTTCCCAGTGCGGCCTGGCGAAGGTCTGCCCCAGGAATGGCGTTACGTCAAGCGGCTGAGACGACCAAGAGCTGCGTCTCGCGGTCCGAGACGTTCCTCCATCGATAGGGCGTGTTGCTGCGGAAGTAGAGGCTGTCCCCTTCCTCCAAGCGGGAAGTCTGCCCGTCGAGCTCCACCTCCAGCGCGCCCTTGATCACGAGAAAGAACTCTTCCCCGCGATGGGTCACGTAGTCCTCCCCGCTCGTCGCTCCCGGCTGAAGGATGCTCAACATCGGGTGGAACCGCTGGCCCGGGATTCCGGAAGCAAGACTCAAAAAGTCGACGTTCTTGATCTCGGTGGCCAGGTGTTCGCGCTTTTCGGCACGGGTCAGGACGTAAAAGATTTCGCTCTCGCCCAGGAGCGAAGACAGCGACTCCCCGAGGGCCCGGCCGATGCGGGACAGGGTGTTCACGGTCGGGGACGACACGTTCCGCTCGATCGCGCTGATCGCGGTGGCGGAGATCCCGCTCTTCTCGGCAAGCTCCTGGAGGGTCAGCCCCTTCCTTTTCCGGATGCTCTTTATCCTTTTTCCGACATCGATCGTTTCCACTCCGGACACCCCCCCTTATATGAAAAATAATACCGCGCATTCCCGGTACCTGTAAAGATACCCCCCGAAAAATGCATTAGACAGCAGGAAGGATCCTTCGGGAAGAGGCAATACTACGGAAATCAATAAAATGAAAAATATTTGTATTTACGAAAACCGGATATCTCTTCATCGATAATCGATTGCAATTGGAAAACCCCCTTGTGTTGCACATATCGGATTACATAGAATAGCCACTTACGATTCAGCCGTTAACACCCTGTCGGATGGGGATGGGAGGAAGGTATGGCAGCGGTCTTGTCACCCAGCGAGAGCTACAGCATCACGATTCGCGTCGAAATTCAGAACAAGCCCGGAATGCTCGGAAAAGTCACCACCGCGATCGGCGAGGTCGGCGGCGATATCGGCGCGGTGGACCTCTCCGGCCACGGGAAGGGGACGGTGACCCGGGACATCACGGTGCGGGCCCGCGGGATCGACCATGCCCAGGAGATCATCAACGCCGTCCGGCAGGTCCAGGGCGTGAAGCTGATCAACGTCTCGGACCGGACGTTCCTGAAGCACCTGGGCGGCAAGATCGAGATCAGCAACAAGATCCCGGTCAAGACCCGGAGCGACCTCTCCATGGCGTACACCCCCGGTGTGGCGCGGGTGTGCATGGCGATCGCGAAGGACGTCAAGAAGTCCTACACCCTGACCATCCGGCGGAATACGGTGGCGGTGGTCTCCGACGGGACGGCGGTGCTGGGCCTGGGGGACATCGGCCCGGAGGCGGCGATGCCCGTGATGGAAGGCAAGGCGATGCTCTTCAAGGAGTTCGCCGATATCGACG
>JACRIV010000005.1 GCA_016220005.1 Deltaproteobacteria bacterium
ATCTCCGCCATCGTGCGGGCGATGGGATGGCGGTGTCCGACGTCGGGCGCCCTGCCGGGCAAGGTCACGTCGACCCGCTCGGCGCCCTCCCTGGCGAGGCGCTCCCTCTCGCGGAACTCCTTGAGGCGCGCGTCGAAGGCCGATTCGAGCCTGTTTCGGGCTTCGTTGGCCGCCTCGCCGATCCGCTTCCGCTCCTCGATCGGGAGGGAAGCGATATTCTTCAGGATCTCGGAGAGCTCCCCCTTCTTCCCGAAAAACCTCCCCTTGACTTCCAGGAGGTCGCTTTCGGTCTTTGCGGCGGAGAGGGAGGAAAGCCCCGCCTCGGAGAGCCCCCGGATCCGGTCGGACAGGTCAGGCAAAGGAGCCCAAAGCCGACCGGGCGGCATCCGCGAGCGCCCGGAATCCCGGGGCGTCGTTGATCGCGAGGTCGGCCAGGATCTTCCGGTCGACTTCGACGCCCGCCTTCTTCAAACCGAAGATGAGCTGGCTGTAGGAGAGCCCGTTCTCGCGGGCCGCGGCGTTCACCCGCACGATCCAGAGGGCGCGGATCTCCCGCTTCTTGGTGCGCCGGTCGCGGTAGGCGAACTGCAGCGCCCGGGCGACCGCCTCTTTCGCGGACCGGAGCAGGCGCCCCCGGCCTCCCCGGAACCCCTTTGCCGCCTTCAGGACCTTGCGGCGTTTCTTGTGCGAATGTACGGCTCGTTTTACGCGTGGCATCTTCTTATCCCTCTTCCTTCGGGTCTGTTAAAGGTACGGCAGCAGGCGGCGGATCGATTTCTCGTTCGCCGGGTTCACCAGTGCGGATTTCCGCAGGCTCCGCTTCCTCTTCCTGCCCTTGCTCGTCAGGATGTGGCTCTTCCCCGCCTTGGCGCGCTTGACTCCGCCCCCGCCTGTGGCGGAAAAACGCTTCCTGGCGCCCCGGTTCGACTTCATTTTCGGCATTACTGTCCCTCCTGTTTCTCCGCCGGCTTGGGAACGGCCTGGGCCTGCTTCGACGTTGCGCCCTGGGCGCCCCCCTGCTGTCCGACGGGTTTCTTCTTGTGAGCTGTCGGGGAGACGATCGTCATCATCGTCTTGCCCTCCATCTTCGGCGGCGACTCGACCTTGGACAGATCGGAAACCGCCTCGACGATATTCTTTAGCACCTCGAACCCGCTCTGGGACGCGTAAGTCAGCTCCCGCCCCCGGAAACGGACGGTGACCTTCACCTTGTCGCCTTCCTCGAGGAACCTCCGGATGTGCTTGATCTTGACGTTCAGATCATGCTCGTCCGTCTTGGGCCGGACCTTGATCTCCTTGACCTGGATCACGGTCTGCTTCTTCCGCGCCTCCTGCTCGCGCTTGCTCTGCATGTACTTGAACTTCCCGTAATCCATGATCCGGCATACCGGCGGAACCGCCGCGGGCGCCACCTCGACGAGGTCGAGGTCCAGGATGCGGGCCTTCTGCAAGGCTTCATGGGTCGAAATCACGCCGAGCTGCTCGCCGTTGGCGCCGACGAGACGGACCTCCGGCACCTGGATCTGTTCGTTGATTCTCGATTCCTTGGTGATGGCTTCCTCCTTTACGTTGTCGGTTTGTCCATTTCGCCCCGGAGGATCTCCATGAACTCCGCGGGGGCCATGGGCGGGAGCTGTTCCCCCCCGCGCCTCCTGGGGGCCACCTGTCGCTGCGCCTTTTCGCGGTCCCCGACGACCAGCGCATAGGGGACCTTCTGTATCTGGGATTCGCGTATCTTGTATCCGAGTTTCTCGTTCCGGTAATCTCCTTCGGCGCGGAAGCCCGCGGCGCGGAGAGCGGCGACGATCTCCCGGGCGAAGTCGATCTGCCTTTCCGTTACGGAAAGGACGTCGACCTGGACCGGTGCGAGCCAGAGGGGGAAGGACCCGGCGTAATGCTCCAACAGCACCCCGAAGAACCGCTCCAGCGAACCCATCAGGGCCCTGTGGATCATTATCGCCCGGTGCTCCGCGCCGTCCTCTCCCACATAGGTCGCGTCGAACCGCTCCGGGTTGTTGAAGTCCACCTGTATCGTCGAGCACTGCCAGGACCGCCCGAGCATGTCCTTGATCTTGATGTCGATCTTCGGGCCGTAGAAGACCCCCTCTCCGGGGTCCACCCGGTAGGGAAGATCCTTGCGCTCGAGCGCCTTTTTCAGGGCGGCTTCCGCTTTCGCCCAGTTATCGAGGGTGCCGGCGTACTTCTCGGGGCGCGTGGAGAGGTAGATGTCGTACCGGTCGAAACCGAACCGCCTGAGCACGAAGAGGGTGAAGTCGAGCAGCGTGTAGATCTCCTCGTCCAGCTGGTCGGGCCGAAGGAACAGGTGGGCGTCGTCCTGGGTGAACCCGCGGACTCGCAGCAGGCCGTGGAGCGTCCCCGACGGCTCGTACCGGTACACCGTTCCCAGCTCCGCGTATCGGACGGGAAGATCCCGGTAGGAGCGCATCCTCGACTTGTAGATCTGGATATGGAACGGGCAGTTCATCGGCTTGAGCTGGTAGTCCTGCCCTTCCACCTCGATCGAGCCGAACATGCTCTGGCGGTAATAGTCGAGGTGGCCGCTCACACGCCACAGATCGAGCTTGGCGATATGGGGGGAGAAGACCATGTCGTATCCCGCACGCGCGTGCTCGTCCCGCCAGAAATCCTCCATGATCCGCCGGACGACGGCCCCCTTGGGATGCCAGAGGATGAGCCCCGCCCCGATCTCCTCGTTGACGCTGAAAAGATCGAGCTCCTTTCCGAGCTTGCGATGGTCGCGCTTCTTGATCTCTTCCAGGAGGGCGAGATGCGCGTCGAGCTCCTTCTTCGTCGCGAAGGCGCACCCGTAGATCCGGGTGAGCATCCTCTTTCTCGAGTCTCCTCGCCAGTAGGCGCCCGCTGTGTTCATCAGCTTGTAGGCGCTCACCCTCCCGCTGCTGGGGACGTGCGGGCCGCGGCACAGGTCGAGGAAGTCCCCCACTTTATAGAGGGACACGGTATTATCCGGGATGTCGGCCAGCAGCTCCTCCTTGTAGGGCTCCCCTGGGAACCGCTGCATCGCGTCTTCCTTGGACACCTCTTCCCTGGTGATGGGAAGGTCGGCCCGGACGATCTCCCCCATCCTCTCCTCGATCCTCCCAAGGTCCTCCGGGGTGAAAGGGGTCTCGACGTCGAAATCGTAGTAGAACCCGTTTTCGATGGCGGGGCCGATCGTGATCCTGGCCTCCGGAAAGAGCTCCTTCACCGCGGCCGCCATCACGTGGGCGGTGCTGTGCCGCACGATCTCGATCCCTTCCGGGTCCGCGGGAGTCAGCCACCGGACGACGCCGTTTTCCGGCGCGGGACGCGAGAGGTCGAGGATCGCGTTCTCCACCTTCGCGGCGACCGCCACCTTCGCTTTTCCCTGCTTTTTCGCAAGCTCCATCAAAGTCATCGGCTGCTCCGCGGAGGACACTCCTCCGCTTGGTACTCGATAACACCAGGAATGTCCCCCGAGACGGTGTGCGCACCTTCGGACCGGCGCATCGCCGAAACGGGTTCCACCGTACCTGGGGGGGAAGAAATGGTGGGCGATACTGGACTTGAACCAGTGACCCCCTGCATGTCAAGCAGGTACTCTAACCATCTGAGCTAATCGCCCCCTGGCGGTCAAAAGATAATTGATAGCAAAGTTTGGTGCAAAATGTCAATTATATTATAGGGGTTTTTCTCTCAAACACCGCGTCGAAAAACGCCCTGGGCTCGGGGGAGAAGATGCGGACGGCGGCTCCCGTCTCCCGCTCGATGTCGCGCGGGGAGAGATTGTCGAGGAAGAGGTCCCCGGCATCCCGCAGGGTCACCGAGGGGATGTAGATCCGCTCCGGCTTTCTCCCTGCAAGCGCGGCCAGCATGTCCCTTCCCCCGAGGAGCCCCGTCACGGTTACGCTTTTTCCCATCAGCCGGTTCTCCGCCGGGAGAGGCTCGAACCGGGCGCCGGCGCGACGGGAGAATTCCTCCAGGAAGGAGGCCACGTGTCTCCGGGCGGACAGGCCGGTGATAACGATCCCTCCCTCCTCCGCCTTCTTCCATCCGGAGCGGCGGAAAAGAGTCCTTGCGTCGTCCAGGAACCGGCGCAGGAGGCCGACCCCGTTCTCGATCTGCGAGAAGGACCCGTATGCCTTTCGCCCGGGCAGCTCTTTCCCCGCGATCAGATAATATTCGTCGGCGGCGGCGGCGAACGGCTCTTGGCCCGGCCCTCCCGCCTCGCGCCGGATCTCCTTGAGCATCTCGAGGGTTTCCAGCGCCTCCCTCCTGCTGACCGGCCGGAGAGGGGGAAGGCCCAGGCGGTGGCTCGTCAACCCCACCGGGACCACCGCAACCGACGAAAGGCCGGGTCGAAGCGCAAGGAGCGCCCGGAGGGACCGCCGGAGCTCCTCTCCGTCGTTGATGCCGGGGCAGACGACGATCTGGCCGTGCAGGGTGATGCCGCCGTCCGCCAGGCGCTTCATCACGACGAGGATGTCGGCCGCATCCGGATTGCCGAGCATCCTTCTCCGGAGGGCCGGGTCGGTCGTGTGGATCGAAACGTAGAGGGGGGAGAGGCGGTATCGCAGGATCTTCCGGATCTCCTCCTCGGAGACGTCTGAAAAAGTCACGTATTGGCCGTGGAGGAAGGAGAGGCGGACGTCCTCGTCCTTGATGTAGAGGCTTCTTCGTAATCCCCTGGGAAGCTGGTGGACGAAGCAGAAGATGCACCGGTTCCGGCAGCGCCTGACCCGGATCGGCTCCGGAAAGATCCCAAGGATCGCGCCGGCCGGCCGGAAAGCCTTCTCCCTCTTTGCTCCCGTCGGATCGAGCCACCGAAGCCTGAAGGAGCTGCGGCTCGTCAGGAAATGCAGGTCCAGCAGGTCGTCGACCGGCTCTCCCGAGACCGACAGGATCCGGCTCCCCGCCACGATCCCGGCCCGCTCCGCCGCCGACCCCGGCGCCACGGCCTCCACCCTGACGCCGAGTTCTTCCGGCCGGCCCGTCCTCTGCATGAGCGTCACCTCACCACCGCGGTGCGCAGTGCCCCGTGAGGCGAGCGTCGCACGCGGGAATGCTCGCCATGCGCTGCTGGGCGCTTACGCATCGGAGAGCTTCCGGATGCCGATGAGCAGGTACTGGAGCCCCGAAACGGTCGTGGTCAACGCGCAAACGGCGACTACGACGTCGGTGGCGACGCGCTCCACGCCGGGCTGCACGACGTTCGCGAGCGACGGGAAA
>JACRIV010000086.1 GCA_016220005.1 Deltaproteobacteria bacterium
ATCTCGTGCGGGCCGTCGAACTGATTACCGCTTACTCCGATTCGAACATCGGCGCGGTGGATGCCTCCCTGGCGGCGATCGCCGAACGCTTGAAAATATCTTCGCTGCTCACCACGGACCGAAGACATTTTTCCATCATCCAGCCGAATCACTGCAAAGGGTTCACACTCCTGCCCTGAACATACCGATCCCGGCAAGCGTCCAATGAGCGATGTCTGTATCAGACGGAATCTCTGCTTGGCGCTGCCTCCCCAGCTCGAAAAAAGAAGGTGAAGGAGAAGAAGAATGGAGCGGTGCGGGTGGGCGGACGGCGATCCGCTGATGCGGCAATACCACGACGAGGAATGGGGCGTCCCCTTGCACGACGATCGAAAGCTCTTCGAGTTCCTCGTCCTCGAGGGAGCCCAGGCCGGCCTCTCCTGGCTGGCGATTCTGCGGAAACGGGAAAACTACCGGGCCGCCTTTCACGGCTTTCGCCCGGAGAGGATCGCGCGGTATGCGGAACGCGACGTCGCGCGGCTGCTTGCGGACCCGGGGATCGTCCGGAACCGCCTGAAGATTCGTGCGTCGATCGAGAACGCCCGCCGGTTCCTCGACGTGCGCAGGGAGTTCGGGACGTTCGACGCCTATATCTGGCGGTTCGTGGGAGGAAGGCCGGTCCCCCACCGGTTCCATCTCCTGCGGGAGCTGCCCGCGACATCCGAAGCGGCGGAGGCGATGAGCGCGGACTTGCGGCGCCGGGGCTTCCGGTTCGCCGGGGCCACGATCTGTTACGCGTTCATGCAGGCGGTGGGGATGGTGAACGACCACCTCGTCGGGTGCTTCCGGCACGACGCCGTCACGGCGATCGGCGGGAGGAGCCGCTGATCGCCTTTTGGGAGACAGCAGAGATGACGCCCATGGTCCGGATTGGCCTTCCGGTCCTTCTCGTATTCTCCGCGTTCTGCCTGATGACTGCCGTCCCGGCCCTAGCCGGGGAGGCGGCCCCTGGCGCTCCCGCCGATATCGACGACCGGGTCCCCACCGACGAGGAGCTCGTGTCCCGCGGCGCCACCATCGGGGACATCCTGATCCGCAATGAAAACATCTTCGACCTTGGCGACCCCAGGGAGGACAATTGGCTCTTCCGCCTTGCGAACCGCCTCCACATCCGGACCCGCCGGTCGACGATCGCCAACCAGCTCCTGTTCCGGACCGGAGATCCCTACAACCGGCGCCTTCTCGACGAATCGGAACGGATCCTGCGGTCCAACCGGTACTTCCACGACGCCCGGATCCGGCCTGTGGCCTTTCGCGGCGGGCGTGTCGACATCGAGGTCCTGACGCGCGACGTGTGGACACTTCGGCCGGGGTTCTCGTTCACGCGGGTAGGCGGGAGGAACACGACGAGTCTCGATTTTCAGGAGACGAACTTTCTCGGAGGGGGCTCGGCGGTCCGCATCGCGAGAACCTCCACCTTCGAGCGCGACACGAATAGCCTGGAATTCGCGGACGAGCACCTCTTCAGGTCCCGGTGGAGAACCGGCGTCCTGCTTTCGGACAGCGACGACGGTCGGAAGCGCAGCTTTCTGCTCGAGCGCCCGTTTTACGCCCTCGACACGCGCTGGACCGGGGGCGGCTCCGTCATCGACGACGACCGGATCGACTCCCTGGCGGCCCAAGGCAGGGTCGCCAGCCGGTTCCGCACGCGAGTGAAGTTCCTCCGTTTCCACGGAGGATGGTCCGGCGGCCTTTCGCGCGGCTGGGTCCGGCGGTGGACGCTGGGCGCGACCCGGGACGAAACCCGGTTCTCGGCGCTGCCCGGCCAGGCGGCCCCCGACGCAGTCCCGGAGGACCGCATCCTCGCCTATCCCTGGATCGGCTTCGAACTCCTGGAGGACCGCTTCGAGGAGGCGAAGAACCGGGACCAGATCGAGCGGACCGAGGACTTTTTCCTGGGGACGCGGCTCGGCGCATCCCTGGGCTATGCGAGCCCAGGCTTCAGCTCCGACCGGGACGCGTTGATCTTTTCCGCCTCCCTCGGGAAGGGGATCGATTTCGGCGAGCGATGGGTCCTGACGTTCAACGGCACCGCCGACGGAAGAGTCGAGAGCGGAACCGCGCGGAACACGGTCGTGGGCGGCGCCGCACGCCAATATTTCCGCCTCGCGGAGAAATGGCTGTTCTTCGCCCTGCTTTCGGCGGATCGGGCGATCCGCCTCGACTTGGACCGCCAGCTCCTTCTTGGCGGAGACAACGGACTCCGGGGATACCCGGCCCGGTACCAGGCCGGCGACAGGAGGTTCCTGCTGACCCTCGAGCAGCGGTTCTACACCCCGTGGTACCCCTTCCGATTGTTCCGCCTTGGCGGAGCGGTTTTTTTCGACATGGGTCGGGCGTGGGGCGGCGACTTCAGGTCCGTGCCGGACCCGGGGCTCCTGCGGGACGTCGGCGCCGGACTGAGGATCGGAAGCGCGAGGTCGGGACTCGGAAACGTGATCCACATCGACGTCGCCTTCCCCCTCGACGGCGACCCGTCGATCGATCGTGTGCAACTCCTGGTGGTGACGAAGCAGAGTTTCTGAAAGACCCCGGGCGGGGGAAGCTGCCGCAGCCATTTCCGGAAGTCCTCCAGGATCTCCGGCATCCGTTCCCACTGCGAATTGATCCAGGTGTCCGTGCCCACGAGGAAGCGGTACGGTGCGGGTCTCCAAACGTGGAGGAAAGTCAGGCAGCGCCGCCCTACGGCGCCCGCTCGACTCGTACGTCGGAGAAGTAGGCGACGCTCTCGGCGGCGGTCTGGTCGGTATCGCAGAAGAGCGCGATTTCCACCAGCCGGGCACCCCGCGGTTCTCCCCATTGCGCGCGGTAGAGTATTCTCATATCGGCCCTCTCGTGATGCCACCGTCCCGCGTTCTCATCGCCGCCGTTCGCCGCATAGTGGGGAAATGGGCGGGGATCCCGGAAGAACTTGAGGTGCTTCCAATCACCGGCCCTCAGTTTGCGGTTCCCCCAGATGATCTCCATGGAGCGGGATTCGCCCCCCGCCGACTGAAACGTCAGATACAGTCGAGCCGGGTGGTCGTCCCCGGCGACCGTCATCTCGTCGGCGTCGCTCATTATCGGACGCTCGATGTACCAGTCCCAGCGGAGCAGCGGGTACCGATCGAGCTCGACGTCGACGTACCGGAAGAGCATGGAGGCACTGGCGTGGGTCGCGAGACGGATTGCGCGCCGACCATCCTTCGTGACAAAGGAAATATCCATCGGCGGATGGCGGAGGAAAGTTCGGTGATACCACCCCGCCGGCAGCGGCTCGAGAGGAAGGGGCGCCCGGAAGTCCATGAGCGTGTACGACGGCGAGCCGTCCGGTACGAGCACGTTGACCCGCCTTCCTCCGTGGCAGGCCGCAAGGGCAAAGACCATGACCGCAATAACGAGCCAGCGGATTGCCTGGATGAATTCCATTCTTCTTCCTCCTCTGCCGACATCGGGATCATGGAGACCTCGATACGATTAGACGCTCCTTGTAAGGCGCGGATGCCCCGCGACACGCCGATATCCCCTATCGAAGCAATGATACAGTAACCCCGTATCCGGGGGATCGGGTCGGGCCGAATCGAGACAGACTCGACGTCGTTGGCCGGATGGATGGACGCGGCGTCGACGCGACCGTCGCCGTTGTGATCGACTGCCTATAAACATGTTGGCGATGATATTGTAATGATGTCCCTTCCCATGAATGCGGGAGGTATCCGCGGTGCAATCGGTTCTCTTTCTTTTCTGGATCATATTGTTCTCCCTCCCCCTGATCTTTGTCGGTATCCGGATCCATCGGGCATTTCGTCTGACCGGAAGGCTCGATCTGCCCCGCCGCGAGCTCCGGTGGACGATCCTGCTGGCCCTGGCCGGCGCCGCGTCCTACTCCGCCTTCGAGTACGGGCTGTCCGTCTGGACGGACCATCTCTGGTTCCGCGACCTTCATTACGAAAATCGGTTCTGGACGGAGCTTCTGACGAAGTGGGGCCTCTCCCTCGCCGGGTTCGCGACCATGGCGGTGTTCCTGCTCGCGAACGTCTGGATCGCCGCGAAGGCCGGCGCGATCCGGGACGGAAAAGAGGGGACAAGCCGCCGGATGGCCATCCGCCTCGGCATCGCCGCGGCGCTGTTTGTCTCCCTGGTTGCCGGAGCCGCCGCCAGGAACGGCTGGGAGGAGTTCCTCCTGTACCTCCACCAGGCGCCCTTCGGGATTCCGGATCCCGTCTTCCGGCGGGACATCGCCTTCTTCGTCTTTACGGTTCCCGTCCTGGGGTTTGTCCGCAGCTTCCTGTTCTTCTCCGTCCTTCTCTCCGCGGCGATCACCTGGCCGATCTACTTCAGTGCCTATCGGAGCGCCGGGAGCACGGCATCGCGATGGGCCGCAAGGGTGGATCCCGCGGTACCGGACAGCGAGACGATCCGTTTCCGGTGGGTGACGCACGCCTCGTCGCTCGGTGTGCTCCTCGTCGCCGTCCTCGTCCTCCACGCGCTTCTCTCGCGATGGAACATCCTCTTCTCGACGCGCGGGACGGTTTTCGGAGCCGGATGGACGGACATCAACGTCGACTTAAGGCTGGGATATCCGGCGTTCTTCGGGATCATCGCGATTTCCGCGGTCCTCTTCCTCATGTCGGCCTTTTCCCGCTCCCACGAAGGGACCCGGAAAAACGCGCTGGCCGGCCTCGCGACGCTGGTTCCGGGCGGCATCCTGGTCCTGGCCGCGGTCCCGGGCCTGGTCCAGCACTTTTACGTCTCTCCCAACGAGCAGAGGCTCGAGACGGAATATATCAGGACCAACCTGGCGTACACCCGCACGGCTTACGGCCTGACCGACAACCAGGTGCAGCGTTTCGATTTCCCGGCAGCTTCGGGCCTGGACCCGGAGACGCTGGCGAAGGAGCGTGCGGCCTTGAGCGGGGTCCGGCTCTGGGACTACCGGGTCCTGCAGACGACCAACGCCCAGAAGCAGGCGTTCCGGCTCTATTACGACTTCCCCGACGTGGACGTCGTCCGCTATCGCATCGGGGGAAAGCTCGTCCAGATGATGTACTCCGCCAGGGAGCTCGATACCGGCAGGCTCGCGCCGCAGTCCCGCACCTGGCAGAACGAACGGCTCGTCTATACCCACGGCTTCGGCGCCTGCGCCAACCCGGCGAATACCTTCACGCCGGAGGGCCTGCCGGACTACTGGCTCAAGGATATCCCTCCCTCCGCGAGCTACCCGGAGCTCGCCATCAAACAGCCCAGAATCTACTTCGGCGAGAAGACGACCGGACACATCTACGTCCGCACGACGCACCCGGAGTTCGACTATCCCGAAGGAGAGAAGAACGCGACCTTCTCTTACGACGGGCCCGGCGGCATCGAGCTCTCGACGGCCCTGCGCAAGCTCGTCTACGCGCTCCGGTTCGACGGCGTGCGGCTGCTGATCGCCAGCGAGATCACCGGCAAGAGCCGGATCCTGTACCGGAGGGACATTTCGTCACGCGTCCGGACCCTGGCGCCGTTCCTGCGCTTCGACAAGGACCCCTACCAGGTCATCGCCCAGGGCGGGCTGTGGTACTTCTGGGACGCCTACACCGCCACGGACATGTTTCCCTACTCGGAGCCGTACCGGGGCGAGAGTTTCAACTACCTGCGCAACTCCGTCAAGGTCACGGTCAACGCCTACACCGGCGAGGTCGCCTTCTACATCTTCGACGAGGGCGACCCGATCATCCGGTCCTACGCCAATGTCTTCCCCGGGATGTTCCGTCCTGCTTCCGCGATGCCGGCCGAGCTTAAGGGCCATGTCCGGTATCCGGAGGGGCAGCTCCGCGTCCAAGCGGACATCTACGCCCTCTACCACATGCAGGACCCTTCCGTTTTCTACAACAAGGAGGATGCCTGGGAAAGGGCGAAGGCGATCCGAAGCATCAAGGGGCAAGGGGCGGAGGTCATGGATCCCTACTACTCGCTCGTGCGCCTGCCCGGCGAGAAGGAGGAGGAGTACGTCCTGATCCAGCTCTTCACGCCCCTCACCACGGAGAAGGGGACGCCGCGAAGCAACATGGTCGGGTGGCTCGCCGGACGGTGCGACGGGACGAACTACGGGAAGCTGGTCCTCTACACCTTCCCGAAGAACCGCCTCGTGTACGGCCCCCTGCAGATCGGGAGCCGGATCAACCAGGACGACACGATCAGCAAGGACTTCAGTCTCTGGAACCAGCAGGGAAGCACGGTGGTCCAGGGGGACATGCTGGTGATCCCCTTGTCCGGCTACCGGCTGCTCTACATCCAGCCCATCTATCTCCAGGCCGACGTGGGGAAGATGCCGGAGTTGCGGCGCGTCGTGGTCTCCACGGGCGACCAGATCGGCTACGGGAAGACCTTCGAGGAAGCGTTGCGGCAATTGACCGGCAAGTCGGCGGGGATCGCCGCCCCGACCCCCGCGGAAGCGACCCCGACGCCATCCGCGGCCGTTCGGGGAAAAAGCCCCGGCCCTTCCACCGAGGCCCTCGCGCGCGAGGCCGCCGGCCACCTCGAGCGGTACCGTCAGCTCACCGCCCAGGGCAAGCACGCCGAAGCGGGCAAGGAGCTGGAGGAACTCGGGAAGACGATCGAGAGGCTGGTGAGGTAGACGGCCTCCCCCTCACGCCGAAGGAGATGTGGTATCTTCCTCGATCATGGGAGCTGCGTCCCCGAATGCCAGGCACCGTACGGAGAGGGTCGCTTCAGGCCTCGATGTGCTCGTCGAGAAGCGCTTCGCCCCCCTGCGGGGGCTTTCGGTGGGGCTTATCTGCAACCCCACCGCGGTGGACCGGCGGCTGCGCCATGCCGCGGACCTGTTCCATGAAGCGCGGGGCGTCCGGCTGGCCGCCCTCTTCGGTCCGGAACACGGCGTCCGCGGCGACATGCAGTACATGGCAGCCGTGGGGGACGAGCGC
>JACRIV010000087.1 GCA_016220005.1 Deltaproteobacteria bacterium
CGGGCTAGGAATTCAGAAAATCCTCGATTCGGAGCACGGCCCGCACCGGCGAATCCTCCGGCAGGAAGTGCCCCGCGTCCTCGAACTCGTGGGTAACCGCCTGCGGGAAGATCCGCTGCCACATGCGCAGGACCGGCTCCGGCAGCACCGGGTCCTGCATACCCCAGAGCAGGAGCACCGGAGTCCGCCGAAATCGGGACAAGCCCGCCTCGATCTCCGCCATATCCGGATAGGAAGGATCCTTTTCATCGAGGGGAATATCGCGCGTCCAGGACAGCAGGGCGAGGCGCGACTCGGGCGTTGGAAAGGGGGCAAGATAGGCGTCCATCACGTTTTTCGTGAGGTTCTCCGGGCGGCATGCGGTCCGGAGCAGGGCGGGTTCGACATAGCCGTTCCTTTCCAGAATGAATTTTTCTCCTTGCTCGGAGCGGATGATCTTCAACAGGCGGGGGAGCGGGCCGCCCGGCCACTTCCCAAAGGCCCACGTGTTGAGGATGACGAGCCGCTTGATCCGCGTTGAATGCCGAACGGCGAATCCCAGTCCGACCGGACCGCCCCAGTCGTGGACCACGAGTGTAATGGCATGCAGGTCGAGGCAAAGCAACAGGTTTTCGAGATTGGAGACATGGTGCCGGAGCCTGTACGGATAGAGCCATCGCGGAGCGGCCGACTTCCCCATGCCCATGTGGTCCGGGACGATGCATCGTCCTTTGAGCGAAAGGGGGGGGATGAACTTGCGGAACAGGTATCCCCATGTGGGATCGCCGTGCAGCATCACGATGGGGTCGCCTTCCCCCTCGTCGACGAAGTGCATCGGGAACCCGTTGATGTCGAGGTAGCGCGGCGCGTACGGGAACGTGCCGCCGAAGCTGTTTCCGAGGATGCCGTACACCGCTCCCCCCCTTTCCCTCTCCTTTCGTTACTTTTTCACGGTCGTGAAGATCTTGTTGTCTTTCCGCCTGAGGATGTCCCGCCGGACCAGATAATTCACGATCTCGTCGTATTTCGCCCCGTATTCGCCCCCGAAATAGAGGTCGACCGTCTCGCGAAACCAATGCATCCTCATTAGGTACGTAAAATAGCCTTCCTCTTCGACCGCCCCGTTCATCAGCAGATTGAAGACCATCATCTTCTTCAGCAGATCGGTCCCGATCTGGTCCCGGTCCTGCAGATACGTGTCCAAGCGTTTCTTGCTCATCCGGATCGCGCCCCGGAACGTGGTGAAGGGTTTCCCGTGTCCCGGGTACACGACCTCCACATCCAACGCCTCCAATTTCTCCAACGACTCCCGCACGGAGAACAGGGCGCCGTTGCCCTCGATCCGCATCGTAAGGACCGCCATGTTGTTTTCCCAAAGGACGTCGGAGGAGATGAGGATCCGCTCCTTCCGGTTGTAGAGCACGATCCCGTCGGACGCATGTCCCGGCGCATGGATCACCTGGAATTCGTGCGGGCCGACCTGCAGGGTGTCCCCATCTTCCAGCGTCCGGGTGCAGGTGAAAAAATCCGCCTCTTTGCCGTAATACTTCCACCACGTGGCCCAGCTGTCCTTCGTCTCGATGAAGTGTTTCCCGATCTTATGAAGGGCGGTGTCGCAGCCGGACAGCTCCTGGATGATCTTGTTCCCTCCGATGTGGTCCCCGTGGCAGTGGGTGTTGACGATCAACCCCACCTTCGACAGATCCACCCCCAAATCATCGAGGCGTCTGGCCGTTTCCGCGAATTCGGAGCGGTACCCCGTGTCGATGAGAACCGGTTCTTCCGCGCGATAGGCGAAGTGGTTCCCGCTTAGATATCCTCTTTCGATGAAAAACAGATCTTTTGCAATCTCCAACGTCGACATGCGTGCCTCCGCACATTCCCGCGGATCCGGGTGTTTTTCCGTGCCCGGAACAGCGGGAGCAGAAAAGGGAACCGGTTGGTATATTTTATGTTCCCCTGGATTTTTGTCAACAAAATCTCGTCCAACGGGGAAAAACGATCCCCCTTGGGAACGCTACACGGCCTGCAGCAGCCGCCGTGCGCGCGAATCCCAGATCGCCTTGACGTTCGGGTTGTGATCAGGACTGTTCACCTCCGCCCGCAGTTCCGCCAGCAGTTCGACAGCCGCCTCCGTCGAGATGCGCGGATGCCTCCAGACCAGATGGTTCCCCGTCCAATGCGTCCAATTCCAGTCGGTGACGAGACCCTTCTTCTTGTAGTCCCAGTACATGGGCGTCGCGGGAAGCGGCATCGTGATGTTGAAAAGGTTCACCGTCACCCCGAGTTCGTGGATCATTTTCTCCTTGGCCTCGCGGATCAACTCCTCGGTGTCGTCCTCGAAGCAGATCATGTAGGTGGTCGTCACGATGATCTTGAGGTCCTTCAGCAGACGAAGGGCGTCGCACATCATCTTCAGCCGGGAACGGCGTTGGGTCTTCGCGAGGTTCATATCGTTCAACGATTCCAGCCCCAGGAGCAGGAACGTCAGACCCTTCTCGTGAAGCATCCGGATTCCTTCATGGCCCTTCGCCAGGAGGGAGGGGAAGCTCGTCAGCATGCCGAACTTCATCCCCTTCCGGTACATCTGCTCCACGATGGCGGACCCGGTTCCATCGAACAGCCTCGTATCCTGGTTGGAGATATAGATGCTGCGGATTCCGTTGTCATAATAGAAATCCAGGATCTCCGCGACGGGCCGCAGAGAGAGGTTGCGCTCCCCGCCGGGCTGGAACACGGGGTCCGCGCAATAGGTGCAGCGGTTCGGGCACCCCCTGCGGAAGATCACGTGTCCGACCGTCGACTCCCTTCCGAGGAAATAGGCCCTGGTGGTGAGATCGGGATGCCGTATCTCCTCGATCTCCAACCCCGGCATCCCCATCGCCTCGCGGAGGCTGCTCTCCGAATAGCCCCAGAATAGCCGATCGAAATACCGGTTCATGGATGGATCGTCGGTCATCACGGCATAGCCGCCGAGCCAGACCTCCCGAAACCCGTAAAGACTCTTGGCCCTCTCGGCCGTCTCCATCGCCCAGGGCAGGGACCAGGTATACGCCGATATGCCGAGGACGTCGTATTTACCGCTTGCCAGGTGCCTCTCCAGTTCTTGCGCATGGGGATACCGGAGGTACGTCGGACCCGGGACGTTGGCCTCGAGATAGGAGAGGCCGTAGCAAGGCTGACGGGTGTAGAACTTGTGCTCCTCCGGAAGATGGGTGGAGTATTCTCCGAATCCGTCCTGGAACCCGTCGGGGGTAAGGACCGACGGCCGATGCCGTTCCCGGCTGTCGGCGTACACGTCTCGACAAACGCTTGTGATCAAGACCCTCGCCGGAGCGGGGGTGAAACGGGATTCCGAAAACACGGTGACCTTGCCGGACTGCTTCATGGTCGATCTCCTTTTCTCCCATGGATGGATGCGAGGCTTCCTTGCGCTGAGGGAGGAACGCCTGCGACCGGGCGGACCCCGGCATCGCAATACCGGCGTGTATCCTTGAGGGCGGCGGGCATCAGGCCCCTCCTGCCTCTCGCCAGCCCGATGGGAGGCCAGGCCGCAATATTCGCCGCGGCAAGATGCGATGGGATGTCCTGGAGGAATATCCAAAGAGGTCCCTTGGGCCTTTCCTATCGCAGTGTCGAACAGAAATAAAGGCGGAGAGAGGAATCCCTGCGGCAAATATTTGAAGACGGTGTTTCCAAGGCGAGGAGACGCCTTGTCAGGGGGGAGAGGAAGTGACCGCTTCGAAAAGGAATGTATTAAAACAAACTGGTCGGTATTTTAAAATGGCAAATAATAATAGTATATATGCCATAGGAATGGATACCGCCTGGCTGCGGAGTTTATTGCCGCTTACGCTCTTAATTGATCAATCTTAATTGATCCATATAATGTCGAAGTTGGTCAATGGCGCACTGCCACAGGGAAGGATCTTTGCTGGAGGCGTACAGCGTTGCCGCGCCGTTAAGCGTAATAATAATGAAGTTGCTGATTTCCTTATGGTTTAAATCCTGTCGGATCAGCCCTTTCCGTTTCGCTTCATCCAGCCACGAGGCCAAAAGATCCACCGTCTTCTCAAATCCGATCCATACCTTCCTGTTCATCTCTTCCGATTGCCCCGAGAGATCGACGAGCATCCTCAGGAAGAAGCACCCTCCCGGAAACACATCGGCTCCCAAGTAGTTTCTCATGTCGTTCTCGATAAAGCGCTCAATTCGCTTCAGAGGATCTTCGATGTCCCGCAGGTCCTTGTAAACGATCTCTTGCCAGATCTTGGAGGCTTCCTCGTAGGCGGCATCCCAGATCGCTTCCTTGCTCCTGTAATGGCCGTAAAGTCCGCCTTTGGTGAGCTGGGTGGCTTCCAGGATATCGTTGATCGAAGTGTTGAAATATCCCTTGATGGAAAAAATATCCATGGACTTGGTAACGATCTCACGCCGTGTTTCCACGCCCTTTTTCCTCATGCCCCCCCCTCCCAGGTCGATGTACCGACTGTCCCTCGCCCGATGAAGCGTCCCCCAATCTTAACATCCGGCCCTCTACTTGAACTCGGAACGGTATCCTATCGTGTCGGCCTCCGTACGCTCCAGCGGATTCGGGTGGTTTTCCGTGCCCGGACCCACGGGAGCACCAAGGTGTACCGGTCGGTATCATATATTGTTTCCTGCATCCTTGTCAAGGATGAGAAGCGCGTGGGGCGCCCCTGCCCAGCGAATGATGATCGCTTGTTGCCGATCGGAAGGAACCCCGAGGATTTTTTCTTGACGTCAATATTCGTTTGATTTATTGTCATCGCATTCCGATAGCAAATTTCGTTAATATAACAAGAAACTTCCTGCTGGGCTTTGTCCGCCCGCATCTTCTCTTTCACGCCCACCAAAACCCCATCTTCGGCCTCGAAAGGAGGCGTGAGTGACGATTTTCGAATCGGTCATACTTGGTATCGTGGAGGGGTTGAGCGAGTTCCTTCCCATATCCTCTACCGGGCACCTTATACTTGCCTCCGCACTGTTGAAACTCAAGCAGACTGATGCCCACAAGGTGTTCGAGGTCACGATCCAGTCGGGGGCCATACTGGCGGTCGTCTACATATACCGCAGACAGCTTGCCTCCCGCTCGGACCTTCTCCTGAAGCTTGGCGCCGCCTTCATCCCCACGGGGGTCTTGGGGTACCTCTTTTACAGGATCGTCAAATCCTTCTTCCACCCATCGGTTGTGAGTTACACGCTGATTGCCGGCGGTGCGGCGTTCATAGTGATCGAGAGGTATCTTAAGGATCGCCCCGCCGCTGCGGGGAGTCTCCAGGATGTTTCCTACAAAAAGGCCTTCACCATAGGGGTGATCCAGAGCATTTCCATGATTCCGGGGGTATCGCGCTCCGGAGCCACCATCATGGGAGGGCTTTTGGTCGGCATGGACAGGAAGGATGCAGCAGAGTTCTCTTTCCTGCTTGCACTACCCACCATGCTCGCGGCCACCGCCTATGACATTCACAAGAACTTCGGCGTCTTCAGCTTCGGAGACTGGCAGAACATCCTGGCGGGTTTCATAACCTCCTTCCTCTTTGCCGTCATTGCCATAAAGGCGCTCCTGAAATTCATCACAAGCCATACCTTCATACCTTTCGGCATCTACAGGATCGCCGCCGGGATCCTGTTCCTGCTGTTCCTGCCCTCCTAGGGTAGTGTCCTTTCAGCTACCCCTGCCTGGGCAGGGGCGGAAGGACAAGGTAACCCGCAGGACGTGGTTCCAGCGGGACTCTTGCCGCGGGGCGGCCTACCAGGCGAGGACGGCCCGGCCCTGGACGCCCGACAGGACGAGTTTCAGGCGCGGCGCCCCGAACTTGGGCGGCGCCCCTTTCTCCGCCTCTTTCGGGAACGCCACCTCGTAGGCGCGGTACCATGTGCCCGAGTAAGGGAAGAAGCGGGAGATCTCCTCGGGCCGCAGGGACGATTTCCGGAGGTAGACCGGCTGGTAGTCCTTTTCGTCCGCCCCGACAAGGCGCAGGCTCCAGAGCGTCCCGGGCTTTTCCAGGTCGTTCCCCGTCTCGTCCGGGGTGAAAAGCGCCACGAAGAACCGCACATAACTCCCGGATTCCCCTTTCCAGCGGGCGACGACCCTCTCCTTCCTGGCCGCGTCCAGGTAATAGATGTTGGCGTACTCCTCCTCGAAGGCGCGGATCCAGTCCGGGGAAAGCCACGTGGCGGAGAGGATGAACCGCGTGTCCAGCCCGTCGTGGACCTCCTTCGTGCGCGTGTACGCCTCGGTCGTCCGGGAGTACGACGGAGATCCGAGGACCTTCTCGTAGAGGGTGCCCACCCGGGTGCCGCAGCCGGCCGACAGGAAGGCCGCGGCCAGGAAGAAGGCCGCCCAGGCGCGAGCGCGCCGGTGACGCAGGGCATCATGCATTTTCCACGTCCTCTTTCAGGAACATCGATTCGAGGCGGTATCCCCTTCCGACGACGGCGTCCGCTCCCCCCTCGTTCCGGTCGACGATGCAGAGCACGCGGGACACCTCGAGCCCGGACTCCTCGGCCCGCTCGATCGCCCGGAGGGTGGATGCGCCGGTGGTCACCACGTCCTCGACGATGGCCACCTTCATGCCGGGCCGAAGGTTCTTCGTCCCCTCGACCCACTGCGCCGTGCCGTGCTTCTTGGGCTCCTTGCGGATGATGAAGGCGGGGATGGGCTTCCCCCGGAGCGCGCTGGTCAGGGAGACCGCGGTCACGATGGGATCGGCCCCCAGCGTGATCCCGCCGACCGCCTCGGGCATCTCCCCCTCCGCAAGCATCTCGAAGAAGAGCCGGCCGCACAGGACCGCCCCCTCGGCGTCAAGGGTTGTCTGTTTGCAGTCGATGTAGAAATCGGACTCTCGTCCGGAGGAGAGGATGACCTTCCGCTTTTCGTAGCTTTTCTCTTTCAGGAGCGCAAGGAACCGGCGCCGGTCCGCTTCGTAACCGGCCGTAAGGAAGGGCATGGGCGTGTAACCCCCAGCGAGGATATGCGTCTTTTTCAAACCCTGACGGACCCTCGGAACAGAGGAAGCTGCTCCTCGGTCTCCTGGACATCCAGCGGAACGGGATAGCTGCCCGAGAAGCAGGAGTCGCAGTATCCCTTCTCCATCTTGGGGACGCAGGCGTGCAGCCCGTCGAGGCTCAGGTACCCGAGAGAGTCGGACGTGAGGTAGGTGTTGATCTCGTCCAGGCTGTGCGTCGCCGCGATGAGGTCCCGGCGGTGCGGCGTGTCGATCCCGTAGTAGCACGGAAAGGAGGTCGGGGGGGAGCTGATGCGGACGTGGACCTCCCGCGCGCCCGCCGCGCGGATCATCTTGATGATCTTGCGGCCGGTCGTCCCCCGCACGATCGAGTCGTCGACGACCACGACCCGCTTCCCCTTCACGACGCCCCGCACCGCGTTCAGCTTGATCTTGACGCCGAAATGGCGGATCGACTGCTGCGGCTCGATGAAAGTCCGGCCGACGTAGTGGTTCCGGATGAGCCCCATCTCGAAGGGGATCCCGGATGCCTCGGAATAGCCGATCGCCGCCGGCACGCCGGAATCGGGCACCGGGATGATGATGTCGGCCTCCGCGGGGCGCTCCTTCGCCAACCGCCTCCCGAGCCGCTTGCGGACCTCGTAGACGGTGACCCCGCCCATGATCGAGTCGGGGCGCGCGAAATAGACGTACTCGAACACGCAGAAATGGGGCGGCGCGGGAAAGAAGGGATGGGCGGAGGTAAGGCCGCGCTCGCCGATCACGACCATCTCCCCCGGCTCGACGTCCCGGACGAGCTCCCCGTCGATGAGGTCGAGGGCGCACGACTCGGAACAGACGACGTACCCCCCCTTGATCTTCCCCAGCGCCAGCGGACGGATCCCGTGGGGATCGCGCACGGCGATCAGCTTGTCCCGGGTCAGGAACAGAAGCGAGTAGGCCCCCCGGACCTGCGTCAGGGCATCGACGATCCGTTCCTCTATCCGCTCCCTCCGCGAGCGGGCGATCAGGTGGACGATGACCTCCGTGTCCATCGTGGACTGGAAGATCGAGCCGCCCACCTCGAGCTCCTGCTTCAGCGTGTGGGCGTTGACGAGGTTCCCGTTGTGGGCGACCGCGATCGAGCCGCTCTCGAAGTCGACAACGAACGGCTGGGCGTTCTTCAGCTCCGAGCTTCCGGTCGTCGAGTAGCGGACGTGCCCGATGGCCATGTGCCCCGGCAGGCGGGACAGGACGTCCTCGGAGAAGATGTCCGCGACCAGCCCCATCTCCTTGTGGAAGGTGATGACCTCGCCGTCGGAGCTGGCGATCCCCGCGCTCTCCTGCCCGCGGTGCTGCAGCGCGTACAGCCCCAGGTAGGTGAGGTTGGCCGCCTCGGGGTGGCCCATGATGCCGAAGATTCCGCACATGACTTTGCCTTATCCCTCGAATCCGAGCGCGCCGGCCAGGCCGCCGCGCCAGGAGGACTCCGTTTCCTGCGCGTCCAGCCGGGCGATCCCCTCGATCTCGATCCACGTTCCGCCGACCGCGCCCAGCTCCTCCATTTTAATACGGAACTCTCCCGCCGCCGCCAGAAGAGCCGCTTTCTTTTCCGGCGGACAGGAGAGGAGCGCCCTCCCCTGGTTCTCGGAAAACATCGCGAAGTCGGCGCGGATCGATTCCGGAAACGGGTTCCGGATCTTCGCCCCGATCGGGCCCTCCGGCCGCGTGATGCAGCTCTCGGCCAGGGCGCACGCCAGCCCGCCCTCCGCCAGGTCGTGAGCGGAGGACAACAGCTTCCGCTGCGCCGCCTCGCGCAGGAACCGGCAGAGCCTTGCCTCGTGCGCGGGGTCGGACTCGGGCGGGATCCCTTCGACCTTTCCGTGGATCTCGTTCAGGTAGAGGGAACCTCCCAGCTCGACCGTGCTGCGGTCGGCGTCGGCGAGGAAGACGAGGTCCCCCTCCCCGCGGAACCACTGGACCAGGCGGACCGAAGCGTCTTCGAGCAGCCCCACCATCGCCACGGTCGGCGTCGGGTGGATCCCCTTCCCCTTCGTCTCGTTATAGAAGGAGACGTTGCCGGAGACGACGGGGACCTGGAAGGCCTCGCAGGCCTTCGCCATCCCCTCGATCGCGGAACGGAACTGCCACATGATCTCCGGCTTCTCCGGGTTGCCGAAGTTGAGGCAGTCGGAGAGGCCTATGGGTTCCGCCCCGGAGCAGGCCACGTTGCGGGCGGACTCGCACACCGCGATCATCCCCCCCACGTAGGGATCGAGGAAGCAATACCGGCTGTTGCAGTCGACCGAGAGGGCGATCCCCTTCCGCGTCCCCTTGACCCGCAGGACCGCCGCGTCGGACCCCGGCAGGACCAGGGTGTTGGTGCGGATCATGTGGTCGTACTGCCGGTAGATCCACCGCTTGTCGGCCATCTCCGCGCATCCCATCAGCCTCTTCCAGGTCTCGGAGAGGTCCGACGGGAAAGGGAGCGCCGAGAAATCGAGCCGGGAGAGGGCGTCCTGGCTCTCGGGGCGCGCCGAGGGCCGGTTGTAGACCGGGGCCTCGTCGGTCACCGCCGCGATCGGTATTTCCGCCACGTTTCCGCCCCCCATGCGGATGCGCCCGACACCGTCGCCGGTCACGTAGCCGATGACCGAGACGTCCAGGTCCCACTTCTCGAAGATCTCGAAGACCTCCCGCTCGCGCCCCTTCTTCGCGACGATCAGCATCCGCTCCTGAGATTCGGAGAGCATCAGCTCGTAGGGGGTCATCCCCTCCTCGCGCTGCGGCACCCGGTCGAGGTCGATCCGGAAACCGGTCCCGGCGCGGGAAGCCATCTCGAAGGAGGAGCTGGTCAGCCCCGCCGCCCCCATGTCCTGGATCCCCACGATGGCGTCCGTCTTCATCAGCTCGAGGCAGGCCTCCAGGAGGAGTTTTTCGGTGAACGGGTCGCCGACCTGGACCGTGGGGCGCTTCTCCTCCGATTTTTCGTCGAACTCCTCCGAGGCCATCGTCGCGCCGTGGATGCCGTCGCGGCCGGTCTTGGAGCCCACGTAGATGACGGGATTGCCCACGCCGGAAGCGTAGCCGCGCCGGATCCGGTCGTGGCGCACGACCCCGAGGGTGAAGACGTTGACCAGGATGTTGCCGTCGTAGCACTCGTCGAAGTAGACCTCCCCGCCGACGGTGGGGACGCCGATGCAGTTGCCGTATCCCGCGATCCCGGAGACGACCCCGTCGACGAGGTACCGGCTACGGGGATGGTCGGTGCGTCCGAAGCGCAGCGAGTCCAACAGCGCGATGGGCCTTGCCCCCATCGTGAAGACGTCCCTCAGGATCCCTCCCACGCCGGTCGCCGCCCCCTGGTAGGGCTCGATGTAGGAAGGGTGGTTGTGGCTCTCCATCTTGAAGGCCACGGCCAGGCCGTCGCCGATGTCCACGATCCCGGCGTTCTCGCCGGGCCCCTGGAGGACGCGGGGCCCCTTCGTGGGGAATTTCCTCAGGTGGACCCGGGAACTCTTGTAGGAGCAGTGTTCGCTCCACATCACCGAGAAGATCCCGAGCTCGGTGATGTTCGGGTCGCGCCCAAGGATGCTTCGGATCCGCTCGAACTCCTCGGCCGAGAGCCCGTGCTCCCGGGCCAGCTCCGGCGTGACGGGGATCTCCCTCATCGGCCTCTCTCCTTGAGCCACTGGATCATCGACGTGAACAGCCGCCTGCCGTCGGCGCTCCCCATCTCCGCCTCCGAGCACCGCTCGGGGTGGGGCATCATCCCCAGGACGTTCCGCGAGGCGTTGCAGATCCCGGCGATGTTGCCGACCGAGCCATTGGGGTTGGCGTCCGGGGTGACGTTCCCGGCCGCGTCGCAGTACCGGAACACCACCTGCCCGTTCTCCTCGAGGCCGGCAAGGGTCTCCCGGTCCGCGTAGTAGTTCCCCTGGTAATGCGCGATCGGGACCCTGAGGACGGCATTCTCCGGAATACCACGAGTGAATGGGGTGCCTGAGGTTTCAGTCTTTATATATTTGTAATCACAGATGAATTTAAGCGACTCGTTGGCGATCATGGCTCCCGGGAGGAGGCCCGCCTCCAGGAGGATCTGGAACCCGTTGCAGATCCCGATCACCGGACCCCCCGCGTCGGCAAAACCTCGGACGGCGCCCATCACCGGCGAAAGCTTGGCCATCGCCCCGGTGCGTAGGTAGTCCCCGTAAGTGAAGCCGCCGGGGATCACGGCCGCGTCGAACTCCGCGAGCGACCCTTCCTTGTGCCACACGAAGCGGGCGTCGGCGGAAAGGACGTGCTTCAGCGCGTGATAGGCGTCGTGATCGCAGTTGGAGCCGGGAAAGACAAGGACGGCGATCTTCATGGCTTGGCCGGTCATAGTTCGATGCGGTAATCTTCGATCACGGTGTTGGCGAGCAGCCTCCGGCAGGCATCCTGGAGCAGCTTCTCCGCCTCCTCCCGGCCCATGGCGCCAAGCCGCACTTCCATGAACTTCCCGACCCGCACCTCCTCCACCCCGTCGAATCCCAGGTGGGACAGCGACCGCTGGATCGCCTTGCCCTGCGGGTCGAGCACTCCTTTTTTCAGCGTGACGTAGATGCGCGCTTTCAAACGGTTCCCCCTTTGCGGCCGAATACCCGGTCGAAGATCGTGTCGACGTTTTTCAGGTAATACCCGATGTCGAACAGCTCGTCAAACTCCTGTTTGCGGAGGAGCGACCGGACCTGCCTGTCTTTCCACAGGAGAGGGGCCAGCTCCTTCTCCCCGCGCCAGGCCTCCATGGCGGCCTTTTGCACGATCTCGTAGGCACGCTCCCGGGACAGCCCCTTGGCGGCCAGGGCCAGGAGGACCCGCTGCGAGGAGATGAGCCCCCGGGTCCTCCCCAGGTTCTTCTTCATGCGGTCCGGGTAGACGAGCAGCTTCTCCATCAGCCCGCGGAACCGCGCCAGGGCGAAGTCGAGGACGATCGTGGCGTCCGGGGCGATCACCCGCTCGGCGGAGGAATGGCTGATGTCGCGCTCGTGCCAGAGGGCGACGTTCTCCATGGCGGTGACGGCGTATCCCCGCAGGAGGCGCGATAACCCCGAGAGGTTCTCCGAGAGGACCGGGTTGCGTTTGTGGGGCATCGCGGAGGAGCCTTTCTGCCCCTCGGAGAAGAACTCCTCGACCTCCAGCACCTCCGTCCGCTGCAGATGGCGGATCTCGGTGGCGAACTTGTCCAACGAGCTCCCCACGATCGCGAGGGTCGCGAACACCTCCGCGTGCCGGTCCCGCTGGACGACCTGGGTTGACGCCGGCGCGGGTTTCAGGCCCAGCTTCCCGCAGACATACTCCTCGACGAACGGGTCGATGTTGGCGAAAGTGCCGACCGCTCCCGAGAGCTTGCCCACGGAGATCACGCCCCGGGCCCGTTTCAGGCGCGCGATGTTCCGCCGCATCTCGTCGGCCCACAGGGCCATCTTCAGCCCGAAGGTGACCGGCTCGGCGTGGATGCCGTGCGTCCGGCCGATCATCACGGTGTCCTTGTGCTCGAAGGCACGCTTCCGGAGCGCCTCGAACACCGCTTCCGATTCCCGGATGAGGCGCGAGAGCGCCTGCCGCATCTGCACGGCGAAGGAGGTGTCCAGAACGTCGGAGCTCGTCATCCCGACGTGGAGGAACCGCGAGTCGTCGCCGATGTGCTCGGCCACGGAGGTGAGGAACGCGATGACGTCGTGCTTGACCCTCTTCTCGATCTCGTCGATCCGGCCGACGTCGAACCGGGCGCGCTTGCGCACCCTCGCGAGGGCGTCGGCGGGGATCCAGCCCTTCCTGACCATCGCCTCCATCGCAAGGATCTCGATCTCCAGCCAGATCCGGAACCGGTTCTCCGGCTCCCAGATCTTCGCCATCTCGGGCCTTGTGTACCGTTCGATCACGATGCCTCTCCTTGTAGTGTCCCTGCGAGACGGGACACTACACCCCGGTGTGCCCGAATCCGCCTTCCCCGCGCCGGGTCGGACCGAGGTCGGCGACCACGTCCCAGGACGCCCGCAGGACCGGGGAAAAGACGAGCTGCGCGATGCGGTCGCCCCGCCGCACGGGGAACGGTTCGTTCCCGAGGTTGATGAGGATCACGCGGATCTCGCCGCGGTAGTCGGCGTCGATGGTGCCGGGCGAATTGAGGCAGGTCACGCCGTGCCGGATCGCCAGGCCGCTTCGGGGCCGCACCTGCGCTTCCACGCCGGCCGGGAGGGCCACCGAGATGCCCGTCGGAACCAGCGTCCGTCCCATCGGCGGAATCACGACCTCCCCTTCTATGTCGGCGCGCAGGTCCATGCCGGACGCGCCCTCGGTCTGGTATGCGGGCAGCACGTCCGCGCTCCCCTCGCGGAGCAGCCGGACGCGGATCACGCATCCCTCCGCCATCTCCTCAGAACACGAGGCCGGGGCCCGGCGGCAGGTCGCCGACGGCGGCGAGGGAGAAGCGGTCCCGGCGAAGCATCGAGGCGGCGAGCAGGCGGACCTGTTGCGGCGTCACCTCGTCCAGCCGCCGGAGCGCCTCCTCCGGCTCTTCGAGGCGCGACAGGAACATCTCGTTCAACGCCAGGCGCGACATGCGGTATTCGCTGCTCTCCAGGGAAAGGAGCATGTTCCCCTTGATAAGCTCCCGCGCCAGGCGCACCTCGTCTTCCCCTACCCTTCCGTCCTGCATCGCGTCGACCGCCTCCGCCGTCACCGCCAGGACCTCCCGCGCCTTCTCCCGGGAGGTCCCTGCGCAGATCTTGAGTATCCCCGAATCGGCGTAGGCGGAGACGGAGGAATAGATGGAATAGGCCAGGCCCCGCTTCTCGCGGATCTCCTGGAAGAGGCGGCTGCTCATGCTCCCCCCCAGGATGGCATTCAGGACGTACGCGACGTACTTCTGCTCGCTCCGCCTCGAGACCGCGGGGGCCCCGAGGACGAGGTGCAGCTGCTCGAGCGGCCGCTTCCTTGTGAACGCCCCGCGCTCCGGAGCGGGAGGGGGGTCTGGCTGCAGGCGGTCGCCCAGCGTGACGGAGCAAAGGACCTTCGAAAAGGCGTCGACGACCCGGGCGTGCGGCAGGTTTCCCACCACCGAGACGAGCGCGCCGCGGCGCAGGAACCGGTCGCGGAAGTAACCCATGACGCGCTCCCGGGTGAAGGAGGAAACGTTCCCCGCCGTGCCTTGGATGGGGAACCCCAGGGGGTGCCCCCCCCAGTACGATTCGTGGAAGAAGTCGTGGACGAAATCCTCGGGGCTGTCTTCCACCATGAGGATCTCCTGCAGGACGACCCCTTTTTCGCGCTCCAGCTCCTCTCCGTCGAAGCGGGAGTTGAGGAAGATGTCGCACAAGAGGTCGGATACCAGGGCGAAGTCCTTCTCGAGCGCCTTGGCGAAGAAGAAGGTGTACTCCCGGTCCGTGCAGGCGTTCATCGTCCCGCCCACCGACTCGATCTCGCGGGAGATGTCGATCGCCTTCCTGCGGGCGGTCCCCTTGAAGAGCATGTGCTCGATGAAGTGGCTGATCCCGTTGTCCGGGAGAGACTCCGCGCGGGACCCCACGGAAACCCATATCCCGACGGTCGCGGATCGCAGGTGGGGGACCTGCTCGCTGATGACCGTAACGCCGTTGTCGAGGACTGTTCTACCGACCGCCATCGGCTGGGAGAGGGGACACTAATGTCTGCCTTTCCGGCCCCCGCGTTCGCGCTCCTTGTCGCGCCCGCGTTCGCCCCGGCCCTCCCGCTCGCCGCGCCCCTCCCGCTCGCCCGCCTCTGCGGGAGGGGCGACCGGGAACTCCCCTTCCTTCTCGAACTCCTTGTGGGAAAGACGGATCTTCCCGTCGCGGTCGACCTCGAGGACGCTCACGGTGACCGTGTCGCCCTCCTTGAAGCAGTCGGAGACGGCGCGGACGCGATGCTTGGAGATCTGGGAGATGTGCAGGAGCCCATCGGTGCCGGGGAAGAGCTCCACGAAGGCGCCGAAGTCCATGATCTTGCGCACCTTCCCCTCGTAGACCTTCCCCACCTCGGCCTCCTGGACGATCCCCTCGATGATGGAGATGGCCGCGCGGGCCGAGGCGGCGTCCACCGCCGCGATCTTGACCGTCCCGTCGTCCTCGATGTCGATCTTGACGCCGGTCTGCTCCTGGATGCCGCGGATGACCTTGCCTCCCGGGCCGATGATCTCCCGGATCTTGTCGGTCTTGACGTTCATGACGTAGATGCGCGGCGCAAAAGGCGAAAGCTCGGCGCGGGGCGCGGGGAGGGCGGCGTTCATCCTCTCAAGGATGAAGAGCCGGCCTTCCCGGGCCTGCTGGAGGGCCTTGAGCATGACCTCCCGGCTCACGCCTCCGATCTTTATGTCCATCTGGATGGCGGTGACCCCGTTCGCCGTCCCGGCCACCTTGAAGTCCATGTCCCCCAGGTGGTCCTCGTCGCCCAGGATGTCCGAGAGAACGGCGACCCGGTCCCCTTCCTTGATCAGCCCCATGGCGACGCCGGACACCGCACCCTTGGTCGGGATCCCCGCATCCATCATTGCGAGGGAGGCGCCGCAGACCGTGGCCATCGACGAGGAGCCGTTGGACTCGAGAACCTCGGAGACCACCCGGATGGTATAGGGGAACTCCAGCTCGCCGGGGAGCGCCTTGGAGACCGCCCGTTCGGCGAGCGCACCGTGGCCGACCTCGCGGCGCGCCGGGGCGCGCAGCATCTTGACCTCCCCAACGCTGAAGGGGGGGAAGTTGTAGTGCAGCATGAACGCCTTGGTGGACTCCCCCAGGATGGAGTCGATCCGCTGCTCGTCCTGCGTGGTGCCGAGCGTCGCGGTGACGAGCACCTGGGTCTCCCCGCGGGTGAAGATCGCGGATCCGTGGGTGCGGGGAAGCACCCCCACGCGGCAGTCGATGGGACGGATGTCCGCAAGGCCCCGGCCGTCGATCCGCCGGCTCGTAGCGAGGATACTGCCCCGGACGATCCGCTTCTCCAGCTCCTTGAAGGCGTCCGCGATCAGGGTCGCCTTCTCGACGCGCTCCTCCTCGGTGAACGCGTTCCGGACGGCCTCGGCGATCTCCTCGACCCGCTTGCGGCGCTCCTGTTTGACCTGGATATCGTAGGCGGCCCGCAGGTCGCTCTCCGCCACCCCGGCGATCTTCCGGAGGTCCTCCCCGGCAAGCTCCTTCTTCTCGACCGCCCGCTTGGGCTTGCCGATCTCGTCCCGCATCCTCTCCTGCATCTCGAGGACGGGAACCAGGGACTCGTGGGCGAAGAAGATCGCGTCCAGCACCTCTTCCTCGGAGACCTCGTTAGCCTCGCCCTCCACCATGAGGATGGCGTCGCGGCTGCCGGCCACGAAGATGTTCATGTCGCTTTTGTCCAGATCGGGGATGGGAGGGTTGATGACCAGCCTGCCGTCGATCCTGCCCACCCGCGCGCCGGCGATCGGACCTTTGAACGGGATGTCGGAGAGGGTAAGCGCCGCGGAGGCGCCGATCATCGCCAGGACGCCCGTGTCGTTCTCCTTGTCGGCGGAGAGGACGGTGGCGATCACCTGAGTCTCGTTGTAGAACCCTTTGGGGAAGAGCGGCCGGATCGGACGGTCGATCAACCTCGACGTCAGGACCTCGTACTCCGAGAGCCTGCCCTCCCGCTTGAAGAAGCCGCCGGGGATCTTCCCCACCGCGAACGTCTTCTCGACATAGTCGACGACCAGGGGGAGGAAATCGATGCCCTGCCTCGCCGTCTCGGTGCCGCACGCGGTCACGAGGACCACCGATTCCCCGTACTGCACGACCGCGGCCCCGCCCGCCTGCTTGGCCACCACGCCGGTCTCGATGGACAGTTTCCTGCCCGAAACTTCCTTTTCGTACACGTTTCCCAATTTTTTAGATTTCCCTTCTTGTGCCGCCTCGATGCGGCCGCAATATGTGGATGTCGTTCGTTCCCAGGTCTACTTGCGCAGGCCCAGCGCTTCCACCACGGCTTTGTACCGCAGCGATTCCTTCGACTTCAGGTAGTCGAGGAGGCGCCGTCTCTGGCCGACAAGCTTCAACAGCCCCCGCCGGGAGTTGAAGTCCTTGGTGTGCGTTTTCAGGTGATCGGTGATCTCGTTGATCCTCTCCGTCAGGAGGGCGATCTGGACCTCGGGAGAGCCGGTGTCCGATTCGTGTACCTTGAACTTGCCGATCAACTCCTTCTTCTTCTCCGTCTCCAGGCCCATCTCTCTTCGCCTCTCCCCTCTCAAAGGATCAGAAAATAATGAAAATTCAACGGACTTTATTTTATAGCACATCCCTGAAAAGAAGTAAATTCATATGCCCCGAAGGATCCTCCACTGACCGCCCGCGACACGCTCCACAAGGGCGACCGGGCCCTCCTCGCCATGGGTGAGAAGGACCACCCCTTTCGGCCCCACCGGTTCGCGCCCGGAGAGCCAGGGACCGGGAGAACGCCCGTGCCGTACGGCCGCCGCCGCCGCCTCCGGAATCTCGCACTGCGGGAAGCCGGCGAGCGCCTTCTCGATCGGAACGAGGCGGGACAACGCCTCCCCGCGCTTCCCTTCGTCGACGAGATCGGCAAGCGTCACCGAATCCTCGATCCGAAAGGGGCCGACCCGCAGGCGGCGCAGCCCGGCGACGGTCATCGGGACATTAAGGATCCGCCCCATGTCCCGCGGCAGGGCCCGGACGTAGAACCCCTTCGAGCACCGCAGGAACAGGCCGAACCCCTCCGGCGACCAGGACAGGAGCCGCGCCTCGTAAACCGTCACTTGCCGGGCCGCCAGCGCGACGGGTTTCCCCTGCCGGGCGATCGCGTACGCCCGCGTGCCGGCAACCTTGACGGCCGAGAAGTCCGGGGGCACCTGCGCAAACGTGCCGACAAGGCCGGAAACGACGGACGCCACCGCACCTTCCGGCGCAAACGCCCCCGGCCGGACGTCGGTCTCCTTGCCGGTCGCGTCCCCCGTGTCCGTAGCGGCCCCGAACCGGAGGAAAACCTCGTACTCCTTTTCCTGGGCGGCGAGGTAGCCGGCGATCTTGGTGGCTTTCCCGACGCAAACGAGCAGGATCCCCGTCGCCATCGGGTCCAGCGTGCCGGCGTGCCCGCATTTCTTCCGGCGGAACACCCGACCCGCCCTTTCCGCGGCGCGAAAGGAGGTGATTCCCGAGGGCTTGTCCAGGACGATCACCCCGTCCGTCATCGAAGCGCAACCTCCAGGGCCTCGAAGACCCTGCGCTTGACCTCCGGAAGAGAACCCGGGAGGCTGCACCCCGCGGCGTTCCGGTGCCCCCCTCCCCCGAAGGCCTGGGCGACCTCGGAGACGTCTACCCTTCCCTTGGAACGGAAGCTCACCCGGAAGTCCCCGTTGCTCTCCTCGCGGAACGCCACGGCGACCTCGACCCCGACCACCGAACGGGGATAGTTGATGAACCCCTCCAGGAAATCCTTTCTCGCGGAGAACTCCGCGAGGTCCTTCTTCATCGTCGTGATGGCCGCCACTCTCCCGCCCGCTGAAAGCTCCAGGGAGGAGAGCACCCTCCCGAGGAGGCGCAGGCGGTCCGGGCTCTGCGTTTCGTAGACCTGTTCCGCCACCGCCCACGGGTCGATCCCCCGCCGGATCATCTCACCGGCGATCTGGAACGCCTCGGGAGACGTGTTGGCGTAGTGGAAGGATCCCGTGTCGGTCAGGATCGCCACGTAGATGTTCACGGCGACGTCGTAGTCGATCTCCACGCCCATGCCCGAAAGGACGCGGTAGATGAGCATCCCTGTCGCCGCCGCCTCCGGGTCGACCAGGCAGAAATCCCCGCAGCCGCCGTTGGTCCGATGGTGGTCGATGTTCACCATTATGGGGCATTTGCGCAGCTCGGCCTCCACATGTCCGGTGCGCTCGGGAGCGCCGCAGTCGACGACGACGGCGACTTCGTAGCGGGATCCGTCCTCCTCGAAGACGACGCTGTCGGCCCCCGGCAGGAAGGTGAGGTTCCCCGGGACGGGATCGGCGTTCAGGACCGTCGCGGTCTTCCCGATCTTCCTCAGGGCGAGGGCGAGCGCGAGCTCCGAGCCGATGGCGTCCCCTTCCGGGTTCTCGTGGCAGGCGATGAGGAACCGGTCCTTCTCACGGAGGACGCGGCAGATCGCCTCGATGTTATTCCTCACCGCCGTCCTCGGACCCGATCTCCCGGAGCAGCCGGTCGATCCGGGCGCCTTTCTCGAAAGTGTCGTCGTACAGGAAGGCCACTTCGGGGAGATACCGAAGCTTCAGGCTCCGCCCGAGCTCCTTTCGGATGAACCCCTTGGAGCGCCGCAGGGCGTCGCGGACCGCGAGCCGTTCCTCGTCTCCTCCGAGCACGGAGTAGTGGATCCGCGCGCTCTTGAGGTCCGCCGTAACCGTCACTTCCGTGACCGTCACCACCCTCATTCCGGGGTCCCTCACCCTGTTCTGGAGGATCAGGGAGACCTCCTCCCGGATCCGCTCCGCCACGCGGGCGGGGCGGTCTCCGCGCCCTTTCATCCCTCTCCCTCCTCGATCCGGAGAAACTCGATCCGGCGGGCGGTCAGCTCCACCTCCCCGTCCCGGCCCACCAGGTCGCTGATCCGGTCGAACATCGACTGCGCCAGGCGAGCGTCGTTGGATACCAGCGCGACCCCGATCCGTCCGCGCTGCCAGAGGTCCTGGAAGCCGACCTCGGCGACGGAAACCGGAAACCCCGAGCGGATCCGCCCCGTCAGCCCTGACAGCCGCCGCCGCTTGTCCTTGAGGGAGGAGGCATCGGGGAAGAGCAGATCGGCCAGAAGCACCGCGATCAGCATGGCACCCCGCCTCCACAGGCGTACGAAGCGGCTATACGAGCGTCCCGGCGACCTTCTCCATCACGTACGCTTCGATCTGGTCGCCGACCTGGATGTCGTTGAAGTTCTCGATCCCGATCCCGCATTCGTACCCCTCGGCGACCTCGCGGACGTCGTCCTTGAACCGCTTAAGGGACGAGAGCTTCCCCTCGTACACGACCACGCTGTCGCGCAGCAGGCGGATGTTGGAGTTGCGGGTGATCTTCCCGGAGAGGACGTAGCAGCCCGCGATCGTCCCGACCTTGGAGATGTGGAACGTGTTGCGCACTTCGGCGCGGCCCTGGACGACCTCCTTGAACGTCGGCTCGAGCAGCCCCTCCATGGCCTTCCGGACGTCCTCGACGACGTCGTAGATGACCGAGTAGAGCCGGACGTCCACCCGCTCCCGCTCGGCCAGGTCGGCCGCCTTCGGCTCGGGCCGGACGTTGAAGCCGATGACGACCGCCGTGGATGCGGAGGCCAGCATCACGTCGGATTCCGAGATCCCTCCCACCCCGGCGTGGATGACGTTCACCTTGACCTTCTCGCCGGAGAGCTTGGCCAGGGAGAACTGCAGCGCCTCCATCGAGCCCTGGACGTCCCCCTTGATGACGATGTTCAGCTCCTTGAGGTCGCCCACCTCGATGTGCCGGTGGAGGTCCTCCAGGCTGAACCGCGGCCGTGCGACCGCCTTTTCGCGGTCCTTTTCCTGGCGATGCAGCGCGATCTGGCGCGCCGTCCGCTCGTCCTTGAGCACCGCGAACTTCTGGCCCGCGGCGGGCAGCCCGTCGAGCCCCTGGATCTCCGCGGGAGTCCCCGGAGGAGTCTCCATGAGCCGCTTGCCCTTGTGGTTGGCGAGCGCCCGGACCCTTCCGTAGTGGATCCCCGTGACGATCGGGTCGCCGACCCGCAGGGTCCCTTCCTGGACGAGGACCGTGGCAACCGGGCCTCGTCCCTTCTCCAGGCGCGATTCGATCACCGTCCCCCGGGCCAGCTTGGTGGGGTTGGCCTTGAGCTCGAGGATGTCGGCCTGGAGGAGGATGAGCTCGAGGAGGGCGTCTATGCCGACCTTCTTCTTCGCGGAGACGTTCGAGTACAGCGTCTGGCCGCCCCATTCCTCGGGGAGGAGCCCGAGATCGGAGAGCTGCTGCCGGATCCGGTCGGGCTGCGCCCCGGGCTTGTCGATCTTGTTGACCGCCACGACGATGGGCACACCGGCCGCCTTGGCGTGGTCGACGGCCTCCACCGTCTGCGGCATCACGCCGTCGTCGGCGGCGACCACCAGCACGACGATGTCGGTGACCGACGCACCGCGGGCGCGCATCGAGGTGAACGCCTCGTGCCCCGGAGTATCCAGCAGGACCAGCTTCCGGGCGCCGTGCTCCACCTCGTAGGCGCCGATGTGCTGCGTGATCCCGCCCGCCTCCGAATCGGTGACGCGGCTCGCCCGGATCGCGTCGAGCAGGGTGGTCTTCCCGTGGTCGACGTGCCCCATGATCGTCACGACCGGCGGCCGCGGGACGAGGTCCTCCTCCCGGTCGACCTCCTGGTCGATGAGGCTCTCCACCTCCGGCGCCACGTTTTCGACCTCGTATCCGTACTCCTGGGCGAGCAGCTTCGCGGTGTCGGCGTCGAGGAGCTGGTTGAGGGTCGTGGGCATCCCCATCTCGATCAACTTCTTGATGACGTCGGCGGCCTTGATCCCCATGCGGTGCGCGAGGTCCCCGACGGTGATGACCTCTTCGATCTTGAATACCCGCTTGCTGGCCTTCGGAGGCAGCGTGGAGGGGGCCTTCTTCTCCTTGAGGAGCTTCCCCCTCCTCTTGGGCCCCCGGGTCGGCTGGAACTGGCGGACGACGACCGGCTCGGCCTCAGGCACGGGCTTCTCCTCGGCCTTCGCCGGAGCCTCGGGCTCCTCCACGATCTCCTGGATGATGGTCCTCTTGAGTACCCCCTTCTGGACCTTCTTCTCGTGGGGCTTGGCCTTCTTCCACTTCTTCTCCTTCTCTTTGCGCTCTTCAGCGGCCTTCTCGGCGGGCGTCTTCTCGACCACCCTCACGACGGTCTCGGCCGCCGGCGCCGCTTCCCCCTCGGCCGCAGGCGCTTCGGCCGGCCCGGCCGCCGCAGGCGCCGCCCCCTCGATCTCCAGGGCAGGCGGCGCGGGAACGGGTTTCCCCTCCTCGGCGAAGGTAGTCCCCGCCGGCGCGGCGGACGGAGCGGGAGCCGCGAGAGCCTCCTCGGGAGGCGCGGGCGGCTTCTCGACCACGGGAGCGCCGCGGCGCAGGACCACCTTCACCCCGCGGCGCTCGAGGGACCCGTCGGCGCGCGTGACCACGAAAGTCTGCTTGGGGGGAGGAGGAGGCGGCGCGGTCTTGCGGAAGTGGTTCTTCACCCGTTCGATCGCGTCCCCCTCGATGTTGCTCGACGCCGACTTGCCCTTCTGCCCGATCCGTTCCAGGAAGGCGAGGATCTCCTTGCTGGAGTCCATCCCCAGTTCCTTGGCCAGATCACGAATGCGAACCTTATCCATCCATCCTCCCTACGATTTTGCTTCCTGCGACCACCAGGACGCCACCCTGTCCGCCAGGGCCGCTCCGGCAGATCCCATCTTCCATCGCGCGGCGCCCTTCGGGCTCCTGATCCTCCGTACGAAACCGTCCACGCACTCCGTCTTCCGGCAGAGGTAGATCCCCCTTCCGGGCTTCCGGCCGTCCGGGTCCGGCTCCCAGCCTGTCTCCGGCCGTCCCGCGATCCGCAGGAACGACTCCTTGAAGCTTCCGCTCCCGCACTGGACGCAGGTCCGCAGGGGATAGCGGCGCTCACTCCTTAACGTCATCCCCCGGCTCCCCCGCAGGGGTTCCACCGGACGGGGCAGCCTCTTCCCTTCCTTCCGGGGAACCCGCTTCGCCTTCCCGCAGCGCCTCCGCGGGGGCCGCGGGAGCTTCGGGCGCGGCGGCGGGCTCGCCGCCCTCTCCGGCGGGGACTTCCTGCGCCTCCTCGACGGTCTTCTTCGGTGCGAAGAGCCCCTCCGCGCGCTTCAGCGCGTCCTCCACCTGGCCCTCCGCCCGAACCTCGATGTGCCACCCCACGAGCTTCGAGGCCAGCTTGACGTTCTGCCCCCTCTTTCCGATCGCCAGCAGGAGCTGCTCCTCGGGAACGATGACCTCCATGCTCTTCTCGGACTCGTTGACCAGGACCCGGATGATCTCGGCCGGCTGGAGTCCGTTGCAGACGAACTTCGCGGGGTCCTCGTCCCACGCGATGATATCGATCCTCTCGCCGCGCAGCTCCTGCACGACGCTCTGCACGCGGGACCCCTTCATGCCGACGCACGCCCCGACGGGATCCACGTCCCGGTCCTTGGACCGGACGGCGATCTTGGTCCGGAACCCCGGCTCTCTGGCCACGCTCAGTATGGACACGACCCCCTCGTAGACCTCGGGGACCTCCTGCTCGAAAAGCTTGAGGATCATCCGCGGGTCGGAGCGCGACAGCAGGATCTCGGGGCCCCTCGGGGTCTTGGTCACGTCCTTTATGTAGGCTCGTATCCGGTCCCCCTGGCGGTACCGCTCCCGGGGGATCTGCTCCGACAGGGGCATGACCGCCTCCGTCTTCCCCAGGTCGACCACCAGGCAGTCCCGCTCGTAGCGCTGGACGATTCCGTTGATGATCTCTCCCTTGCGGCCGATGAACTCGTTGTAGATCACCTCCCGCTCGGCGTCCTTGACCTTCTGCATGATGATCTGCCGAGCGGTCTGGGCGGCGATGCGCCCCAGGTCCCGGGTGCTCATCCGGAAGCCGATGTTGTCGCCGATCCGGGCCTCGGGATCGAGCTCCTGGGCGCCCGCGAGCGAGATCTCGATCTCGGGGTCGGCGACGTCCTCCACGACGGTCCGGAACTCCAGGATCTCGAACTCGCCGGTCTCGCTGTCGTAGGTGGCCTCGAGCCGCTTGTTCATCCCGTACTTCTTTTTCGCCGCGCTCTCCAGGGCTTCCTTGATGGCGTCGATGATGACGCCCTTGTCGATCCCCTTCTCCTTGCCCAGTTGCGTAATGATCTGCCCGATGTCCAGAATCATTGCTTCTTCTTTCCCTTCCCGAATAATTCTTCGTGCGATACCTCCAGGTTCGCCTTACGCATGAGCCGATAGGGCAGCCTGTAGGTCCTGTCCTCCCGTCGGAGTTCGATCCCTTCCTCGTCGGCCCGGAGGAGCATCCCGAGGAAGTTCCGGCTTCCCTCGACCGGCTCGGAGAGCGCCACCTTGACCCGCTTGCCCTCCACCGCGGTGAAGTGCGCCGGCTTTACGAGCCTCCGGTCGAGGCCGGGGGAGGAAACCTCCAGCACGTACGGCCCGGGCATGGGGTCGTTGACGTCGAGAGCCGCGCCGAGCTTCCGGCTGAACGACTCGCACTCGCCGAGCCGGATGCCGCCCTCGCGGTCGAGGAAGATGCGGATCACCGTGCGCGGGCCCTCCCGCACGAGGTCGAAGTCGAAAACCTCGACCATCTCTTCCTGCGCCACCCGGGCGATCAGGGCCCCGATCTTTTCGATGTCCGCCTTCATTATACGAATACGTCGAAAAAAAAAGTGGGCGACGGCCCACTTTCCCAGTTCCCCGCCAGACCATTATACAAAGAATGGGAAAACACCCACAAGGCATTTCTCATAAAAGGAGCCCTCCCCGGTATTCGGCGATCCCGGAGAGACGCTCCTCCCGCAGGAACGCCTCGATCCCCTCGAGGATCTCCACGCACGCCCGGGGGTTCCGGAAATTGGCCGTTCCCACCTGCACCGCGGCGGCCCCGACGAGGAGGAACTCCAGCGCGTCCGCGGCCGTCTGGATCCCACCGATCCCGATGACGGGGATCTTCACGCGGCGGCACACCTCCCAGACCATCCGGAGGGCGACCGGCTTGATCGCGGGCCCCGACAGCCCCCCCGTCGTGTTGGAGAGCTTCGGACGGCGGGTCCTGTGGTCCACCGCCATGCCGACGATCGTGTTGATGAGGGAGACGGCGTCCGCCCCGGACGCCTCCGCAGCCGCCGCCACGGAGGCGATGTCGGACACGTTGGGGCTGAGCTTCACCCAGACGGGCTTGTCCGTCGCCTTCCGCACCCTTTCGGTGAGCCGCTGGATCCCCTCGGGGGCGGCGCCGAACGCCATCCCCCCCTCCTTGACGTTGGGGCACGAGGCATTCACCTCGATCGCCGCCAGGGAGGAAAGCCCCGAAAGCCTTTCGGCCACGGCTTCGTACTCCTCCGCCGTCCGGCCGTAGATGTTTGCGGCGAAGACCGCTCCAGCGCCCTCGAGCTGCGGGGCGACGTCCGCCATGAACCGCTCCACCCCGATGTTCTGCAGGCCGATGGCGTTGAGCATCCCCGACGCCGTCTCGACGATGCGCCCCGGAGGGTTCCCGGGGGTCGGCGCGAGGGACAGGCCCTTGACCACGACGGCCCCCAGCCGCGAGATGTCATAAAAGGGGGCAAATTCGAGCCCGTACCCGAAGGTACCGGACGCGCTCATCACGGGGTTCTTGAGGCGCAGGCTCCCGAGAGAGACCGAGAGGTCCGGCTTCACCATACGACCTCCCGCGCGTCGAAGACCGGCCCCTCCTTGCAAACCCGCCGGTAGGCGACCTTCTCCCCGTCACGCAGCGCCACGACGCAGCCCCAGCAGACCCCGAACCCGCACGCCATGTGGTTTTCCAGCGCAGCCTGCATTTCCGCGCCCCGCTCCGCTGCTGCGAAGGCGATCTCCTTGAGCATTTCCCTGGGCCCGCAGGACAGGATCATCAGCCGTGAGACGTCGGCCGCGGAGAGGCCCGCAAGCCGCTCCTTCACGACTTCGGTGACCCGCCCGAAATAGCCGGCCGTCCCGTCCTCGGTGCACAGGTGGACGCGGCCGGGTGCGGAGCCGCCGGGCGTCCACTCCTTCGGGGGGAGGTGCTCCCGGGTCCGGCTCCCCAGGAACATCTCGAACTCGGTCCGCCGCCCCGCCAAGGCGGCGGCGGCGGGAAACACGGAGGAGAAGCCGACCCCTCCGCCCACGAGCCAGTAGAGCCGCCCGTCCCTTCCCAGGTCGAACCCCCGGCCCAGCGGCAAAGTAAGGGAGAGCCGTTCTCCGGGATGCATCCCGGAAAGCAGGGCGGTGCCCCGCCCCACCACCTTATAAACGAACTCGGCCGTGCCCTTGCCCTTGGGCGCGGCCCCCGCGCGGAAGATCGCCAGCGGCCGCGGAAGGAGCGGGTCGTTTCCCGGCCATCCCGACACCATGGCGAACTGGCCCGGCGTGAACTCCACCGGTTCGGGTATCGCGACCTCCAGGCGATAGAAGATCTCCCCGTGCCCCTCGTTCCGCACGATCTTCCCCGCCACGAATTGCATCCGGCTAAACGGCATCCGACTTCGAGATCTCCCTGGAAAGGAGGATGGCGTCCTCCCCCGTGTCCGTGTAGTACCCTTTCCGTATCCCCACGAAGGAGAACCCTTCCCGCCGGTACAACCGCAAGGCGGGTTCGTTCCCCGCTCGCACCTCCAGGTGGATCCGGCGGGCCCCGGCCCGCGCCCCCCTGCGGATGCACTCCCGCACGAGCTCGCCTCCCACCGCTCGGCCGCGCGCGTCGGGATGAACGGCGATGTTGAGGAGGTGGGACTCGTCCGCGACGGTCCAGCAGATCGCGTACCCCAGGATGGCCCCTTCCTGCGCGGGGACCGCGACGAGAGCGTCCGAGAATTCCCGGCCGAGCTCTTCCGCGAAGAGCTTTCGGGACCAGGGGGTGGGAAACGAGATCTTCTCGATGGCCATCACCCCATCGAGGTCTCGCGGCTCCATCTCGCGGATTCTAGCACGCAGGCGTTCTCTCCCGCTACCACGGCGCCGGCGTCGCAGCCCAGGCAAACCCTGAATTATTTACGCAAAGCGGCATTTCATCACATGACGAGCACGGCGGCGGCGATCACCGTCGTGTACTCGTCCCGCACGATCGAAGACTGCGTGATGTTGAAGGACCGGTAGATCTTGCCGCTGATCTTCCACACTTCCTTCTTCTCGTCCCAGCTCTTCTCCTCGTCGAATTCGATGCCGAGCGTCGAGGCGAGCATCGCGGCGGCGAGGTCCTCCGCGTAATCCCCGGCCACCTTCTCTGTCTGCCCGTAGGCGTGGTGCTCGCTCAGGTAGCCGTAAACGGAGCGCTCGGAGGGGAGCGCGCAGCCGACGGAGGCGGCGATCAGCCGCCTGGGCTCGTCGCTCTGGCACCGGCTCATCACGACGAACACGATCTCTCCGGGGGACAAGAGCTTCAGCCCCTCCTCCTTCTTTATGATCTTACACTTCGGAGGGAAGATGCTGGACACCTGCACCAGGTTGTACTTCTCGATGCCGGCGTCGCGGAGGGCCAGCTCGAAGGAGGTGAGCTGCTCCCTGTGTCGCCCGACTCCCTTGGTGAAAAAGACCTTCGTAGGCACGAACATCGGCGGATTCTCCTTTGCGGGGGGCGACCCTATTTTTCCTCTCGCTTGGCGAGGATCCATCCCATCATCCGGTAGCAGAGCTTGGCGGCCAGGAAGTCGGGGGCGACCATACCCGGGATCGGCGCCAGCTCCATGATGTCGAACCCGACGACGTTGCAGTGGGACAGCATCACGTCCCGGAGGATGTCGATCGCCTCGAACCAGCTCAGGCCTCCCGGCTCGGGAGTCCCCACGGCGGGCATGAGGCCCGGGTCGAAGGCGTCCAGGTCGATCGTGATGTAGACGTTCCCGGAGAGGTCGCTCACGATCCCCTTGGTGACGTCGCCCAGGTTGTCCTTCACCTCCGAGGCGTAGAAGGTCTTTACGTTCTCCGCCTTCCGGAGGAACCGGTCCTCCTCTTCCGACATGCTGCGGATCCCGACTTGGAGCAGTTTCGCGCCGGTGTCCACGATCCTGCGCCCCACGCAGGCGTGGTTCCATGGGGTCCCCAGGTAGACGTCCCGCAGGTCGGCATGGGCGTCGAACTGGAGCACCGTCAGCTCCCCGTATTTCTTCTTGAGGGCCGTCACGGCGCCGCAGGTGCCCGAGTGCTCGCCGCCCAGGAGGACGGGGAACTTCCCCGCCTTGACGACCGACGCGACGCGACGCTCCACCTCTTTCAGCATGGCGAGCGGCCCGGCGGTCATCACGGGGATCTCGGTCGAAGTGAAGATCCCCGAGCGGTACGGCTCGATCTTGTTCTCCTCGTCGAAGAGCTCCATGTGGGAGGACGCCTCGAGGATCGCCTTGGGGCCGTTCCGCGTTCCCGCAACGTAGGTGGTCGTCAGGTCGATCGGAAACGGGATGACGGCGAAGGCCGAGTTCTTCCAGGAGGAGTATTTGTCTGGTATTCCGCCGAAACTGACCGAAAAAGGCTTCACGGAAAAACCTCCTTTTCCCTTGGGCGGCGCCTGAAATCGCCGTTTTTTTTACGCCTCGTGCCGCGCAGATTTTACCCTGACGGCGATGCGATAGACAATAAAATAGGCCGCTGCGGCGGCGACGAGCCCGACAAGCGTGGTTCCCAGGAAGAGCGGGGCCGCGTAAGGCTTGGCGGTCCGCAGGAAAGTCGCAAGCGTCCAACGGTCGAACGGGGGCGGCCGGACGCGCACGCCCATCAGCCACTCCCCGAGGCGGAAGCAACCGTAGAAGACGAACGGCATCGTGTACGGGTTGTTCACCCAGACGCCCGCCGCCGCCGCGATCTTGCTGAACCGGAAGATCACTGCCACCAGCAGGGCGAGGACGGTGTGGAGGGACAGGAGCGGCGTGAAGCTGAAGAAGACCCCGACGGCGAACCCGGCGGCCAGGGCCTTCGCGTCCGTCTCCGCGATGAGCGCCTCGTAAAGCCTGTCCCGGATCTTCTTCCAGCCGAACAACGGAATCCCGTCTCCCGCGGCCTAAGTGCTGCGTTTCATAAATACGGCCACATATCCTATGCCGAAGTCGCTACGCCTCCGGGAACTGCGATGCCGTGCGAGACGCCGAAACGGGGTGCCCCTTGCGGGGGCCTGAGCGACGAAGCGGGAGACACGGATGTCGGAACGAGGAGCGACGGAGCCGCCGCCCATCCAGGGACGGATGGGCAAGGCGTCCCCCGCGAGGGGTACCCCGTGAGGCGCGCAGCGCCGCATCGGATCCCCGGAGGCCAAGCGCCTTCCGTGTCGCCCCGGCCGTGCGACGCACGCCTCACGCACACAACAGGTGACCATGTTCATGACACAACGCTACGGCAGGGCCTGGTCCCGCCCGTCGCAGGCAGGCGGGCGGGCGTCCCGGAGCAGGAGGCGGACCGTCCGATTCCCGCGGAAGACGACCCTCTGGGGGGTGAACAGCAGGTCCACGCACCCGTCGGGCCCCTGCGGCAGCTCGGTTCGATGGAATGCCACAAGCTCGAACCTCCGGTCGTCTCCCGACACCTCCGCCTTGAGGTGCTGTCCCGCGGCGCCGAAGGGGACCCTCCGGGTGATCCGCAGGTTCCGGGCGAGCAGCACCGGCTCCTCGTTCCCCATTCCGAACGGTCGCAGCCGCTCCAGCTCCTCCATGAAGCCGGAGGAGATGTCGGCGAGGCGAACCTGCGCGTCGACCGGGATGCGCGGCACGAACCCTCGCGGCGACGCATACTCGTCGGCGATCCGGTTCAGGCCCTCCCGGAAGGCGGGGAGGTTCTCCGCGGGAAGGGCCAGCCCCGCCGCCTGGCTGTGGCCCCCATAACGTGTCAGAAGGTGTGACAGCTCATCGAGGGCGTCGACCAGGGGGAAACCGTCCACGCTTCGGCAGGACCCTCTTGCCTCCTCTCCTTCCAGGCGGAGCAGGACGGTGGGCCGGTAGAACCGCTCCGCGAGCCGGGACGCCACGATCCCGAGCACCCCGAGGTGCCATTCCGGGTCGGCCAGGACAATGGCGCTTAATGCTTCGGCCGGAGGACCCGAATGGAGCGCCGCCTCCGCGGAGCGCAGGATCCGTTCCTCCTCCCTTTGCCTTCGACCGTTCTCCGCGTTGAGCTCCGCCGCCAGGCGAAGGGCCAAGGCCCGGTCCGCCGTTACGAGGAGGTCCGCACTGCGCCGGGACTCCCCCACCCTGCCGGCCGCGTTGAGCCGCGGCCCCACCCGGAAGCCCAGGTCGGCCTCGTCCACCGTCTCCGGCGCAACGCCCGATACCGAGAGGAGGGCAGCAACCCCTGTCCGCGGGCGCGTCCGGATCTCGTCGATTCCCGCCTTCACGAGGAGCCGGTTGTCTCCCCGGAGCGGAACCATGTCGGCCACCGTGCCCAATGCGACAAGGTCGAGGTACCGGCGAAGGTTGGGTTCAGCCTGGGCGCGGTCCGGATCGGCGCCCCGCAGCTGCCTTCGGACGCCGCACACCAACATGAACACCACCCCCACCCCGGCGAGCTCCTTCTCCGGGAACCCGCAATCCCTCCGCTTGGGATTGAGGACGGCGTACGCGGGAGGAAGCTCGGGGCCCGGGAGGTGATGGTCGGTCACGATCACATCCATCCCCAGGCCGCCCGCTTCCCGGATGGCGGGGCCGTCGGAGATGCCGCCGTCTACCGTCACCACCAACCGGACGCCGTCGGCCGCCGCGTCCGCGAGGTGCTCGGTCCGCAGGCCGTAACCATCATTGACCCGGTGGTTCTGGTGGATGCGGACGGGAAGGCCGGGGAAGACGTCCCTCAGGAAGAGGCACAGGCAGGCGGCGCCGGTGGCGCCGTCCGCGTCGTAGTCGGCGTAGATGAGCACCGGCTCGTTCCGGACGCCGGCCTCGACCAGGCGCCGGGAAGCCTTCTCGAGGTCCCTCATCAGGAAGGGAGAGGAAAGGTCCCGGAGGGTGCCGGCAAGGAAGCGGTCGGCCTCGCGGTCATCCGCGATCCCTCGGTTGACCAGGATCTTCGCGGTGGTGAGAGAGAGCCCCGTCTTCGCGCTGATCTCCCGCACGGCCGACGCGTCCGGGGCCCGGAGCGTCCACTCTCGTCGGGTGCGCCCCGCCACCCCTTATCTTTTGACCTCGACCATCTTCTCCCCCCGCCAGATCGCCACGATCGGGCTGGCGACGAAGACGGAGGAGTACGTCCCCACGACCACGCCGATCGTGAGGGCGAGCGC
>JACRIV010000085.1 GCA_016220005.1 Deltaproteobacteria bacterium
CGCGAGGTCCGGCCGGATCCGGATCGCCTCCCGGTAGGCATCGATGGCCTCCTGATGCCGTCCGATCCTGCCGTACGCCGCCCCGAGGTTGTTGTATCCCTCGGCGTAATCGGGCCGGATCCGCACCGCCTGCCGGAACGCATCGATCGCTTCCTGGTGGCGGTCCGCTTTGCCGCAGGCCACCCCGAGGTTGTAGTAGCCTTCGGCGTCGCCCGGCCGTGCCCGGACCGCCTGCTTCAGGGCCTCGATCGCGTCCATGTGCCGATCTTACCATTCCCGGTCTCCCGTGTATAATTACCGGATGGCAATGAGGCGCCCCTTCCGGAAAATCGTCCTTGCCGCGGCCGGGCTGATCGCGGCCTGTGCGGCGTGGATCGGCGTCTCGCTCCTGTGGCTTCCCCCCGTGGCTCCGCTTGCAAACCCGAGAACCTCCATGGTCATCACGGTGAAGGATTGGAACCGGAAGGACCATCCCTTCGTCCTGGGTCCGCGCAACCGCGGCTGGACCCCGATCTCGGCCGTCCCCACCGCCATGAAGAAGGCGGTCGTCGCTTCGGAGGACGCCCACTTCTTCTCCCACGATGGGGTCGACTACGAGGCGATCAAGGAGGCGATCAAGGCCGACATCCAGAAAGGGAAGTTCGTCCGGGGAGGGAGCACGATCACCCAGCAGGTGGCCAAGAACGTCTTCCTCTCGAGGGAAAAAACGATCTCGCGGAAGATCAAGGAGTACTTCCTGGCACGGCGGATCGACGACGTCTTACCCAAGTCCCGCATCCTGGAGCTGTACCTGAACGCGGTCGAGCTCGGGCCCATGGTGTACGGCGTGGGGCATGCCTCCCAGTATTATTTCGGGAAGCCCCCCTTCGCCCTGACCGTGCGCGAGTGCAGCTTCCTCGCCGCGATGCTCCCCGGCCCCAAGGTGTACAACCCTTACCGGAGGCTGGACCGGGTGGTGCGCCGATCCGACCGGATCCTGAAACGGATGTTCGCGGCCCGGATGATCGGCGAGGACGAATACCGGGCGGCGCTGGCCGAGTCGCCCAACATCGCGGGGCTTGCGCGCAAGGTGGAAAAGACGCTGGACGAGCCGCCCCCGGAGGAGAAGCCCCCCGTCGAGATCCCTGCGGAAGGGCCGGGGATTCCGGAATCCCCCGGAGGCAAAAAGCCGGCGCCTCTCGATGGCCGCGAAGAGCAGGCCGTCCCGCCCGCCGATGCGCCGCCGGGGTCAAAAGGCCCTGCCGAGCCGGACGCACCGCCGCGCTGAGCGAGCCCTTCCGGAAGCCGTCGGAAAACGTATCGACCGATATAATTTGGGTAGCTGAACGGTCGGTATGAAGTGTAAACTTACATTTTTTGAAACCTACCCATCGCGCACGGGCGTTCGGAGGGACATTGGGAAAGGATCCCATCGACCCTGAGTTCCGCTTCCGCGTCACCGCCGAGTTCACGGCGGACTGGCAGTTCTGGGTCCGCGAGGACGGCGCCGTCGAGTACATCAGCAGCGAGTGCGAGCGGATCAGCGGGTTTTCCCGCAAGGACATGCTTACGGGCAAGGTGAGGCTCAAGGATTACATCCACCCCGACGATTTCGCGATGATGCGGGCCCAATATTACGATGCCATCGCGGGGAGGGAGAAGCACAATATCGAGTTCCGGATCCGCCGCCGGGACGGAGAGATGCGGTGGGGCGCCGTGTCCTTCATCCCGGTGCGGGACGAGTTCGGCCGGTCCTACGGTTTTCGGGGGAGCATCCGGGACATCACCGACAGGAAGAAGGCGGAAGAGGCGCTCCGGCGGGAGCGCAACCTGCTGGACAAGGTCGTTTCCTCGATCGGGGCGGGACTCGTCCTGGTGGACCGGTCGTACCGCATCCTCTGGTACAACTCGATCAAGACATCGTGCCTTGGCATCCTGGAACCCGACCGGGGAGGATGTTGCTACCAGGTTCTCGTGGGGAGGCAGGCGGTCTGCCCGGGGTGCCCGGTGGAACAGGCATTCGCGACGGGGAGGCAGGCCAGGGCGGAGAAGACCGGGATCACTCTTCCGAACGGCAGGGTCTGCGACCTGCTGATCATCGCGACCCCCCTGGTAGGCCCGGACGGGACGTTCGACCAGTGCCTCGAGCTCATCCTCGACATCACCGAGAAGCGGGCCCAGCAGGCGGAGAGGGAGAGGCTGCGCCGGCAGCTCATCCACGCGCAGAAGATGGAGGCGGTGGGAACGCTGGCGGGGGGGATCGCCCACGAGTTCAACAACCTCCTGACGGGGATCCTGGGATTTACCTCCCTTCTCCAGATGCAGATCCCTCCGGAGGGCCCCGGCGGAAAGTCGCTGACGATGATCGAGAAGTCGGCCCGGCGCGCGGCGGAGCTGACGAGGCAGCTCCTTGGCTTTGCCAGGAAAGGGAAATGCAACGTCCAGGCGGTGGGGATCAACGACGTGGTGCGCTCGGTCCTGTCGATCATCCGGCAGACCTTCGACCGGGTCGTCACGATCGAAGAGGACCTCTTTCCCGACATCTGGAGTGTGAGCGGGGACCCGGGCCAGCTCGAACAGGTCCTTCTCAACCTGTGCATCAACGCGCGGGACGCGATGCCCGCGGGCGGAACCCTGACGATCCGGACCCGTAACGCGGACGCGGAGGACGAGCGGCCGGCCTCGCTGCGCAACGCGGTCCCGGGGCCCTGCGTGCTCCTGTCGGTAAAGGACACGGGGACGGGGATCCCGCCGTCGATCCGGGACCGGATCTTCGAGCCCTTCTTCACGACCAAGGACCCCGGCAAGGGGACGGGGATGGGGCTGTCCGTGGTCTACGGGATCGTTCAGGGGCACGAAGGCGCCATCGACGTGGAGAGCCGGCCGGACACGGGGACCACTTTCCACGTCTGCCTGCCCGCCGGGAAGAGTTCCCCGGCCTAGGTCAGCGGGCGCGCCCGCTCGCGCCCGGACCTCCTTTCCGGGCTGCGCGGGCCGCCTCGGCAGCTTCCGCGCCCGTCCTTGGGCGCTCTTCCTCGCTACCCGCTCGGCGCTGCCTCGGAGCTCGAATCCCCGTCGCCAGTTTATTGCGGTCGGATTCTCGCTCCGCCTTCCGCAGCGCCCGGGCGATGTCCGACACCAGGTCGTCCGCGTTCTCGATCCCCACCGACATGCGCACGAGCGAAGGGGTCAGCCCCACGGCGGCCTGCTCCGCGAGGGGGATGTCGGCGTGCGTCATCGTGGTGGGGTGGGTGACGAGCGTCTCCACGCCCCCCAGGCTCTCCGCCAGGATGACGGTCGAAAGCGACTCGAGAAACCGCGGGACGGCGGACTCCTTCGCAAGCTCGAACGAGATGACCGCCCCGGGGCCCGACGCCTGGGAAAAGTGCAGCTCCCGCCGGGCGTGCCCGGGAAGGCCGGGGTAGAACACCTTCTTCACGAAGGGGTGCGCGTCGAGGAACGCCGCCACCGCTTCCGCGTTCTGCTGGGCCCGGGCCACGCGCACGGAAAGCGTCTTGATCCCCCGCAGGAGGAGCCAGGAATCGAAGGGGGACAGGACCGCGCCCACCGCCTTCTGGGCGAAGTGCATCTTCTCGCCCAGGTCCGGGTCCGTGACGATCACCGCGCCGCCGATCAGGTCGTTGTGCCCGCCGAGGAACTTCGTGGCGCTGTGGACCACGATATCGGTTCCCAACGCGAGCGGCTGCTGCAGGACCGGCGACATGAAGGTGTTGTCCACGATCGAGAGGACCCCCCGGTCCTTCGCGATCCGGGAGACGCCGCGGATGTCCGCGATCTTCATCAGGGGATTGGTGGGGGTCTCGATGAAGACGGCCTTTGTCTTCTTCCCGATCTTCCTGGCGACCGCACGCGGGTCGGCCATGTCGACGTAATCGAAGGAGAGGCCGTAGGGGCGGAGCACTTTCTCGAAGAACCGGTAGCTCCCGCCGTAGAGGTCGTCCGAGCACAGGATGTGGTCGCCCGCCCGGAAGAGCGTCATGGCCGCCGAGATCGCCGCCATCCCCGAGGAGAACGCCACGGCCCGCGAGCCCCCCTCGAGCTCCGCGAGCGCCTTCTCCGCAGCCTGGCGCGTCGGGTTCTCCGAGCGGGAGTAATCGAACCCGCGATGTTTCCCGAACGCTACGTATCGATAGATGGCCGTCGTGTAGATCGGGACGCTCACCGCGCCGAACGCCTTGTCCGCCCCCACCCCCGCCTGCGCGGCAAGGGTATCGATCGATTTTTTCCGCTTCACCCCCCATCCCCCCCTTGGTTCGAAATAAGATCTTTCTCAGATGAAGTACATGACGTGGCGTTGTTTCCGCTCCGTCGCTTCCTGCTCCTCCCGCGCCAGCTCCGCGAGCGTCCACCGGTCGAGGACCCCCTCGATCGCCCTGGTCGTTTCCGCTACAAGGCGCGCCACCGCGGGAGAGCGCTCCGCCTCTTCCCTGTCCTCCCTTCCATGGGGCCCCACTTCCGGCAACACGGGGCCCTCGATCACCCGGATGACCTCCGAGGACCGGATCGTCTCGGGCCGGCGGGCCAGGAGGTATCCGCCCCCCACGCCCCGCCGGCTCCTGAGGATCCCCGCGTTCTTCAGCTCAAGCAGGATCAGCTCGAGGAACTTCTTGGGAATCCCATTCCTTTCGGCCAAATCCTTGATCTGGAAGGTGGTTCCCTCGGGGAAGCGCGAGGCATAAATAAGCGCGCGCAGGGCGTATTCCGCTTTCTTCGACAGCCTCATTTTCCCTCCGAAAAACCATTATCTATAATATCTATCACCGGGGACATTCCTATCTCAAGTCTCAGGTTGAGGAGTGTCCCCGCCCATCCATTATCCATCTCTGCCGGTTGGATTCTCGCTCCGCTCCACCTCCAGCAGGAACGCGTCGTCCTTCCGTTCGACCCGGGTGACCTTGTGGCCCTCCGTCTTCAGGGAGGAGATCACGTTCTTCAGCGCCTCTTCCTTTAATAAAACGTTCATCTTTTCCGAGGGGGCGATCTTCGTGAGCCCCATCTTGACCTTGACGAACGTCATGGGGCACACGTCCTTCGTGATGTCGAGGAAGGGGATCATACCTTCTGTCCCAGCCTTTCGCGGATGTAGGTCTCCAGAGCGGGGAACCCGGTCCGCTGGAGCGTGTCGCCGAACCGCTCCCGGGATTTTCCGTGGGCGCGGAAGAACTCGACCGCCGCCTCGATCGCGGCGATCGCCTCCTCCCCGGTGCGCAGGACCCCGAGGATCTTCTTCCCCAGGAACGGGACCCTGCCGAACTTCCCCCCGGCGAAGAGTCGGTATCCCCGGCTTCCTTCTGCCATCGAACCGGTCGGGCACGACTCGATGCAGTCCCCGCACCCGATGCAGCCGGAAAGATCCACGGAGATCTTGCAGTCTCCCTCCGAAACGTGGACGACCTTCGTGGGGCAGACCGCCTCGCAGACCCCGCAGTAGGTGCACGCACTCTCGGCCCAGCGCGGCTCGGTCCACCCCTTGATCCCGATGTCGTTCTCCTCCGCCTTGATGCAGTTGTTCGCGCACCCCGAGATCCCCACCTTGAACTTGTGCGGGACCGGCTTGCCGTAGAACGCCCGATCGACCGCCTCCGCCAGCTCCGGCGAATCGATCACGCCGCTGGGGCAGACCCGGCAACCTTGGCAGGCGGTCACCGTGCGGACCGTGGGGCCGCAAACCCCCACGCCGACGCCGGAGGGCAGAAGGAACTCCTTCAGGGCGGCCAGCGAATCGGTCGGGACGAACGGGATCTCCACCCCTTGCCGGGCGGTCAAGTGCACCGCCCCCCGCCCGTACCGGTCGGCCGCCTCCTGGATGGCGCGCAACTGGGCCGTCGTGAGATGCCCTCCGACGACGTGGAGGCGGACGGAGAAGAGCCCCGCCTCCTTCTGGCGCATCATCCCGCCTTTTTTCAGCTCCTTGTAATCGGCTTCGTTCATACGGTCACGTTCACCTGCGGCACTCCGTCATTCGCCACGTACTCCGCGAAGAAGGAGGCGTACTTGAAGGCGTTGTCCGGGGAAATGCAGACGGCGACCGCGTCCGGCGGGAGATCCTCCTGCAGCGCGGCCCACACGACGGCGCCGGTGGAGGGGCCCACGAGCAGGCTCTCCTCGCGGGCCAGGCGGATCATGGTCTCGTAGGCGGGAGCGTCGGGGACCCGCACCGTCTTGTCGATGAGCGACTCGTCCAGGATCCCCGGCTTCTTGCTCTCCTGGAAGTTCTTGAGGCCGGAGATCTTGTGCCCCTTTTCCGGCTCGATGGCGATCACACGGACGTTCGGGTTCTTCTCCTTGAGGAACTTCGCCACGCCGGTGATCGTCCCGCAGGTGCCGTACCCCGCGAAGAAGTGAGTCACCTTCCCTCGCGTCTGCTCCCAGATCTCCGGGCCGGTCGTCTCGTAGTGCGCCCGCACGTTGTCCGGGTTCTCGTACTGGTTCGGCATGACGTATTGGTCCCGCGTCGCCTCGGAGGTCACGAAGGTCCGCGCGAGGGCGATGGCGCCGTCCTTGGGGTGGTCGATCGGGCACAGGTCGTCGGGGGTGGGCCACACCTCCGCACCGAGCAGGCGGAGGAGGGCGATCTTCTCCCCGGGCGCCCCCGAGGGGATCGTGATGGTGCAGGGGACGCCGGCGAGGTTGGAAAGGGCCGCCAGGGCGATCCCCGTGTTGCCCGAGGTCGGCTCGACGATCTTCTTCCCCGCGAGCTTCCCTTCGCGAAGCAGCCCCTCGATCAGGTACCAGGCGGTGCGGTCCTTGATCGAGCCGAATGGGTTCATCCACTCCAGCTTGGCGAAGATCTCCCCGCCTCCCGCGGGCGCCACGCGCCGCAGCCGGACAAGAGGGGTGGGGTTTTCCCGGGAACCGATCAACTGCGAGACGTCGTCAAATACCCTGCGCGACAGATCCATCGTAACGCTCCTGTGGTTTTTCCCGTTCCCGCCGGCCGGCAAACGCCAGGGCGGCGCTCTTTCCGACGAACAGCAGGGCGGGGGAGCGGATCCCCGACTCCTCCACCAGGCGCGGGAGATCGGCGAGCCGGCCGCGGACGACCCGCTGGCCCTTTCTCGTCCCGTTCTCCACGACGGCCGCCGGGGTGCCGGGGGGGAATCCCCCTTTTTCCATCAGGTCCCGCGCCACTCCTTCCGCCCGCGCCACGCCCATGTATACGGCGAGCGTCCCGTCCGTCGGAAGCCGACGCCAGTCGATCCCCGAGTCCTCTTTGTCGTCCGCCTCGTGTCCCGCAAGGAGGGTCACCGAGGAGGAGAGCCGCCTCTGCGTGAGCGGGATCCCCGCCGCCGCGGCGCATCCCACCGCCGCCGTGATCCCGGGGACGATCTCGAAGGGGACGCCGGCCCGTTCGAGGTATTCCGCTTCCTCCCCTCCGCGCCCGAAGACGAGCGGATCGCCGGACTTCAGGCGGACCACCGACTTCCCCTCCCGCGCCAGGCGCGCCATCGCCTCGTGGATGGCGTTCTGCTTGAGCGCGGAGCCGTGACCTGCCGTCTTCCCTCTACGGGCGAAGCAGACTTTCTTCGCCCCGGGCGCGGACAGGGAGAGGATCTCTTCGGGCACGAGGTAGTCGTGGAGGACGATGTCCGCGCTACGCAAGAGCCCCAGCGCCCGGACGGTCAGAAGGTCCGGGTCGCCCGGCCCCGCGCCGACGATGTACACCTTCCCGGACGCCGCCCGGATCGCCTTCCGCCGGCGCCCCCGCTCGAGGCGCACCGAGATCTCCGCCCGATGCTCCTCCAGGAACTCCCGGATCGCACGCGCCGCGCCGGGGTGCTTCCCGCCCGTCGAGACGGCGAGAGTGAACTCCCCGCCGGACGCCACCGCCGGGAGGATGAAGGAGCAGTCCCGCGGCGAGTCCGAGACGTTGACGGGAATGTTGCGTCGCAGGGCCTCGCGGGACACCAGACGGTTCGCTTGCGGGTCGGAGGTCGCGGCGAAGGCGAGCCGCATCCCCGCGAGGTGGGCGGGCCGGAAGGGACCTTCGATCCCCCGCACGCTGCCCGCTTCGACGAGGCGCCGCACCGGGGCGGAAAATTCTTTGGCGACGACGGTCACGTCCGCCCCGTGGGCGAGGAGCGCCGCGACCTTGCGGGCCGCCACCATGCCCGCGCCCACGACGAGGACCTTCGCGCCGCGCAGATCGAAGAAGATCGGGAAGTAGGGTCCTTTGACGGTCATCGGCTTCTCACAAGAAACCGGCGAACGATGTGGAGATGTCGAAGTCCTTCCCGATCGGCAACCGTATCGTTTCCGCGTTCGTAGTGGTCTTGAGGAGCATCAGCGCCAAGAGTACAACGACCGCCCGTCTCATACCGCCTACACAAAGAATATGTTTTTTGTAGGGTTTGTATCGCAAAAAAATCCCACACAATGGCGGGCCATGTCTATATAAACCCTATCGAATGAGTAGCATATGGGAAGAGTGCCGCCCTGTCAAGGAAAAACTCCGGCCGAATATGGCGTGCGGACGATTTCCCGGTCCCTCCGAACCGGTTGCCGCGCAGTTGTCTCCCGGCCGCCACGCTGATGTACGGCGCCGGTCTCCGCCTCCTCGAATGCCTTACCCTGCGGGTCAAGGACATCGACTTCGGCTACCGCCAGATCACCGTACTTCCCGCCGCGGTCGAACCCCGGCTCCGGCTGCACATCGAGGATGTCCGTGTACAATTCGAAAAGGATTGGAAGGAGGGCGGCGGCTACGTTAGACTGGCGAAAGCGCTTGGCCGAAAGTACCCGAATGCAGACCGCGCTTGGGGATGGCAATGGGGTTTTCCGGCGCACCGGCAGTACGAGGATTCCGAAACCGGGCTCCGGCATCGCCACCACCTCGACGAAACCATCGTTCAGCGTGCCGTGAGGGAAGCGGCAACTTTGGCCGACGTCAAGAAACACGCCACCTGCCACACCTTCCGCCACTCCTTCGCGACCCACCTCCTCGAGGACGGATACGACATCCGCACAATCCAGGAGTTGTTGGGTCACCGGGACGTCAGCACCACGATGATCTACACCCACGTCCTCAACCGGGGCCACCTCTGTGTCCGCAGCCCAATGGACGTGCTGCGTTAAAGCCCTTCGCCGCTATCACCCCCCGCCATACCCGACTTCCCCACTGCCTATCACCGCCATGTCCCCTCAACCCCACTCCCCAAACCCACGTACTCTTGCAGAATTCGAATCTTCAGGAAATTCTACTAACAATAATAGATGGCTCCAAACCCTCCGAACCATCTGTATAAACCCGGCTTCACCGCAGTCCAATTTTAGTTAGCTGCACGCTTTACCTAACGGACATCTCTTGCCATGACGCTTGACGTTTAACGCATCGCGTTATACGATGTCGGCGTGATCAAATCATTTAGAGACCAGGAAACGAAGAAGGTGTTTTCACGGGAGGGCTCCCGGAAACTTCCCACTGATATTCAGCAGGTGGCATTGCGGAAACTGCGGATGCTGAACAACGCCACGAACCTCAACGATCTTCGTGTCCCGCCGGCAAATCGACTGGAGAAGCTTTCCAGGGATCGGGCAGGCCAACATAGCATTCGAATCAACGAGCAATGGCGAATCTGCTTTATGTGGCGCGAGGGCAACGCATACGATGTAGAGATCACCGATTATCATTGAAAGGAAATGGAACAATCATGAAAAAGAAACTGCATCCCGTCCATCCTGGAGAAGTCCTTCTCGAGGAGTTCTTGAAGCCTATGGAGTTGAGCCAGAACCGCCTGGCCCTGAACATCGGCGTTCCTCCACGTCGAATCAACGAAATCGTCTTGGGAAAGCGGCGCATTACTGCAGAGACGGCACTTCGACTGGCGAGGTATTTTGGAACGTCTCCCCAGTTTTGGTTGGGGCTGCAGACGGATTACGACTTGGATGTAACAAATGAAGAATTGGGAGGGCGGCTGGAACAAGAAGTAAAGATTCATCCTAAAGCAAGTTGAATAAAGCGGCAGCTAACAACCGGCTGAAGCTGACGGCTCGCCATCGGTGAGTCATGAGCGCCCGCAGCTGAAGCGGAACGTTAGGCGCGTTTTCACCTCCATGGAACATAACCATTGACCGTATGCACGCATGTGCATATAATGACTCCGATGGAGATTGAATGGGATCCCAAAAAAGCGAAAGCAAATGTTCGAAAGCACGGGGTCTCGTTTGCGGACGCGGTCATGGTTCTTTCCGACGATCTTGCCATCACCATTGAAGATCCAAGGCATGCAGAGCAACGCTTCGTGACCATAGGCAGCGATGCGCTGGGGCGGGTCCTTGTCGTCGTATATGCCTACCGTGGAGACCAAATCCGGCTGATTTCAGCAAGAGAGGCGACCCCCACTGAGCGGGCGCGATACGAGAGGTGACCCATGAGGAAAGAGTATGATTTTTCGAAAGGGAAGCGAGGGGCTGTGGTACCCACCCCACCGGGGAAGACGCGGATCACGATTCGACTGGACGACGACATATTGGCTTGGTTCCGCGGTCACGTGGAAGCGGTGGGCGGTGGAAACTATCAGACGATGATAAACAATGCTCTGAGAGACTATATGGAGCATAAGATCGAACCGATAGAAGATACGATACGGAGGGTTTTGAGAGAGGAGTTGAAAAAGAAAAGCGCCTAACAACAGGCTGGTGCGCCTTGAAGGCGCTGTCAACTTACCGGTGCAAGTCCGGTCGTGGTAATCGCCAGAGAGCCACGTAGCAGGCTCCCGCTGCTCCCGCGTGACCGGGGGTGGCGAAGCGGAGTATCCCTCCGAGGAGGAGGTGCAAACCGGCAGTCCGTACCATTAAGGGAATCCTGCAGCGTCGTC
>JACRIV010000090.1 GCA_016220005.1 Deltaproteobacteria bacterium
CCGGCGGGGAGATCACTGATCTCGTACAACCAGCAGCACCTTTCCGATCGTCGAGCGCTCCTGGAGGAGGCGGTGCGCCTCCGCGGCCTGTGAAAGCGGAATCTCGCTCGCGATCACCGGCCGCGCCTTGCCCGCGGCCACCAGGTCGAAAACGGTCCGCAGGAGGACCGATCCCAGCGCCGGGCGGTGGTCGAAGACGCGCAGGATGTTGACCCCGAAGAACCCCCGGCTGGTCTCCAGGAGCTTGACGGGCTGCAGGCGCGGGGCGCTCATCAGCTCCCGCAGCATGAGGGCCCTGTTCTTCCCTGCGGCGGCCGCAAGGCCCAGGGAGACGATCCTCCCCCCGGGCCGCAGCACACGCAGGTCCCGCGCAAGCATCTGCCCACCGATCGAGTCGAGGACGACGTCCACCCCCTCGCCGTTCGTAACCTTCCTCACCGCTTCGACGAAGTCCTCGGTGTGGTAATCGACCGGGTAATCGACTCCGAACGTCTTGAGGAATGCGACCTTCTCCGCCGATCCGGCGGTCCCGAAAACGACTGCCCCGGCCCCCTTCGCCATTTGGACCGCCGCGATCCCCACGCCTCCCGCCGCCGCGTGAACGAGCACCCGGTCCCCGGGAAACAGCGTCCCCGTGTGGAAGAGGCAATAGTAGGCCGTCACGAAGTTTACCGGGACCGCCGCTCCCACCGAGACATCGATTCCATCCGGGAGGGGGACCACGAAAGGGGCCTTCGCCACCGCCCACTCCGCGTACCCCCCGAACCGCGTGAACGCGGCCACGCGCTCCCCTCCTCGAAACCACTCGACGCCAGAGCCCACCAGGTCGACGACGCCGGAGACCTCGTAGCCGGGGATGAACGGCATCTTCGGCGCGTCCGGGTAGATCCCCTGGCGAGCCAGGACGTCGGCGAAATTGACTCCCGCCCGGTGGACGCGGATCCGGACCTCCCCGGCCTCCGCCTTCGGGATCGGCTCCTCGCCGCTTTCGAGGGATTCCGGGGGGCCCGTCTTGCGGATCGATACCGCCTTCACGCCTCCCTCACCCAGTTCACGCGCAACAGCTTCGAGTCCTCGGACCATTTGTATTCCAGGGTGCCGCTGCAGGCCTTGCGGACCTCGCGTCCGATGCGCTGAGCGAGTTTCTCGTCGGTAGTGGCGATCTCCATCACGCCGTTCTTTTCGGTGAGGTGCATGATGCGCGCCAGGGGGTTGAACCCCATCGCGCGCTTCTCTTCGTTCCGGACGAGGTTCAGGATCTCGTCCCGGTGCTCGCGGAGATAGCCTCCGCGAAGGAGGACCACACCCGCCGGAAAGCCGTCGGCGATCTTGCGGCACGCTGGGCACCGGCGCAGGACGGCCGCCCCTTCCTTCCGGGTCAGTGCCGCGTATTCCTTCTCATCCAGAAACCAGCGCTTGTTCCGGCAGATGGCGTGGCACTTCGGGCAGACGCCTGTCGCGGAAGCGCTCTTTCGCGGGATGTAGGGATCGGTCTCACGGTCGACGTTCTTTCTGCTGGCGGGGCTGAATCGCATAAGGGCCATCATATCTCCCTCCTCCCGTGTGGACTTAACGGTTGGATGCGGGAACGTCCCTCTTTTATGATACCCCTTGGCGGTGCTTGGTTCCGTTTGGGGCGGTTATTCGACCCGCGTTTCTCCTCCCTCCTTCCGGAGCACCACCGGCAGCCCCGATGCGGCCCGGCGGGAAAGCTCCCCTTCCGCGCTCATGATCCCGATGGGCCCCCGGACGTGCCGGTCGATGACCCTGCCGAGCTCCCTGATTCCGTATTCCGGGCTGTACCCGGTTTCCGCGAGCCAATCCCTTGCCTCCGGCTCGATCTTCAGTGCCACTCCGTGCGTAGTGAATAGCTGTTCCCCCAGGGCGAACAGGTGTATGTCGAGCACTTTCCGGACATCCTCCGGCCCGAGGGGCCTGAAGACGATCTGCTCGTCGATCCGGTTCAGGAACTCGGGGCGGAACCGCCTGCGGGCCTCTTCCAGCGCGCCCGCGGCCGCCGCCGCACGGTCCCCGGCCAGGAACCCCATCTCCTTCCCGATGCGGATGTTCCCTGTCATTACGAAGATGGCGTTCCGGGCGTCGGCGGTGCGCCCCTGCGCGTCGGTGATCTTCCCCTCGTCGAAGAGCTGGAGGAACAGGTCGGTCACCCGCGGCGCGGCTTTCTCCACTTCGTCCAGGAGGACGACCGCATAAGGCGTCGTCCTGAGCCGGCCGGTCAGCTGCCCCCCTTCCTCGTATCCCACGAAGCCCGGGGAGGCCCCTACCAGGCGGCTGACGGTCGAGTCCTCCCGGAATTCCGTCATGTCCAACCGGATGAAGGCGCGCTCGTCCGAGAACAGATAGGCGGCCATGCGCCGGGCGAGCTCGGTCTTTCCCACCCCCGAGGGGCCGAGGAAGAGGAACACGCCCAGGGGCCGGCGCCGGTCCCCCAGGCCCGCATGCGCCACGAGCAGGCGGCGGCAGACCCGGGAGATCGCCATCTCCTGCCCGATGATCTGACGGTTCAGGTATTCCTCGAGCCCGCGGATCCGGGACTCCGAGAGCCCGCCCAGCCCTCCCCGGACGACTTCGAGGGGGATGGCCATCTTCTCGGCGACCACGCGGGCGACGATCTCCGGCTTGACCACGGCGACCCCCATCGGGCCTTCCCGGTCCGACTCCAGCGCCATGGACAGGAGAGGGACGCGGCACTCCGCGCAGGCCCGGTCGAGCAGGTCGATCGCCTTGTCCGGGAGATAGTGCGTCGGGTCGAAGCGGATCGAGAGGTCCACCGCGGCCTCGATCGCCTCGTCGGCGATCGTGACCGAGAAGTGGGACTCCCGGTGGGCCCGCAGGCCCATGAGGATCTCCAGCGTCTCGTCCCGCCCGGGTTCGACCACCTGGATCGGCTGGAAGCGGCGCTCCAGGGCGGGATCCTTCTCGATGCTTCGCCGGAACTCGGTGATCGTCGTCGCGCCGATGCACCGGAGCTCCCCCCTGGCGAGGGCCGGCTTCATGATGTTGCCGGCGTCCATCGGCGCCCCCTCGGCGCGGCCCGCCCCCACCACGGTGTGGAACTCGTCGATGAACAGGATCACCTCCGGATGGGCTCGGACCTCGTCGATCAGCCGGGTCAGCCGCTCCTCGAATTCCCCCCGGTACTTGGTCCCCGCCACGAGCTCCGCCATCGAGAGCTCGACCAGCCGCTTCCCGCCGAGCACCCTCCGGTCGCGGCCCATCGCAATCCGCTCCGCGAGCGCCTCGACAATCGCCGTCTTTCCGACGCCCGCCTCGCCGATGAGCACCGGGTTGTTCTTCGTCGGCATCAGCAACGCCTTGAGGAGCTGGCGCAGCGTGTTGCGCGTCCGCTCCGAGTCCACGAAGGGCAAAAGCCGTCCCTCGCGCGCCGCCCGGCTGATGTCCCGGCCGTACCGGTCCAGCAGGGGGGTCTCCGATGCGCGTGGCTCCTCCGACGTGGCGACCGTCCCGACCTCCTCCCGCTCCCGGACCGGCCTCTGCTTGCCGCCCGAGGCGTTCTCCGACATCACTTCCCTGCGAAGCGCTTCGGGAGCGACCCCCGCCCCGATGAGCACGGCGGAGATCACCGGCCCCGGATCCTCGAGCATCGCCTCGAGCAGGTGATGCGCCCCGGTCTCCACCGATCCCGACCGTTCGGCCAGCTCGTTCGCCCTGCGGAAGATCCCCCTGCATGCCTCGCTGCGATGCACCGCGTGCTCGGCATGCTGGATGTGCCCAGGCCGAAGCCTCGACCGCACGCCGCGGCGCAAGGATATGACGGAGATCCCAATCGTGGCCAGGGTCGCCTCCAGACCCCTGGCCTCGGCCCGGATGTCGTCGACGGGGAAGGACTCGACCTTGGTGTACCGGAGGAACCCGATCGATTTATTCAGGCTGCAGATCCCGATCAGGAGATGCTCCCGTTCGATGAAGGGATGATGGGCGGTCGCCGCTTCGGCTGCGGCAATCTGCCATGCCAGCCCGGCTGCGGCGGAAAGCTTAGCCATGATCGTCTCCTAACTCAAAACAAAACCGGTGAACGGCGGGGTGTCGGCAAACGCCGGACTTTCCTCGTACCAAAATTCTATTCCCCGCTCGGAGGACCGGTCAAGCAAAGGCCGCTCCTGCGCTCCCCTGCCCTCGCCGCACCGGTCCGTCCCGGGCCGTCGCTTAAGCGGCCCGGGAAAAAAAGACGGCCCCGCGTGGAGGGGCGCGGGACCGTCGCAGCAGCCCGGAGGGAGGGGGCCCCGGGAATGCCTGCCAGCCTTGCGGCTATGTGATGTCAATTTTTCAAACAAGTTTCGTGCCGGCGAGTTTCAACCCGTAACGCCAGTTCTTACATGCGATACCACCGGGGCAAAAACGGCGGTAAGCCAGAATTGCAGCAATGACTTCAAAATTGTAATCCCGGGCCGGTGCGGCGCCGGGAAACTCACACCCGGAATTCGGTGAGCGCACGGAAGGCATCCACCCGCTCCGCGATGTCCTCGGTCGAGAGATTCTGGAGCCGCTCGGTGCTGAACGCCTCGACGGTGTAGGAGGCGATCGCGCTGCCGTACATGGTCGCCAGCCGGTAGTCCATGTCCGTGGGATCGGCGGTGCCGCGGGAGGCAAGGTACCCCATGAACCCGCCGGCGAAGCTGTCCCCCGCGCCGGTCGGGTCGAAGATCGTTTCGAGAGGGTATCCCGGCGCCGCGAACATCGTCCCGTCGGAGAGGTGCAGGACCCCGTATTCCCCGCGCTTGATCACGATCCGGCTGGGCCCCCAGCCCCTGACCGTCCTCGCCGCCTTGACAAGGTTGTATTCGCCGGATATCTCCCGGATCTCGCTCTCGTTGAAGATCACGATGTCCACCTTGCCGATCGCTTCACGCAGGGGCGCCGGGCTGTTCTCGATCCAGTAGTTCATCGTGTCCAGGGCGACCAGCCGGGGCCCGCGCACCTGGGAGAGGATGTCCATCTGCAGGCGGGGGTCGATGTTGCCCAGAAAGACGTACGGGCTGTTCCGGTACTCCTTGGGGAGGACGGGTGCGAAGTCCCGGAAGACGTTGAGCTCGGTCTTGACCGTATGGGCGGTGTTCAGGTCGTATTCGTAGTACCCTTTCCAGCGGAACGTCTCCCCGCCGGCGATTTTCAAGCCTTTTGTGTCGATGGAGCGGGAGGCGAGCATGTCGATGACTTCCCGCGGGAAATCCTTTCCGACCACCGAGACCAGCCGGACCGGCGTCAGGTAGCTCGCCGCCAGGGAGAAGTAGGTGGCGGAGCCGCCGACCACCCTTTCCACTGCCCCGAAGGGGGACTTGATGCTGTCGAACGCCATCGAGCCGACGACCAGAAGACTCATGCCTGCGACCTCTCCCTGCCCGGGTTGATTGCCTATGATACCGCAGCGCGACGCCTCCGGACAAACCGGTCCTGTCCGGTCCTCCCCTGTCTTCCCGCGGATGAACCATTCGCCTTGCCGCGCGGATCAAATGATTATAAAGGGAGGTGCGCCATGTACGATATCGACGATTGGAGCGCGGAGCGGCCCATCGGCCGGCGCAGACGGCTTTTCCGCGGAGTCGCCGTCTTCGCATCCATGCTGCTCGTTTCAGGCTTTCTCGCCGGGTGCGCAAGGCACGCCAAGGACCACCATGCGCGTTACAGGCACCACCGCGAGCTCTCGCAGGACGAGATCCGGGAGAGGTTGGGAAGGGGGGCGACGCGGGCCCTCGACAAGGTGAATGCGACCGGCGAGCAAAGGGCGCGGATCGACGCCATCCTCGACGGGCTGGCGCCCGACCTGGCCAAATTACAGGGCGAGCGGCGCGCCATCAGGGACCGGTTCGTGAAGGCCCTCGAGGCCGACAAGGTGGACCCCGGAGAAGTGGCGCAGGTTCGGGCCGCCGCCAACGATCTGGTCGACCGCGTATCCGCCCGGATCATGGACGCGGTGGTGAAGGGCTCCGAAGTCCTGACGCCCGAACAGCGCCGGGAGCTCGTCGCGAAGTGGCGGGAACACCACAAGAAATGAGGAAAGTCAAAAGACGCCGCGAGCCGAGACGTCGAGGATGATCGCGACCAAAAGCCCCGTGATGTACAGGATGGAGGCGCCGAACGCCCTGCCGAACCTTTTGACGAAAACGATGTTGCGCAGGCAGGAGCACAAGAAAAATACGCCGAGAACGACCGCGGCGGCGGCGTACCCCCCGGTGCAGACCCCTATCCACCACAGGCCGAGCGACAACGGCAGGAGCGCCGCCGCGTAAATGAAGATGAGGATCTTCGTGTACGGCTCTCCGAGCGCCACGGGCAGGACGGGGACGCCGGCGGACCGGTAATCCTCCTGGTATTTCAGGGCCAGCGCCCAGAAGTGGGGCGGCTGCCAGAGGAGCATCAGGAGGAAGAGAAGGACGCCGTCCGCGCCCAGACGGGGCTCGACGGCGGCATACCCGATGAGGACGGGGAGCGCCCCCGGGATCCCTCCCGGCACGGTGCCGTACGGAGAGCGCCGCTTGAAATACAACGTGTAGATGACCGTGTAGCTCGCCACCGCCGCCAGAAGAAAAACCGTGGCCATCCCGTTGAGGAAGCGCCAGGACGCGGCAAGCGCGACAAGGATCAGGGACAAGGAGAGGACGAGCGCCCCTCTGCGCCCCACCGATTTCAGGGCCGATACCCTGGCGGACAGCCGCACCATGCGCCCGTCCATTTCCTCGTCCAGGAGGCCGTTGATGACGGCGGATCCGCAGGCCGCAAGGAGGATGCACGCCAGGCAGAGGAGCCCCTTTTCGGCAGGCGGCAGGCTCCTGCCCGCCAGCACCATCCCCGCCAAGCCCGCGAGCGTCACGCCCGCCGCGATCCCGGGCCGGACGATGACCAGGGCCGAGATGAACCGGCCGACCCGGGGATGTTCCCGCTCCTCCGCGAGGAGGAAGGAGCCCTCTTGCCGTCGGCACTCCTGGTGCTTCAAAGCAGATCCGGAGAGCGCCGCCTGGCTTCCCGGGCCCACATGTGGAAGATCACGCTCAGCATCCCCAGCGCCACGGCGAGGTGCAGTCCCGTGGCGAGGAAAGAGAGCCGGGTAAGAACCACGAGTCCCCCGATGCCGACCTGGACCAGGGCGAGCACAAGGAGGGCCGTTCCAAGGCCCCTGTTCTCCCTGAACCGCGGGTCGAGGACGGTGGCCGCGTAGAGCGCCACGATGGTGAGAAACACCAAGGCGGCCAGCACCCGGTGGGAGAAATGGATCAGTACGCGGGGGGTCAGGACTTTCGGAATGATGCCCCCCAGGCAGGACGGCCAGTCCGTGCAGGCCAGGCCCGCGTCGGCGTGCCGGACGTAGGCCCCCAGCGCCGCCAACAGAAACACGAGCCCGCCCACCCCGAGGAACAGGGCGGCGGGGCCTCGTAACGAGAAGGCGGCAGGGGTCCGGACTCCGTCGAAGGTCGCCATGTAGACCGCCAGGAGAAACACCGCGATCCCCGTCATGAAGTGGACGGTGGTGAGCTGGACGGGCAGCCGAAGGAGGACGACCGCCCCGCCGAGCCCGATCTCCGCCGCCAGGAGCCCTACGGCCAGGACGGGCACCGCCTTCGCCCCGCCCCGGTAATCCCGGAACCGCCGCCACGACAGGGCGGCGAGGGAGACCGCCGCCACGCCCGCGATCACCCTATGGAGGAACTCCATATAGATGTCCACCCTGAACGGGGGAAGGACCTTCCCCTGGCAGAGGGGCCAGTCGGGGCAGGCGAGGCCCGCCTTCAACCCCGCCACGAGGTTTCCCCAGACCAGGAGCAGGAAGAACAGGCCGACCGTCACTCTGCCAAGCATGGTTCCCTCCCCGAGTCCCGCCACCGTGACAGGACTCTCATCGGAACAAGGTGTCGGAAAGCGTCCCCCCCACGACGAGCAGCAGGAAAAAGATGGGGACCAGCGCGAACGTCCACACGAGCTTGTTCTCGAACTTGAGATGCATGAAGAACAGGGCGACGAGGGACGCCTTCACCGAGGCGATGAGCAGGGCCACCGCCACGTTCATGAGCCCGAGGTTCGCGTAGGAAACCGCCACCGTCGCCCCGGTCAGGACCAGCAGGGCGATCCAGACGATCACGTAGATCCCGTACCCTGTCCCGTGCTCTTTCGTCATCGCTCTCCTACCCGATCAGGTAAAAAAGCGGGAAAAGGTAGATCCAGACCAGGTCGACGAAATGCCAGTATAAACCCGAAATCTCCACGGGGGTATGGTAACTCTCCGAGAACCGCCCCTGCCCCGCAAGGACGAGGACCGCCCCGAGGACCAGCATCCCGGCCAGGACGTGCAGGCCGTGCAGCCCCGTCATCATGAAGTAGAGGGAGAAGAACACGTCGGTGCCAGGATACAAGCCGTGGGCGAACTTCTCCGTCCACTCGAAGTACTTGATCACGAGGAAGCCGGCCGCAAGGAGGATCGTGAGCACGAGGCACAGCCGCAGCATCCCCTGCTTCCCTTTCCGGATGGCTGCGATCCCCAGGGCCACCGTAAGGCTGCTGCAGATGAGCACGACGGTGTTCACCGCTCCGAGGACCCGGTTGAGGTGGACGTAGTCCGCGTGGAACATGTGCGGAAACTTGGTCCGGAAGACGATGTAGGTCGTGAACAGCCCCCCGAAGAGGAGCACCTCGGTGGCGATAAAGGTCCATATCCCCAGCTTGGCCGCTTCGTAAGTGACGGCCGGGCTCGCGTGGGCGGCATGCTCTCCCGGGTTCGCTCCGGAGACCGCCTTCGGCTCACTCGTACCCATCTGTCTTCCTCTTCGTGTAACCGTACGGCCAGTTCGTTATGTGGGGGATCTCCTCGAAATTCTCCGTGGGGGGAGGCGAAGGCACCTGCCACTCCAGCGTCAGCCCCTTCCAGGGGCTCGCCGGGGCGGGCTCCCCCGTGTACAGACCTCGAATGAAATTGACGAACATGATGAGGATCCCGGCCGCCAGGATCCACGACCCCGCGGTGGAGACGATGTTAAGGGGCTGGAATTGAGCCGGGTACTCGGCCCACCGCCGCGGCATCCCTCCATAGCCCAGGAAGAACTGGGTGAGGAAGGTGACGTTGAAGCCGATGAACGTGAGGAGCCAGCCCGCCCGGGCAAGCTTCTCGCTGAGCATCCTCCCGGTCATCTTGGGCCACCAGTAATGCAGCCCCGCAAGCAGGCCCATCATCGTCCCGCCCATCATCGTGTAGTGGAAGTGGGCCACGACGAAATAGGTGTCGTGGGCGTGGACGTTGGTCGCCAGGGCCCCCAGGAACATCCCGGTGAGCCCCCCGAACGTGAACAGGAAGATGAAGGTCAGGGCGTACAGCATCGGCGACTCGAAGGTGATCGACCCCTTGTACATCGTGGCGATCCAGTTGAAGACCTTGATCGCCGTCGGGACGGCCACGAAGAATGTCAGGAAGGAGAAGATGATGTTGGCCGTCTTCGACATGCCCGAGACGAACATGTGATGGCCCCACACGAGGAAGCCGATGAAGGCGATGGCCAGGGAAGAGTAGGCGATCGCCCTGTAGCCGAAAATGGGCTTCCGCGAGAAGACCGGGATCACCTCCGAGATGATCCCCATGGCGGGCAGGATCATGACGTAGACCACGGGATGGGAGTAGAACCAGAAGAAGTGCTGGAACAGAACCGGGTCCCCTCCCTTGGCCGGATCGAAGAATCCGACCCCGAAGAGCCGTTCCATCGCGAGAAGCAGGAAGGTGATCCCTACCACCGGCGTGGCCACCACCTGGATGATGCTCGTGGCGTACATCCCCCAGATGAACAGGGGGAACCGGTGCCAGGTCATCCCGGGCGCCCGAAGCTTGTGGATCGTCACGAGAAAGTTCAGGCCCGTGAGTATCGACGACATCCCGACGAGAAAGATCCCGAAGGAGAGGAGCGTGACGTCGGCCGCCGTCTTCGCGGAATAGGGGGTGTAGAACGTCCAGCCCGTGTCCATCGGCCGGACGAGCGACGCCAGGATCACGAGGATCCCCGCGACGAAGACCCAGTAGCTCGCCAGGTTGATGCGGGGGAAGGCGACGTCCCGGGCGCCGATCAGCAAGGGGATGAAGAAGTTCCCCAGCCCCGACGGGATCGCCGGGATGATGAACAGGAAGATCATCACCGACCCGTGGAGGGTGAACAGGACGTTGTACATGTGGTCGCTGAAGATCTGCTGGCCGGGGTACAAAAGCTTGATCCGTATCAGGAGGGCGAATATCCCCCCCAGCAGGAAGAAGAACAGGGTGGTGTAAAGGTACAGCAGCCCGATCCGCTTGTGGTCCAGGGTGTAGACCCAGGACCAAAAACCTTTTTCTTCCAGGTATCCACGAGGATGGGCATCCCCGCTTACGGTGAGCGCGACGCCGTCCGCCGTGGTGTCCTTCATTCCTTATCTCCCGCCATCATTGCGTTTTTCTAGACTATGCGATGACGATACGGGAGATAAGGTTGCGTTTTCGCGCCCCCCGGCTACTTGAGCGTCTTGATGTAGGCGATGACCGCGGTCACGTCGTCGGGGGAGACGGTCCCCTTGAAGGTCGGCATGACGTTGGGGAATCCCTTCACGATCTTCGCGCCCGGGTCGTAGAGGGACTCCTTGATGTACTCCTCGTCCGCGGTCACCGTCCGGCCGTCCTCGAGGGTCCCCTGCCTGCCGAAAAGCCCCTTGAGGCTCGGCCCCACCTTGGGGCTCCCGTCGACGGTATGGCACCCCAGGCATCCGAACTTCTCCACCAGCGCCTTTCCCCTGTCGGCCAGGGGCACGGCCGCCTCCGCCGCCGCGCCCGCGACCCAATTCGCGTACTCTCCGGGAGGCATCACGATCAGCTTCGCCCGCATCGTGGAATGGCCCCCCCCGCAGTATTCCGCGCAGTAGACGTCGTAGGCGCCCTCCTTGTCGGGCTGCAGGTAGAGATAGGTGTACCGGCCGGGAAGGATGTCCTGCTTGAGCCGATAGGCCGGGACGAAGAATCCGTGTATGACGTCCCGGGAGGTCATGATGAGCTTGACAGGCTTCCCCACGGGCACCCGCAGTTCGTTGATCCCGGTCCGGCCGTCGGGGTATTTGAAGTTGAAGAGGAACTGCTGGGCCACGACATGGATGTCGGAGGCCCCCGGGGAAGGGGTGGTCACGTCCCGGTAGACCACATAGCCGTAAACGAAAAAGGCGATCACGACGATCGAAGGGATGATCACCCACACGGTTTCCAGGACGAAATTGCTGCGGACGTCCGAAGTCGCATGGGCTTCCTCCGCCCTCCTCCTGCGGTACCGGACGGCGAAGTAGATAAGAAGCCCCTCGACCAGGATGAAGAAGAAAAGCGAAACGACGGTGATGAACAGGAATACGGCGTCGATCTCCCAAGCCGACCGCGAGGCCGCTTGGTGGTAAGCAAGTGTGTTCGTCATCCATCCATCCCGGACACCGTCACGAAGTCCTCTTCCGGCCCATCCATAAAGCTAAATACATCGAGGCGAGGAACGCAAGGGTCAATACGCCCCCCGCCTTCATGATGTTCCTCGCGTACAACGCATACTTTTTCTCGACCGGGTCGTAATGGAAGCAGAAGAGGAGCACCCGGTTCATGGCCGCGGACTCCCCGATCCTCCCGCCGGCCGCCTCGATGAGAGCCAGCTTGAGGTCCCTCGGGTCTTGCTCCACGCCGTACAGGTAGCGGGAGATCCTGCCCTCGGGGGTCAGGACCACGGCCACGTCCGGATGGGCGAACTCCGCGCCGACCTTCCGGTAACGGATGCCCACCGCGCCCGTGAGTTCCCGGATCTCGTGCTTCCCGCCGATAAGGAAGGGCCACCTCGACGCCGGGTCCCCGACCCCCTTCATCAACGCCTGGATCTCTTTCGCCCGGTCGCGCGCGGTCTCGATCCTCTCGTCCGGGTCGATACTGACCGTGACGATCCGGAAATCGCGCGCCAGGGATATCCCCCCGAGGCGCTCCACGGTTCCCAACAGGTTCCGTAGGGTCACCGGGCACAGCATCGGGCAGGTAAAGTAATTGAGGGTCAGGACCGCCGGCCGCCCCGCGAGAACATCCCCGAGCCGGACCGCCGATCCGTCCTGGTCCCGGAGTATTAGATCGAGGGGGACTCCGGCGCCGAGCTTCTCGTCCACCCCGATAGATCGGAGGATTTCGTCCTGGGGATCTTGGGGGCCCTGGACGTGCGCCCAAGCCCCCTGGGACAGGGATACCGCGACCGCACAAAAAAACAGCAGCGGCCAAGCACGCCTCACGGAGTACCCCTCGCAGGGGACGCCTTGCCCGTCCATCCTTGGACGGGCGGCGGCTCCGTCGCTCCTCGCTCCGACATCCCTGTCTCCCGCTTCGTCGCTCAGGCCCCTGCGCGGGGCACCCCGTTTCGGCGGCTCGCCCGCCGTTCCCCGCTGCGCTTTCGGCAAACGATACGTTAGCGTATTTATGAACCGCAGCACTTAGCTTTGCGTTCCGCCTCCCTGCTTCTTGAAGAACTCCTCCGCCCCCTTCCGGATCTCGTCGGGGGTCAAGTTCTCCTTGCGGGTGGCCAGCCCCCATTCGTAACCGAACGGGTCGGCGATCCTGCCGTAGCGGTCGCCCCAGAACATGTCCTCCACGGGCATCTTGACCTGCGCGCCGGCGGCGACGGCCCGGGCGACGGCGGCGTCCACGTCGTTGACGTACAGGAAGAGCGACATGGGCGACCCCCCGTACTTCTCCGGAGCCCCGCATCCCATTCCAGGAATCTCGTCGGCCAGGAACAGGAAAGAGTCCCCGATCCGGATCTGCGCGTGGATGATGCTCTTGCCGTCGGGCCCGGGCATCCGGTCCAGTTCCTCGGCGCCGAAGGCCTTCTTGTAGAACTCAAGGGCGCGATCGGCGCCCCGAATCGTCAGTGCAGGCGTAACGGTATGAAATCCCTCGGGGATCGGCTCGACCCCGCGGATCACCTTCTTTGCGGGCTTCATCGCGACATCTCCTTTCATCGGTTCTCATAAGTAGATGAAAGGGATCGCCCAAGGTTGCGGAAGAATCGCGGGGGATCAGACCTCGAGCGGCCGGCCCGGGTACGGGACGTCGGCCTCCCATCCGAAGCGGTCGTGCAACGTCCGGGCGAACTCCAGGGACACCGATTCCTCGCCGTGGGCCACGAAGACCTTCCCGGGCGGCCGGCGGAAGTTACTCGCCCAGGCGAGCAGGTCCTCCCGATCGGCGTGGGCCGACAGGCCCCCGATCGTGTAGACGTCGGCGGCCACCGAAACCTCCTCACCGAAGATCCGGACCCGCTTCGCCCCGTCGACGATTTTCCTCCCGAGCGTTCCCCCCGCCTGAAAGCCGACGATGACGACGCTGCACTCTTTCCTCCACAGGTTGTGCTTGAGGTGGTGCTTGATCCGGCCCGCCTCGCACATCCCGCTGCCGGCGAGGATGATGGCGCCGCCCCGGATTGCGTTCAGCGCCATGGATTCCTCCGCGCTCGCCGTGACCTTGAGCCGGAGCGCATCGGGGTGCAACTCCCTCCACGCCATCACCTGCCGGGTCTCCTCGTCGAAGCACTCCGGGTGCCGCAGGGTGATCTGCGTGGCCTGCGCCGCCAGCGGCGAATCGAGGTAAAGGGTCAGCCCCGAGACCCTCCCCTTCCGCGTGAGATCGGTCAGGAGGATAAGGATGTCCTGGGCGCGCCCCACCGCGAAAGCGGGGATGATCACGTTGCCCCCTTTCCGCACTATCGTGTCCGTCACGGCGTGGACGAACTCCTCGATCGATTCCTCCATACCCTTGTGGACCCGGTTCCCGTAGGTGGACTCCATCACCAGGACGTCCGTCTCCGCGACCATGGCGGGGTCCCGCACGATGGGCAGGCCGCGGTGGCCCAGGTCGCCGGTGAAAGTGAGCGTCTTCTCCCGCCCGCCGTCGCGGACGGAGACCGACACGATCGCCGACCCCAGGATGTGCCCGGCGTCCAGGAACGTGGCGCGCACCCCCGGCGCCGGCTCCACGGTCCCGCCGTACGTGACGGGCACGAGGCGCGGCAACACCGCCAGGGCGTCCGCCTCCGTGTAAAGCGGTGCGACGTCCTTCCTCCCCGCCCGCCGGGCCCTCCGGCTTTGCCACTCCGCCTCCCTTTCCTGGATGTGGCCGGAGTCGGGGAGCATGACGCGCAGCAGGTCGGCGGTGGCCCCGGTGGCGTAGATCGGCCCCCGGAAGCCGTCGCGGACGATCTTGGGGAGCAGGCCGGAATGGTCGATGTGGGCGTGCGTGGAGAGGATGAAATCGACCGAGGAGGGCGGCACGGGGAAGCGCCTGGCGTTCTTCCGCCCGCTCTCGGCCCCTCCCTGGAACATCCCGCAGTCGACCAGGAACCGGGCATTTGCGCTCTGAACGAGGATGCAGGAGCCGGTCACTTCCCTTGCCGCGCCGAGGAACGTGACCGCGACGGTCAAGGCACCACCCGCGTCAGGACCCAGGAGATGATGCTGATGAGGACGGACCCCGCCACCGCCCCGAGGAAGCCGTTGACGTGAAAGCCGGGAACGATCACCGAGACGAGCCACAGCAGCAGTCCGTTGATCACGAGAAGGAAAACGCCCAGGGTCACCACCGTGACCGGGAGCGTGAGCAGGATGAACACGGGTCGGACCACCGCGTTGACCAGCGCCAGGACGAAGGCGGCCGCGAGGGCCGCCATCGCTCCGTTGGCCGACATCACTTGCGGGAGCAGGTAGGCGATCAGGAGAATGGCGATCGCGTTGGCGCCCATCCGGACGATGAACGGCACTTCGTCTCCTCCGACGGTTTCTCGGGAGAGAATAGCACATGTGAAAGGTCGCACAGAATCCATCCGGACCGGGACCTATAGTGAAGTCAGAAAGGGAGCCGGAAAGGCGTAACGAAGAAACAAAAAGTCCCCGCCGCGTTTTACGGCGGTAAGAGTCCCCCATCGGGGGTCCTGCGGTGCGAACCGCTTTCCCGCGACGAACCCGGGCCGTTCCGCGGACTCGTCGCGCCCCGCGACTTGCGGGGACAACGTCAGGAACAGTTCGTCCAGGCATTTTTCGGCGAAGAAATCCCCCATCAGGTGCGGCCCGCCCTCGACGAGGAAGATCTCTCCGGGCCGTATCCGCGCAACCGCGGAAAGGACCGACCGGGCGCCGATCGCGCCCGCGCCGTCGGCTTCCTCGACCCTGACCCA
>JACRIV010000088.1 GCA_016220005.1 Deltaproteobacteria bacterium
AAGTTTTTGGAGCGTCCCTTTTTGACTTTACATTTCCCACGAAACACAATATATTGCGTCAAACGGGGCAATCTATACATTATGTTGGGGATTATATGAACAATACCGGCTTGCGGGCCCTAAGGTATCGATGAAGCTCAAGAAACTGGAACTCTTCGGGTTCAAATCCTTCTACGACAAGACGGTTTTCGACTTCTCCGACGGAATCACCGCTATTGTCGGCCCCAACGGGTGCGGGAAGTCCAATATCGTGGATGCGATCCGGTGGGTGCTGGGGGAGCACGCCCCCTCCTATCTCCGCAGCAAGGCGCTCGAAGATGTCATTTTCGCGGGGTCGGACGCGGCCGGGCCGCTCGGGATGGCCGAGGTGACTCTCACGTTCACCAACGAGGACGGGTTCGCTCCCCCGGGATACGAGTCGTACGCCGAGATCCAGGTGACCCGCCGCACCTTCCGCAACGGCGAGAGCGAGTTCTTCACCAACAGGGTCCCCTGCCGGCTCAAGGACATCGCCGAACTCTTCCTCGACACGGGCGCCGGGGCGCGCGGGTACGCCATCATCGAGCAGGGCAAGATCATGACGATCGTGAACGCCCGGCCCGATGAGAAGCGGCTGATCATCGAGGAGGCGGCGGGAGTCGCCAAGTTCCGCGTCCGCAGGAAAGAGGCGGAGCGGAAGATGGAGAACACCCGCCAGAACCTCGCAAGGGTCAAGGATGTCCTCGACGAGGTGAAGCGCCAGCTCGGCAGCCTCGACCGGCAGGCGCGCAAGGCGGAGCGGTACAAGGGTCTGAAGGACGAGCTGCGCGGCCTCGACCTGCGCATCGCCGCCAGGAGGTTCCGCGACCTGACGCGGGAGCGCGACTCTGCCGGCGCGGAGCTTGCCCGCGCGGAGGAGTCGCTCCTTGCGGTCCGCACGGAGATCTCCCGCCTGGAAGCGGAGCGGGAATCGGGGCGGCTGCGCCACGCGGAGCTCGATGCAGCCCTGCGCGACCTGCGCGAGGCCCATGGAAGCCTCAAGGAAGAGAGCGCCCGCCGGCAGGAGGAGTGGAAAGGGAACGTGAAGGAAGCTTCGCTGCTGCGCGACACGATCGCCGAGGTGTCCGGCGAGATCGCTTCCCTCGAGAACGAGATCACCGAGCTCTCCGCACGCATCGCCGAGGCGGAAGAGGCCGCCGGAGTCCGGCAGGATGGGATCGCCGCCGCCGCTTCGCTGCTCGCGGAGCTTGCGGCCCGGGCGGAGGCGGCGAAGGAGGATTACCTGCGCCGCCAGGGGGAGGTGGAGCAGGCGAAGGACGACCTCATCGTGCGGGTCTCCCTTCACTCGAACGCCCGCGTAAGCGTGGAATCGTACCGGCGGATGATGGAGGACCAGGAGCGGAATCTCGAGCGCCGGGGGGAAAAGATTGAGGAAGGCCGGGCCGCGGCGGAAAAGGCGGAAAGGGATCTTGCGGATGCCTTTTCCCTGGAGGCGGCCGCAAGGGAGTCGCTCACGGCCGCGGAACGGTCGTGGGAGGAGACGGGAGCGCTCCTTGCGGAGGCGATCGCGCGGCTGGACGGCGTTGTCGAGGCGCGAAGGAACGCCGAGGGCCTGCTCCATGCCTCATCCTCCCGGCTGTCCACTCTTTCCCGGTTGTACGAGCAGCGAGACTGGGCGACCTCCGGGGTCCGGGCCGTCCTGCGCCATTACAACGGGCATGATGACGGGACGCGGGACGGCGGAGACAAGGGGATCTTCGGGGTGATCGGCGACCTCGTCGAGACGGACGCTCCCTACGAGAAGGCCGTCGAGGCCGTCCTTGGCGAGCGGATGCAGTCCATCGTCGTTCGGGACCACGCGGAAGGGCTCTCCGCGCTCCAGTACCTGAAGGAATCGCGGGAGGGACGGGGGTCGTTCGTGCCGGTCACGCTCCGCACGCGTGACGACGCCCCGGCGTACGCGGGGGAAGAAGGGGTGATAGCCCCCCTGGCCGAGATCGTCCGCGTCCCCTCCGAATGCCGGGACCTGTTGCGGGGGCTCCTGGGCGGGACGCTGCTCGTGCGCGACATGGAGTGCGCCCTCCGCTTGTGGAACCGCAACGGCGTCTGGAACACGTATGTCACCCTCGACGGCGACGTCGTCACCGCCGAAGGGACCCTCGTCGGGGGGGCGAAGGAGGAGGGAGAGTTCGGGATCCTGGCCGTGAAGCGGGAGATCCGCGAGCTGGAGAAGGAGATCGCGGTGCGTTCCGCCGAGGCCGCGCGCCTCAAGGACGAGGAGGAGAAGGTCCGGCAGGCCCGCGCCGCCCTCGAGGGAAGGAAGGAAGAGATGTTCCGCCGCCGCGAGGAAGCCTTGAACGCCTGCGGCCAGGCGGAGCAGCAGCGTGCGGTTCTTGAGGCGGCGCAGGCTCAGGCGCAGAGCAGTTTCGAAGGGCTCATGCAGGAGCGGGAATACCTCCAGTCCGAGCTGGCCCGGATGAAGGACGAGTCCCGGGCCTCGCAGGAAGCGGCGCTGCAATCGGAGCAGGCCAGGGGCGAGGAAGAGGAGCGCGTCCGGCAGCTCGCGGCGGCGCTCGAGGTGAAGCGCGCCGCGAAGGATGAGGCCGTGACCGCGTCCCATGCGGCCGAGCTTGCATTGGCCGGCCTCAAGGGGGTAGACGCTTCCGAGCAGGCGGTCCGGGCGGGGCTGATCGAAACGCTCTCCGGCAGGCAGGCCCTCATCGAGGACCGGCGTCGACGCGAGGAGACATACGAGGAAAGGAACGTTGCGCTCGCGGAAACGATTGCGGCGGGCCGCGGCGCGATCGAGGCGGCGGCGGGGGAGCTGTCACGGCTGCAGGAGCGGATCGACTGTCTGCTCGAGGAAGCAGCCGACGCCGCAGGTACCCTCGGATCCCAGGAGGACATGCTGAAGGAATCCCGCCGCCGGGAGTGGGAAGAGGTGGAACGGATCTCAAACATCCGGCTCTCCGTCCAGCGGGTGGAGAGCGATCTGGGTATTCTCGATTCGTTGACCTGGCAGCGATACGAGGCGCATCCGGCGGACCTACCCGCGCCGCCGGCCGAAGCGGCGGACCCGGACGCGGAGGCGGCCGAGACGGCCGGATGGGCGTCTCGAGCCGAGGAGATCCGGAGCCGCCTTTCCGCCATCGGCGACGTGAACCTGGCGTCGATCGAAGAGTACCGGGAGCTCTCCGGGCGGCACGATTTCCTTTCCGCCCAGAAGGAGGACCTCGAAAAATCGCTCGACGACCTGGCCAAGGCGATCCAGCGGATCAACCGGACCACGCGGGAGCGGTTCTCCGACGCGTTCGAGAAGATCAACGAAAAGCTTGCGATCGTGTTCCCCAAGCTCTTCCTGGGCGGCCGGGCGTTCCTCACCCTCATCGAGGAGGAGAACCTGCTGGAGACAGGAGTGGAGCTCGTCGTCCAACTGCCGGGGAAGAAGGTGTTGCCCCTGAAATCCCTCTCCGGCGGCGAGAAATCCCTCGCCGCGGCGGCCATGATCTTTTCGATATTCCTCGTCAAGCCGTCGCCGTTCTGTCTCCTGGACGAGGCGGACACGGCCCTGGACGACGCCAACATCGACCGTTTCAACGCTCTCATTCGCGAGATGTCTTCGAGCTACCAGTTCCTCCTCATCACCCACAACAAGCGGACGATGGAGCTGGCCGACGCCCTCTACGGAGTTACGATGGAGAAGCCGGGGATTTCCAGAGTCGTCTCCGTGCAGTTCCAGGCGTGAACGGGCAAGGCGGCTCCTTCTTCTCCCGCCTGAAGGCGGGGCTGTCCAAGACGCGCGAGCTGCTCTTCATGAACGTGGAGGCGATCGCGCGGGGGATCGGCCCGATCGACGAAAACGTCCTGTCGGAGCTCGAGGAAGCGCTGATCCTCGCGGACACGGGAGCGGAGCTCTCCCATGAGTACGTGGAGGCCCTCCGGGCGAAATGGCGGCGGGGGGAGCTTTCGGACGTCGAGGCGCTCCGGTCGGAACTCCGGAGGATGGTCGCCGAGACGCTCCGGCCGCGGATGGCGCCTCTCGATGTCCGGCCGCCGTATCCGTTCGTCGTGCTCGTGGTCGGTGTGAACGGGGTGGGGAAGACGACCACTATCGGGAAGATCGCCCACTGCTTCAAGGGGGAGGGGCACCCGGTCCTGCTGGCCGCGGGAGACACGTTCCGTGCGGCGGCCATCGAGCAGCTGAAGGTCTGGGCCGACCGCGTCGGGACCGATTTCGTCCGGCACAAGGAAGGGTCCGATTCCTCCGCCGTCGCGTTCGACGCCCTCCGTGCCGCGACGGCGAGAGGGACGCACGTCGTCCTCATCGACACCGCCGGACGCCTCCACACGAAGTCCCATCTGATGGAGGAGATGCGGAAGGTCGTCCGCGTCATCGGCAGGGAGATCCCCGGGGCGCCGCACGAGGTGCTCCTCGTCCTCGACGCCACGAACGGCCGCAACGCCATCGCCCAGGCGAAGACCTTCCAGGAGTTTACGGGAGTGACGGGGTTGGCGCTGACGAAGCTGGACGGCACCGCGAAGGGAGGCGTGGTCCTTTCGGTGACCCGGGAGATCGACGCCCCCATCCGGTTCATCGGGGTGGGGGAATCGGTGGACGACCTGCGCCCCTTCGACGCGGGGGCGTTCGCCGAGGCCCTTTTCTGATGCCCGCCACTTCATGATCGACACCCTCTTCCTCCAGGTGGTCGGGGGGGCGCTCCTTCTCCTCTATGGTGTGCGTATCACCGGGCAGGGGTTTGAGCTCGCTTTCTCCGCGCGCCTGAAAGGGTGGTGGTCCGCTCCGGGCGGAAGCCGCCCGGGCTGGTTCGGCGCGGGGTTCCTGGGCACGAGCCTGCTCCAGAGCTCGGGCGCGGTCGTCACCCTCCTCATCTCGTTCGCGGAGATCTCGCCGCTGCCCCTGGCCCAGTCCCTCTCGGTCGTTCTCGGGGCGGACCTCGGAAGCACCCTCACGGTCCAGGTCCTCTCGTTCCGAATCTATCAGTACGCCTTCCCCGTCCTCTCGATCGGCATCCTCCTGTACCTTTGGGGAAGGAAGCCGAAGGTTCGCGCCGTGGGGCAGGGAGTGGTCGGCTTCGGACTCATGCTCCTGTCGCTCACGTTCCTCTCCGGCGCCGCGGCGGGGGTCGGGCAGGTGGCGAGCCTCCGCTCTCTGATGACGGACCTCGGCGGCGCCCCGCTTGTCGCCTTCTTCTGGGGGGTGGTCTTGAGCGCTCTGTTCCAGAGCGGCACCGCGGTGATGGTCCTGATGATCGCCTTCACCCAGCAGGGGGTGCTCCCTCTTCCTGCGGTGCTGCCCCTGGTGCTCGGGGCGAACGTCGGCGGGTCTTCCGTGGCGTTCATGGCGGCGTCCGGCCTTGCCGCCGAGGGGAAACGGGTGGCCTGGGGGCACGTGCTGATGAAGACGGCGGGGGCGCTCCTGTTCCTGCCGTTCTTTTCCCTCACCCAGGAGGTTCTTTCGCGCCTGTCGCCCGACCCCTCGCGGATCGTCGCCAACGCCCACACGCTCTTCAACCTGACGCTGTCGTGCCTCTTCTTCCCGCTGGTCCCCCGGCTGGCCCGGGGGCTTGCCGGGATGTTCCCGGAGAAGAAGGATCTCGCGCCCAGGGGCAAGCCTGTCTACCTGGACCGGGAGCATCTCCCTGTTGCCGGGGCCGCTCTCGGCCAGGTAGCGCGGGAGATCATCCGGATGGCGGACATGATCCAGGAGATGCACGAGATGGCCCTCCAGGCGATCCGCGCCGGGGGCGAGGAGATCGCAGGCCGCATCCGGCAGAGGGACGACGAGCTCGACCAGCTGACCCGCGAGATCAAGGTCTTCCTGTCGGCCCTGGGCGAGGGGACGCTCGATTCCGAGCAGACGCAGCGCGCAGTAGCCTACATTGCCATCGTCTCCGACCTGGAGAACATCGGCGACTTCATCGACAAGACGCTCGGGGACCACGTCCGCCGGATGGCCGAACGAAACCAGCGCTTCTCGGAGGAGGGGGCGAAGGAACTGGAGTCGTTCCTCAAGGACGTCGAGGAGATGTACCGCGAGGCGGTCTCCGCGTTCGTGACCCGGGACGTAAAGGCCGCCGAAATCGTCATCGCCCGGAAGAAGACGATCGGCCAGATGGAGCGGGAGCTTCGCATCGCACATATCCGCCGCCTCCAGAAGGGGACCCCCGAGTCGCTGGAGTCCAGCGCCGCCCACCTCGACATCCTCTCCTCCTGGAAGGTGATCGCCTCCCATTGCGCCGCGATCGCCTACAGCGTCCTCCAGATGGAGGAGTGAGGCCAAGGCGCTTAACCCCTGCCGGCATAAAAAGGGCCACGTGGTCGCCATGGCGGCGACGCCATGTCGGAAGATGTTACGCCTTGCGTGTTTTCCCGCGAGGCCCCAGCGCTCGGCGTGCACGCGGGTTTCGGGTTTCGTCCCGTCACACGATGAGTGTATAATTACAGCAGACCACCGCGGCGGCCTTGTAACACGCGCAGAGGCGGGGTACTCACAAGACAAGGGATCGAAGTCCATCCTCGCCGCCGCCTCCCGACGCCCCTTCCTGGAAGACATGCCATGAACCGGATCCGCTGGTTCTCCAACTTGCCCATCCGCTACAAGCTCCTGCTTGCCTACTCCGGCGTCTTCGTTCTCACCCTTGCGGTGGGGAGCCCCGTACTTTACTCCCTGGTGAGGGGGACCATCGAGAGGGGCATCGAGAGCCAGCTCAAGAGCTCCACGGAAGCGATCTTCACCCTCGTGCGGACTTCGGCGGGGGTGGCCATCCGAAATCACCTGCGCGCCGTCGCGGAGAAAAACCGCGAGATCGTCGCCCACTTCCATCGGCAGCAGAGACAGGGCCTTCTCTCGGAGAAGGAGGCCAAGGCCCGGGCCGCCGGGGTCCTGCTCAGCCAGACGATCGGCACGACGGGGAGCGTGTACGGCGTCGACAGCGCCGGGGTCGTGGTGCTCCACCGGGACGGGAGCCGCGTAGGGGTAAAGTCCCCCGAGCACGCCCTCCTTTGGCGGGAGCAGCCCCGCAAGGAAGGATACCTGGAATACGAGCTGAGGATGCCCGGGAAGGACCGCCCCCGCCCCAAGGCCCTGTACATGACTTACTTCGCGCCGTGGGACTGGATCGTCTCCGTGTCGGCCTACCGGGACGAGTTCGACGAGCTCGTGGGTCTCAGCGACTTGCGGCAAAGCATCCTGTCGCTGAAGTTCGGCGGAACGGGCTACTGCTACGTCCTCGACGGGCTCGGAAACGCGATCATCCACCCGACGCTGGAGGGGAAGAACGTCTTCGATCACGGCGACCAGGCCGAGCTGCCCGCCGAGTCCCTCCGGGAGATGCTCGATCGGAAGAGCGGCAAGATCGTCTACTCGTGGAAGGGCCCGGGAGAGGAGCGCCCCCGGGAGAGGCTCGTGATCTTCGACTCCATTCCCGAATACGGCTGGCTGGTCGCCTCCTCCAGCTACCTGGACGAGTTCTACGCGCCCCTGCGCACCGTGCGAAACATCTTCTTTGCCGCGGTCCTCGGATCCCTGGTCCTGGTCCTGGCGCTCACCGTCCACATCAGCGCCTCGATCACCAACCCCCTCAAGGAGCTTATGGACAGCCTTGCCGCCGGCGCCACCGGCGACTTTTTTACACGGGTGTCGAGCCGCTCCTCCGACGAAGTGGGCCGGCTTGCCGCCTACTTCAATACATTCATGGAGAGGTTCGTCGACTACAATGCGTCGCTCCAGGCGGAGATCCGCCAGCGCAGGCGGGCGGAAGAGGCCCTGCGCGAGTCGCGGGAGCGGTACCGGCTGGTCATGGAGGCCGCGCCCGACCCCATCGTGGTGTACGACGTGGAGGGGAGGGTCACCTACTTCAATCCCGCCTACACACGGGTCTTCGGCTGGACCCTGGACGAGTGCCTCGGCAAGAGGATGGATCACTTCGTCCCGGACGATTGCTGGCCGGAAACGAGGCGCATGATCGAGGTCGTGCTGGCCGGCCAGACCCTCTCCGGCGCGGAAAGCCGGCGGCTGACCCGGGATGGCGACACGATTCACGTGAGCATCAGCGGAGCGGCGTACCGGGGCCAGGGAGAAGGGTTCGCGGGAAGCGTGATCATTCTCCGGGACGTCACCGAGAAGGTGAAGGCCCGAAAAGCCGCGCGGCTATCCGAGGAAATGTTCTCCAAGGCGTTTCGATCCAGTCCCAACGGCATATCCATCGAGACGCTGAAGGACATGCGGTTCCTCAACGTCAACGAGGCATTCCTCGAGCTCACGGGGTTTGACCGCGAAGAGGTCATGGGACGGGCCCCCATCGAGATCGGGCTCCTGCGAAGCCCGGAGGAGGGAAGGCGGCTGATGGAGGAGCTTCGCAGGCAGGGACAGCTGCGCGGCTACGAGATCGAGCTCCGGACCAAGGCCGGAGACCTCCGCCTGGTGCGCGTTTCCGCCGAGGTCATCCAGATCCTGGATGAGCCGTGCATGCTCGCGACCCTGGAAGACGTCACGGAGTGGCGGCGCCTGCAGAGGGAGATCATCGAGGCCGGGGACCGGGAACGGAGGAAGATCGGGAAGGAGCTCCACGACGATCTCGGGCCGCACCTGATCGGGATCGAGGTCTTGAGCAAGGTTCTCGCGCGGAAGCTGGAGGAAAAGGGGCTGAGCGAGACGGCCGCGGCGGAAAAGATCAAGGGCCTCGTCGCCCAGGCCATCCGGAAGACGCGGGCCTTGGCCAGGGGCCTGTGCCCCGTCCATCTCGCCGACAATGGTCTCGAGTTCGCCCTGGGGGAGCTTGCGGAGAACACGAGGACGATCTTCGGAGTCCCCTGCGTTTTCCGGGCCGAGGAACAGGTGCCCGTCGACGACAACGCCGTCGCCACCGAGATCTTCTACATCGCCCGGGAGGCGATCCACAACGCGGTGAAACACGCCGAGGCCAAGGCGATCACCGTCGAGCTCGGGAGCGCGGACCACGGTCTGGTGCTCCGGATCCGGGACGACGGCCGCGGCATCAGCCAGCCTCCGGATGGCGAGGGCATGGGGCTGCGCATCATGGCGTTCCGGGCCAGCATGATCGGCGCTTCGCTGCGCGTGGAGAGCAGCGAGGGGAACGGTACCACGGTGACTCTCACGATCGCGGGCGACACGACGACGGAACCGG
>JACRIV010000006.1 GCA_016220005.1 Deltaproteobacteria bacterium
ACCGCCAAAACCCTGCGGGAGTACGTGGCCTCCAGGCTCCTGCCGCGGCGGCAGGGACCGGAAGGGTAGGTCGGAGCTTGAACCCACCGTGTGTACTCTACCGGTTGGGTCCTCGCTCCCTTTACACCTTCGATTTCCCGTGTCTGGGATATAATTCTTCCATGCCGATATCCCGGACGAACTGCCCCACCTGCGCCGCGGAGCTGGCCTGTCATTTCGCGAAGGCCGTGGAAGGCGCCGAAGAGAAGGCGGTGTGCCCTTACGATGGGCTGGCGTACCGCGACCTTCGCGCCGGCCACGACCAGATCTATTTCGGCGGGTGGAGGAAGATGGACGCCTCCCCGGGGGACATCCTCCGGGCCTACAACCAGATCGAAAGGCACCTGAGGACGATCGGGCGGGCCCTGGGGGACAAGGACCTCCCCGCGGCGCGGCGGGACCTCGCCATGGCCCTCGATGCGCTCCAGTCGGGGGATCCGCGGGAGGAGTCCCGGGACGCGCTCCGATTCATGGACCACGCCCTGTCCTACGCTCACAGGGTGATCGACGACCTCCTGCACGAGATGGGGCTGCCCCCCCACAGCCCCATGGATTTCGCCGAATGGTTCAACGCCGCGGAAGTGCCGTTCCGGGAGGAGTGGTGAGCTTCGCCATGACAGGAGGAGGGAGATGATTCCCCTCGATCGGTACCCCAAGGAGATTGCGCTGCGGGACGGGGCCCGCCTCGTCTTCCGCCCGATGGTCCGGGAGGACGCGGACCGGCTCGCGGAATTCTTCCGCATGATCCCTCCGGAGGACAAGATGTACCTGCGGGAAAACGTCGACCGCCTCGAAACGATAGAGAAATGGGCGGAGGCGCTCGATTACGACGCGGTCTTCCCGATCCTGGCCTTCGCGGAGGAACGCATCGTCGGGGACGCGACGCTCCACCGCAACAGGGCGGGGTGGAAGCAGCGGGTCGGGAAGGTCCGGATCCTCGTCTCCCCCGAATTCCGCCACCGCGGGCTGGGGACCGCGATGATCCGCGAGCTGCGCCACCTCGGAGAGAAGGCGTCCCTCCGTTACCTGATGGCGGAGGTGCTCGAGGAGCAGCAGATCGCCATCCGGGCCTTCGAGAAGCTGGGGTTCGAGCGCATGGTCGTTTACCGGAACTTCGTCAACGACCAGAAAGGCCGGCTGCACAACCTCGTCGTCCTGGCGTATCCCATGACGCTCTCCCGGGACGAGCTGTCTTAAGGTGGCAAAGCGTTGACGATCCGTCCATCCAGGCCGATCCTCCTGCTTTGCGTCCTGGCCTCGGTCCTCCTCCCATCCCTCAAGCCGGCGTCTTCCGCCTTCAACTCTTCCCACGATCCGCACTCCTCCTTCCGCCAGCCTTCCCAGTGCCGGAAGTGCCACCGCTACGACGGGCAGAAGATTGCACCCGGACGGTTCGCCTCGGCGTCCATCGATTTCTGTCTGGAATGCCACGTGATCGAGGAGAAGGGCCGCGTCCACCCGTTCCTGGTTCACCCTGGGGGAAGGTTCCGGGACATGAGAGTTCCGCCCGAGTATCCTCTCAGCGACGACGGCCATATCATGTGCCTCACGTGCCATAGCGCCCACGGCGCCTTCGTGTCTGCCGGAAAGGCCTACCGGGACCAGAGGCCGGTCACCCCGGAGAAGCAGGGGGAGGGGCCGTCCCACTACAAGACCTACTACCTGCGCCGTACGAACCCCTCGGGGGAAGGGTTCGAGGCGTTGTGCCGCGGGTGCCACAAGATCCTATGAGCGCGATCCCTCCCCATCGCCTTTCCCGTCGGACGATTTACGTGAGCCCGAGGCTGCAGTGGGGGTCCGGCCTTTTCTTCGCCGCGGTGGTTCTTGCCGGCGGGGTGCTCTTCGGGTGGTCCTTCTACCGTGAGGCGAGAGGGGCGCTCCGCATCGCTTCCCTCCAGGCCCACTACGAGTTCCTCTCCCCTTACCCCATCGTGGGTCCTGCCCTGGTTCGCTCCCTGGCCGCCCTCTTCGTCATGACGATGGCCGCGAGCGCTCTCGTGTTCTTCCTCCAGGTCCGCAGGATCCGCGAGGGGGTCGCTCGCCTGGTGGAGGTGTTCCGGATCTCGGGGGAAGGCGACATGTCCACGCCGGCGGACGCCCCCGGGATCGACGAGATCGCGTCCCTCGGTAGAAAGGTCGACGCGATCCGATCGGAGACCCTCTCCCTGGTGGCCGAGATCAGGGAGGAGGCGGAAATCCTCCGGAAGGAGCCGCTCCCTCCCGAAGAGTTCCGGAAGCGGTGGGACGCGCTCAAGGGGAAGATCGGGAGGATCGCCCCATGAACGCTTCCGCCCCGGGAAGGGAGGGCCGCGTTGCGGACTCCGGGTACCAGGCCCGGTTCCTCCTCTCCCTGGCCTTCGTCTACCTGTGCGGGGCGTTCCTGCTGTTCCTCGCCTTCTTCCTCATCCTCATGAGGCCCCTGCCGGGCGCCTACGCCGCCGTGTTCTTCGCCCTGCGCGACCTGTCCGCCCTCCTTCTTCCCGTCATCGTCATCTCGGTGCTCGCCCACACCCTGATCGTGGGTCTGGCGGCCGTATTCCTGTGCGGTTACGCCCTCCACAAGGTCGCGGGCCCGCTGTATCACGTCGAGCGCGTGCTGGAGGGATTCGGCACGGGAGACCCCCTCAAGGCGGTCTTTCTCCGGGAAGGAGACCAGCTCGAGCCGCTCGCCGCCGCGTACAACACCTTCATGGCGCGCCTGCGGGAGGACCGCCAGAAGTGGACGGCCCTGATGGTGCACGCGGATCGGCTCTGCCTGCAGGACACGGCCGTTTGCCGCGAGGAGATGGGGAACGCCCTCGCCGAGCTGTCGATCCTGCTCTCCAAGTACCGATGAGGCGGGAACCCTTTTGACGGGGCGCGAGGATTGGGATATATTATTGAGTTTGGCTGACCGTCGGCTCGTTCGGCCATTTACCCGATGACAGAAAATACCTCCTTCTACCAACGCTCCAAACGGTTCCTGTTCGGGGCGCCCCGCAACATCCTCGATCCCAAGGTCTTCCAGCACATGTCCCTGGTCGCCTTCTTCGCCTGGGTGGGGCTGGGAGCGGACGGGATCTCCTCGTCCGCCTACGGCCCGGAGGAAACGTTCCTCGCTCTCGGGCAGCACTCGGTCCTGGCGATCTTCGTCGCCATCGCCATGGTCCTGACGATCTTCATCATCTCGGGAAGCTACGCCCAGATCATCGAGGCGTTCCCGACGGGAGGGGGAGGATATAACGTCGCCTCCAAGCTCCTGGGGGAGAAGGCGGGGGTGGTATCGGGGTCGGCCTTGGTGATCGACTACGTGCTGACGGTGACGATCTCCGTGGCCGCAGGCGGTGACGCGCTCTTCAGCTTCCTCCCGCTGGACCTGCAGGCCCACAAGTTCTGGTTCGTCGCCTTCGTCATCCTCCTCCTCATCTGGCTGAACCTCCGGGGGGTCAGGGAGTCCGTCCTGGCCCTCACCCCCATCTTCATGGCGTTCATCGTGACCCACGTCCTGCTCGTTCTCTACGCCGTCCTGCGGCACGTGCCGGACCTGCCGCGGGTCTCCGCACAGGTGTCCACGGACCTCTCGTCCGCGGTGAAGGACATGGGATGGCTCGGCGTGGGCGCGCTCCTCATGAGGGCCTATTCGATGGGCGCAGGCACCTACACGGGGATCGAGGCGATCAGCAACTCCATGCCGACGCTGCGGGAGCCCCGCGTCCACACGGGAAAGAGGGCGATGCTCTACATGGCCGTCTCCCTGTCTTTCATCGCCGGCGGGATCACCCTGGGGTACCTTCTCAACGGAATCACACCGGTTGCCGGGAAGACGCTCAACGCGGTACTGTTCGAGCGACTGCTGACGGATATCTGGTCAGGCCAGGCGGCATCCGTGATCCTTGTCGTCGTGCTCCTCTCGGAGGCGGCCCTCCTGTTCGTGGCCGCGCAGACCGGATTCATCGACGGGCCGCAGGTCCTGTCGAACATGGCGATCGACTCTTACGTGCCTCACCGGTTCGCCCACCTCTCGGAACGGCTTGTCCGGAAATACGGCGTCTATTTCATGGGGGGCATGGCGTTCCTGATGCTCTTCATCACGGGGGGATCGGTCCGGTACCTCGTGGTCATGTACTCGATCAACGTGTTCCTCACCTTCAGCCTGTCCCAGTTCGGGATGGTGGTCCACTGGTGGAAGGACCGGGACAAGGAAAAGGGATGGAAGCCCAAACTGGTCATGAACGGCGTCGGGTTCCTTCTGACCGCGTCGATCCTCGGTTTCACGGTGTGGATCAAGTTTCCCGAAGGCGGATGGATCACCCTGCTCATTACGGGAACGTTCATCGCCATGTCCTTCCTGGTCCGCCGCCACTACAGGAAGGCCCAGACCGCCTTGCGCCGGCTCGACGAGCTCCTGCTGCAGCTTCCCCCGGTGACGTTGTCCGCCGTCCAGGAGCCGATGCTGCGCCGCATCGCACCCACCGCCGCCATCATGGTGTCCGGCTACAACGGGCTCGGGATGCACGTCTTCTTCTCGGTCATCCGGTCGTTCCCGGGGACCTTCCGGAACTTCATTTTCCTTTCCGCCGGGGTCGTAGACAGCACCGTCTTCAAGGGGGCGGAGGAGGTGGTGCACCTCGATGCGGACCTCAAGAAGCAGCTCCAGAACTACGTGGAATTCGTGAAGGGGCACGGGTATTACGCGGAGGCGCGCAGCGAAGTGGGAACGGACGTCATCGAGATCATCAACCATCTCGCCGCCGGGGCCGCCAAGGACTTCCCCAACATCGTCTTCTTCTCGGGCCAGCTCGTTTTCCAGGAGGAGAGCTTCATCACGCGGCTGCTCCACAACCAGACGGCGTTCCTGGCCCAGAAGAAGCTGGTCTTCGCAGGCCTGCCGATGATCATCCTGCCCGTCCGGGTGCTGTGAGGAGCGAGAACCCAACCGAAAGAACACATGCGGAGGGTTCGAGCTCCGAGGCGCGCGCCGACCGATTAGGGAGGATAAGGCGCGATGGATGGCGCCGGAAGCGCGCGGAGGCCGCCCCCGGAGCGAGGGCAAGGATGCCCGAGCGCGAGGGGGCGAGACCGGAATGCTCGCCGATCTTGACCCCGCCGTGACGTTTCTGCGAAAATATGCGCATCCTTAGTGCTGCGCTTCATAATTACGGCGCCGTATTTGTTTTCGACACGGCACCGAGGGCGTCGATGCGCCGGGGCGGATGCAGCGGCGCTCGAATGCAGGCGTAATTATGAAACGCAGCACTTAGCATTCATCCGATGGGGGATAGATATCCG
>JACRIV010000089.1 GCA_016220005.1 Deltaproteobacteria bacterium
GTTGACTCCTTTTACCGGAAGGTCATGAATGCTCGTTGATGAGCGGAAGGCAGAGCTGCGCCGGACCGAACGCAACCGCAGGCGCCGGGGCGAGCCGGATCGCCTGCTGGCCGGGATGAGCCGGGCCGTGCAGGAACATTTCCTGACCGCCTTCCCGCCCGAGCCGGGTCGCAGGGTGGGGTTATACCAGGCCGTCGCGGGAGAGGTCGGGACGGACCGGATCCGTTCCCGCTATCTCTCCGCGAGAGCGCTGCTTTTCTATCCCAAAGTGATGGACGACGGGCACCTGTCCTTCTACCCCGACGGAGGTGAAGACGGGTGGGTCCGGGGGAAGTACGGCCTTCTGGAACCGTTCGTGCCTGCCGGGGCGCAGGGGCTCCGAAGCGGATTCGACCTGGTCGTCGTGCCCGGCATGGCCTTTGACGCCCGCGGGAGGCGCCTGGGTAGAGGCAGCGGGTATTACGACCGGTTCCTGGTCGGCCTTGACGGCACAGTGGTGACGGTCGGCCTGGCGTTTTCCCGGCAGCTGCTGCAGGAAGTTCCCGTGGACCACTGGGACGTTCCGGTGGACGTGGTAGTGACGGAGGACGGCGTTATCCAGGCATCCCGGCGCCGCCTCGATGGACACATCAAATCCCCCGCGGCTTCGCACGGGGGGGATAAATAGATGCGGTACCTGGGAGGAATCCTTTGAATACGTACACGATGCTCCTGGCGGTGCTGGCGGCCCTCGTGACGGGGCTCGCCTCGGCCGTGGTTTTCCTTCTCTCCAAGAAACGGTCCGCGGAGGACAAGGCGCGCGCCGAGGCGGCGAAGGCGGAAGAGATCCTCCAGAACGCGAAAAAGGAAGCCGAGAATATCCTCAAGGAGGCCGCGCTCCAGGCCAAGGACTACCAGCTCCAGGTCAAGCTGGATTTCGAGCGGGAGACGCGGGACCGCAAGAACGAGATCAGCCAGCTCGAAAAGCGCCTCCTCCAGAAGGAGGACCAGCTCGACCGAAAGACCGAAGCGCTCGAGACCCGCTCCCAGGAGCTGGCCCGCAAGGACAAGGAGCTGGCGGAGCTTTCAAAAAAACTGGAAAAGGGGCAGGCCGAGCTCCAGGAGCTCCTCCACAAGGAGAAGGAGAACCTGGAACGGATCGCGGGGGTGACCGCCGAGCAGGCCAAGGCGGAGCTCGTGGAGATGGTCACCGACGAAGCGAGGCTGGAGGCCGGCAAGAAGATCCGGGCGATGGACGAGGAGTACAAGGAGGAGGCGTCCCAGAAGGCCAGGAAGATGATCTCCCTCGCGGTCCAGCGCTACGCGGCGGATTACGTCGCGGAGCACGTCGTTACGGCGGTCCCGCTCCCCTCCGAGGAAATGAAGGGCCGGATCATCGGGCGGGAAGGGCGCAACATAAGGGCGTTCGAGGCGGCGACCGGGATCGACATCATCATCGACGACACGCCCGAGGCGGTCATCCTCTCCGGCTTCAACCCGGTGCGGAGGGAGGTGGCCCGCATCGCCCTCACCCGGCTTGTCCAGGACGGGCGCATCCACCCGGCGAGGATCGAGGAGACGGTCGAGAAGGTGACCAGGGAAATCGACGAGACGATCCGGGAGGCGGGTGAGCAGGCCCTGTTCGACCTGGGGCTCCACGGCATCCATCCCGAGCTGGTCAAGCTGATCGGCAAGCTCAAGTACCGGACCTCGTACGGGCAGAACATCTATACCCACTCCCTGGAAGTGGCGTTCCTGTGCGGGATGATCGCCTCCGAGCTGGGGTTGAACGCCAAGGTCGCGAAGCGGGCCGGGCTCCTGCACGACATCGGGAAGGCGGTGGACCACGAGATCGAGGGACCGCACGGCCTCATCGGGGCGGATCTCGCGAAGAAGTACGGCGAGTCCGGGCGCATCGTCCACGCGATCGCGGCGCACCACGAGGACGAGTCGCCCCACGACATCCTGCCGATCCTCGTCCAGGCGGCGGACGCCCTTTCCGGGGCGCGCCCCGGGGCCAGGCGGGAGATGCTGGCGAACTACCTCAAGCGGCTGGAGGAGCTGGAGAAGATCGCGAAGTCGTTCGCCGGCGTCGAGAAGTCCTACGCCATCCAGGCCGGCCGCGAAGTGCGCATCATCGTCGACAACCAGAAGGTCGCCGACGACGCGGCGACGATGCTCGCCCGGGACATCGCAAAAAAGATCGAGTCGGAGCTGTCCTACCCGGGCCAGATCCGGGTCACGGTCATCCGCGAAACCCGGGCCGTCGATTATGCGCGGTGAACGCTCCACGTCACAAATACGGTCACGTGTCGGGTGCGTGAGGCGCGCGCCGCAGGAAACCCGCGGGCGAGCCGCCGAAACGGGATGCCCCTTGCGGGGGCCTGAGCGACGAAGCGGAGACAGGGATGGGGGGAGCGAGGAGCGCCGGAGCCGCCGCCCGTCCAGGGACGGACGGGCAAGGCGTCCCCCGCGAGGGGTAGCCCGTGAGGCGTGCCTCGCCCAGCGGGGCACTCCCCCGAGGCGAAGCCGCCACACGCTTCGATGGCTGGATACGTGACCGTATCTATGACATGGAGCATTTAGGTAATGTGGGTCCTCTTCTTCGGCGACGTGGTCGGCAAGCCCGGCCGGAAAGCGGTCCGGGAGTTCATGGCCCGGCTGGCCGGCCGCCGCGACGTCGACCTCGTCGTCGCCAACGCGGAGAACGCTGCGGGGGGCGTCGGGGTGACGGAACCCGTCGTCCAGGAGCTCTTCGACGCCGGCGTGGACGTGCTCACCAGCGGCAACCACATCTGGGATAAGAGGGAAGGGCTCTCCCTCCTTCATGGCGAGGAGCGGATCCTCCGCCCCGCGAACTACCCGCCGGGCGCCGACGGCCGCGGGTGGGGGATATTCCGGGGGCGCAGCGGCGCGTCGTATGCCGTCGTCTCCCTGATCGGGAGGGTTTTCATGGGACACTACGACTGCCCCTTCCGCTGGATGGAGACGTCCCTCCCGGAGATGCGGCGGCAGGCGGCGGCCGTCTTCGTGGACTTCCACGCCGAGGCGACCTCCGAGAAGCGGGCGATGGCGTTCCATCTCGACGGCAAGGTCGCCGCCATCGCCGGGACGCACACGCACGTGCAGACCGTCGACGCCCAGGTCCTTCCCGGCGGCACGGGGTACATTACCGACGCGGGGATGTGCGGCGCCTCGAAGTCGGTGATCGGCATGGACCACAAGGGCGTCCTGCGCCGTTTCCTTCTCCAGGTCCCCACCCGGTTCGAGGTGGCGGCCGGGGAACCTGAAGCGGCGGGCGTTTTCTTCGACATCGATCCCGACACGGGCGACTGCAGGGCCGTAGAGCCGTTTGTGATGACCGAAACCCGGATGAGGAGCGCGGACGAATGGAAGAGATTCTCAGGTCCCTGAAGCGGGGCGCGGTGGACGTCATCAGCGAGGAGGAGCTCGAGAAGAAGCTCCTGCGCTCCCGAAAGGAAGGATGCGCGCTACGCATCAAGGCGGGGTTCGACCCCACCGCTCCCGACCTGCACCTGGGCCACACCGTCCTGATCCAGAAGCTCAAACATTTCCAGGATGCGGGCCACCAGGTCGTCTTCCTGATCGGGGACTTCACCGGCATGATCGGCGACCCGACGGGAAAGGCGGAGACCCGCAACGCGCAGACGAGAGAGGACGTCGAACGCAATGCGACGACCTACAAGGAGCAGATCTTCAAGATCCTCGACCCGGAAAGGACCGAGGTGCGGTTCAACTCCGAGTGGCTCCAGGGGCTCCCGATCGAGGAGATGGTGAGGATCGCCGCGCAGATGACCGTGGCCAGGATGCTTGAACGGGACGACTTCCGGAGGCGATACGAAGGGGAGAGGCCGATCTCGATCCACGAGTTCCTCTACCCCCTTTTCCAGGGCTACGACTCGGTCGCCCTCCGGGCGGACGTGGAGTTGGGGGGGACCGACCAGAAGTTCAACCTGCTCGTGGGTCGGGACCTGCAGCGGGTGTACCGGCAAGAGCCGCAGGTGGTGATGACCACGCCGCTCCTGGTGGGCCTGGACGGCGTGAACAAAATGAGCAAGAGCCTGGGGAACTACGTCGGAATCACGGAGCCGCCGGAGACGATCTTCGGGAAGATCATGTCCATCTCCGACGACCTTATGCTCGAATACTACGAGCTCCTCTCGGACATCTCCGTGGCCGAGCTGGAGGCGCTGAGGAAGGGGATCGCCGGCGGGGCGAGGCACCCGATGGAGGCAAAGATCGCCCTGGCGGGGGAGATCGTCGCCCGCTTCCACGGACAGAAGGCCGCCAAGGAGGCCGAGGACGGATTCCGCAGGCGGTTCTCCGGCAAGGAGTTCCCCGAGGACGCGCGCAGGGTCCCGGGGAGCGTTCTGGGCGGAAGGACCGACCTGGCCACGGTGGTGTCCACCGTCTCCGCTTCCTTCAAGTCCAAGTCCGCCGTGCGGCGACTCATCGAGCAGGGGGGGCTGGAAGTCAACGGCGAGAAGGCGGCCGACTCCTCCCGCGTCATCATCCCGGAAGGGGAAATCCGTTTGAAAATCGGCAAGAAAGAGTTCGTCATCCTCACCTTCGACTGACTTCGGCGTGGGGACGATTTTTTTCTTGCCATGTCCTGAGGGTTCGGCTATATTTTCCTCTCCTCGGACGGTGGGGTATTGAGGGAAACCGGGCTGCGAGTTAAAATAATAATCGTCGGCCGCATGAAACCCCTTGACATAGGTTGTGCGGTCTCGTATATTAGCAAGTCTGCCCTGAGGGGAACCTTGCGGCAGTGAACGACCGGATCTTTGAAAACTGAACAGGGAATGCGAGGTGCGTTTCGGATCCTGTCTTTTCTATTTTCAAGTGGAGAGTTTGATCCTGGCTCAGAACGAACGCTGGCGGCGTGCTTAACACATGCAAGTCGAGCGCGAAAGGGGGGGCAACTCCCCGAGTAGAGCGGCGCACGGGTGAGTAACGCGTGGGTAACCTACCCCCGGGCGGGGGATAACTACTCGAAAGGGTGGCTAATACCGCATGAGACCACGGGGTCTTCGGATCCTGAGGCCAAAGGCGGCACCGGCTTGCCGGTGCTGTCACCTGGGGATGGGCCCGCGTACGATTAGCTAGTTGGTAGGGTAACGGCCTACCAAGGCTACGATCGTTAGCTGGTCTGAGAGGATGGCCAGCCACACTGGAACTGGAACACGGTCCAGACTCCTACGGGAGGCAGCAGTGAGGAATATTGCGCAATGGGGGAAACCCTGACGCAGCAACGCCGCGTGGGTGAAGAAGGCCTTCGGGTCGTAAAGCCCTTTCGGACGGGA
>JACRIV010000091.1 GCA_016220005.1 Deltaproteobacteria bacterium
ATGAAAAAAGTCTACCTTTACGATACGACGTTGCGGGACGGCACCCAGTCGGAGGAGATCTCGCTGTCCGTGATGGACAAGGTCGCCATCACGGAGAAGCTGGACGATTTCGGGATCCACTTCATCGAGGGGGGATATCCCGGGTCGAACCCGAAGGACAAGGAGTTCTTCGACCTGGCGAAGCGGCTCCGCCTTTCGAGCGCGAAGCTTTGCGCGTTCGGGATGACGCGGCGGGTGGGAAAGAAGGTGGAGGAGGACGCCAACATGAAGGCGCTCCTTTCCGCGGAAACCCCGGTCATCACGGTGGTCGGCAAATCGTGGGACTTCCACGTCGCCGAGGCGCTGCGAACCACGCTCGACGAAAACCTGAAGGCGGTGCGCGAAACGATCGAATACCTGAAGAAGCATTCGGAACAGGTCTTCTTCGACGCGGAGCATTTTTTCGACGGCTACAAGCGCAATCCGAAATACGCTCTCAAGGTGCTCGCCGCGGCGGCCGACGGAGGGGCCGACTGGCTCGTGCTGTGCGACACGAACGGCGGCTCGCTTCCCTCAGAGGTCGGCAGGATCGTCAAGGAGGTCCGGAAAACGACCTCCCTTCCGCTCGGCATCCATACGCATAACGATTCCGAGATGGCCGTGGCCAACTCCCTGGTGGCGGTCGAAAACGGAGTCACCCAGGTGCAGGGGACGATCAACGGGTACGGAGAGCGGTGCGGCAACGCAAACCTCTGCTCGATCATTCCCAGCCTGCACCTCAAGATGGGAAAGGAGGCGCTCCCACCGGGGCAGCTGAAAAAACTCTCCGTGCTCTCGCGCTACGTGGCGGAGATCGCCAACCTGGGGCATTGGCTCCACCAGCCTTACGTCGGGGACTCCGCGTTCGCCCACAAGGGAGGGATGCACGTATCGGCCATTCGCCGGCACCCCGGGACCTACGAGCACGTCGAGCCGGAGGCGGTCGGAAACCGGCGCCGCGTCCTCATCTCCGACCTTTCCGGCAGGAGCAACATCCTCTCGAAAATACAGGAGAAAGGACTCAAGTTCAACACGAGCGACCCGGCTGCCGAGAAGATCCTCGACCAGATCAAGGAGCTTGAGCACAAGGGATATCAGTTCGAGGGGGCGGAGGCCTCTTTCGAGCTTCTGGTCCTCGCGGCCATGGGGGAGCACGAGAAGTTCTTCGAGTTGAAGGGGTTCCGGGTGATCGACGAGAAACGCACGGAGAAGCAGCACCCGATCGCCGAGGCGACCATCCTGGTCGAGGTGGAGGGGAAAGTGGAGCACACCGCGGCGATGGGAAACGGTCCGGTCAACGCGATGGACAACGCTCTCCGGAAGGCGCTGGAGAAGTTCTATCCCGAGCTGGCGGAGGTCAAGCTCCTCGACTACAAGGTGCGGGTGATCACCGCCGGCGGGACCGGCTCTTCGGTACGCGTCTTGATACAATCCGGCGACAAGGACGGCAAGTGGGGCACGGTCGGGGTCTCGCACAACATCATCGAGGCGTCCTGGCAGGCCCTGGTGGACAGCATCCGGTACAAGCTCTGGAGGTCAAGACGTGGACTGCACGAGGGAGGCGCATAGGGGGCGTGCCTGCCTTCTGATATCCCTGATCGTTTTGGTCTGGAATGCCGCCTCCACCGGGCGGCATTTTCTTTTCCGGGACCTGCAGGGCGCCTTGGACCTGCAGCATCCCGGAAAGACGATCGCAACCGAGGAGATCGCTGCGGCGGCAGGCAACCGCTGCGGAGGGGAAGAAAAGGGGGTCCTGAGCGCAAGGCAGAAGTTTCTTCTCGGCAAACGGGTGGATATCAATCGGGCAAGCCGGAAGGAGATCGCGGATCTTCCGGGGATCTCGGAAAAAGTAGCGGAAGCCGTGATCGAAACCAGGGCCCGTATCGGGGGGTTCCGAAGGCCGGAAGACCTGCTGCGGGTAAAGGGGATAAAGGAAAAACGGTTGAAGAAAATCCTTCCTTTTCTGTTAAAATTCCCTAATAATTGACTTGTTTGATCAGGTTATGGCGACCGGAGAAAGGGGGAGGGATGTTCGAGCGAATCCGCAAAGATATCAAGGTGATTTTCGAGCGCGACCCGGCGGCGCGCAGCGTGATGGAGATCCTGTTCTGTTATCCCGGCTTCCATGCCATGCGCTTCCATCCCGCGGCGCACTGGCTTTGGACGCACGATTTCAGGTTCCTCGCCCGCCTCCTTTCCCACATATCCCGCTGGGTGACCGGCATCGAGATCCATCCCGGCGCCGCCATCGACGAGGGGTTTTTCATCGACCACGGGATGGGGGTCGTCATCGGGGAGACCGCGGAGATCGGCAGGAACGTGACGATGTATCACGGGGTGACCCTGGGCGGCACGAGCTGGAAGAAGGGGAAAAGGCACCCGACGATCGAGGACAACGTGATCATCGGGGCGGGGGCGGCCATCCTCGGTCCGATCCGGATCGGAGAGAATTCCAAGATCGGTTCGGGGTCGGTGGTCAACAAGGACGTCCCCTCGCACTCGACCGTCGTGGGGATCCCGGGAAGGGTCGTGTATCGCGAAGGCAACGTCTACAACGATCCGACGGGCGTCGCCGGCACGCCGGACCCGGAGGGGAAGGCGATCAAGTGCCTGACCGACCAGGTCCTGGCGCTGGAGCAGCGCGTGGACGAGCTGACGAAGCGGCTGGCCAAGCCGGAAGGATTGCCGCAGGTCGGATCGGTCCGATGAAGATCACCACGAGGGGCCGGTACGCCGTCATGGCCCTGGTGAGCCTTGCCGGCGCATCGCGGGGAAACCCCGTGTCGCTCAAGGACATCGCCGGCCAGGAAGAGATCCCGGAGCCGTATCTCCAGCAGCTTTTCGCGCGTCTTCGCAGGCGGAACCTGGTCAAGAGCATCCGGGGACCGGGAGGAGGATTCCTGCTGGCCCGCCACCCCTCCCAGATCACGATCGGAGAGATCATCCGCACGGCGGAAGGGCGCGGCCCGAACGTCGGGTGCCGGAGGTCGGGACGCAAGTGCGGGAGGATCGAACGCTGCAAGACGCAGGGCATGTGGGATGCCCTGGAATCGAGGATGGAGGAATTCCTGGATTCCATTTCCATCGACGACCTCTTCCAGGAGAAGACCGAGGAGGAACGGAGGGAGGTCGGGGCGTGAGGAAGGTCTATCTGGATCACAACGCGACGACGCCGGTCCACCCCGAGGTGAAGCAGGCGGTCGCGCCGTACCTTTCGGAGATGTTCGGGAACCCCTCGAGCATCCACTGGGCGGGGCGGGACGTGCGGAAAGCCGTCGAGGACGCCCGGCAGGAGATAGCGTCATTCTTCGTGTGCCAGCCGCTGGAGATCGTGCTCACGAGCTCGGGGACCGAGAGCGACAACCTCGCACTCAAGGGTGTCGCTTTCCGGAAAGGGAATGCGGGGAAGCACATCGTCACGTCCGCCGTCGAGCACCCGGCCGTCATGAACACCTGCAGGTTCCTCGAGGCGCAAGGATTCCGCGTGACCTACGTGCCGGTGAACCGGTACGGGATCGTGGAGCCCGAATCCGTCCGCAAGGCGATCGAAAAGGACACGATCCTCGTATCCATCATGTACGCCAACAACGAGACGGGGTGCATCATGCCGATCGAGGAAATCGGGTGCATCGCACGCGAGGCGGAAATCCTGATGCACACGGACGCCGTGCAGGCTACGGGAAAGATCCCGATCGACTGGAAGTCGTTCCCGGTGGACCTGCTCACCTTCTCGGGACACAAGATCAACGGGCTGAAGGGGGCGGGAGGCCTCATCGTCCGCAAGGGGATCGAGCTGGAGGCGGTCCTGCACGGCGGGCACCAGGAGAGGGGGAGGCGCGGCGGAACCGAGAACGTGGTCGGGATCGTCGGCATGGGGAAGGCCTTCTCCCTCCTCCGGACGGGGATGGAAGAGGAGGTGCGTGAAACGCGGCGGCTGCGCGACAGGTTCGAGAAGGCCCTTTTCGACAGGATCCCGGAGCTGGTGTTGAACGGCCATCCTGCCGAGCGGCTGCCCAACACGGTCAACATCTCTTTCCGCTTCGTCGAAGGGGAGGCGCTGCTGCTCAACCTGGACATGATGGGGATCGCGTGCTCCTCCGGGTCGGCCTGCACCTCGGGATCCCTGGAGGCCTCCCCCATCCTGATGGCGATGGGCGCGGACCCCACCGATGCCCAGGGCGCACTTCGGTTCAGCCTCGGGATGGGCAACACGGACGAGGACATCGACTACTCCGTCGACGCCGTCGAGGCGGTCGTGGGCAAGCTCCGGGCGATGTCCCCGATCTACCCGAGGGAGGCGAAGGTCCGATGAAGAGGCGCATCCTGGCCGCGATGAGCGGGGGAGTCGATTCCTCGGTGGCGGCCCTCCTCCTGCAAAGAGAAGGTTTCGAGGTGATCGGCGTCTCCATGGACCTTTACGACTTTTCCGCGGTGACGAAGAACCGCGAGGGGACCTGCTGCTCGCTGGACGACCTGTACGACGCCCGGAGGGTCTGCGACAAGCTCGGGATTCCGTACTACGTGCTGAACCTGAGGGACGAATTCCGAAGGGAGGTTATCGACCCCTTCGTCAAGGAGTATGCGAGCGGGCGGACTCCGAACCCCTGCGTCCTCTGCAACGAATACCTGAAATTCCGGGCGCTCCTGAGGAAAGCCGACGAGCTGGGGGCGGAAGGGGTCGCCACGGGTCACTACGCCGTCATCGGGAGGGAAGGATCGGGAAGGTGCCGCCTCTTCGCCGCCCCGGACGCAATGAAAGACCAATCGTATTTTCTTTTTTCGCTGGACTCCGGCAGGCTGGCAAGGATACGGTTTCCCGTCGGAGAAATGACGAAGCAGGAGGTCAGGCGGATCGCCACCGAGGCGGATCTCCCCGTTTACGAAAAAAAGGAGAGCCAGGACATCTGCTTCGTCACCGACGAATCTTACGCCGCATTCCTGAGCCGAAGAGGGATACAGGAGCAGCAAGGGCACTTCGTCGACAGGGAAGGAAAGGTCCTGGGCGCGCACAAGGGGATCCTGAATTACACCGTGGGACAGCGCAAGGGGCTCGGGATCGCCGCCAAGGAACCGCTCTACGTCGTTGCCATCGATGCGGAGAGGAACGAGGTGATCCTGGGAACGGAGGACGCGACGCTCTCGAAGGGCGCCGTCGTCGCTCGTCCTTCTTTCGTCGCCGGGGCGCCGCCAGGGCGTGAGTTCCGCGCGACGGTAAAGGTCCGGTACAGGCATCCGGGCGTCCCGGCAACGGTCCGGTGCGAGAAGGAACGGCTCGCGGTGCTTTTCGATTCCCCGCAGCGAAGCGTTACGCCGGGCCAGGCGCTGGTCCTCTACGACGGGAACGAGGTGCTCGGCGGCGGCTGGATCGAATGCGCAAGCGTCTGACGGTCCTTACCGTCGGCTGCAAGGCCAACTTCGCCGACTCCGCCTCCGTCGTCAGGGAAGCGGTCTCCGCCGGCTTCGAGGTCGCTGCACCCGGCGAGCCTGCCGATGTTGTGATCGTCAACAGCTGCACGGTGACCCACAAGGCGGACCGGGACAGCAGATCGCTCGTGCGCCGCGCCCGACGCGAGCATCCTCGTGCGTCGATCGTCCTGACCGGATGCTACGCGCACACTTCTCCGGGAGCGAAGGAAAGGCTTCCCGAGGCTGACCACTGGATCGGCGACCCTTCCGCCCTGGCAGGCCTCCTTCGGGAGATCGGCGGGGGGTCGCAGGAGGAAAGACCTCCCCTCTCGGAATTCGCCGCGGACCTGCTGCTCGGTCATCGGCGCACCTTCCTTAAGATCCAGGACGGCTGCGAATTTTCCTGCGCGTATTGCATCGTCCCGCGAGCCCGCGGAAGGAACCGGTCCGTGGAGGAAAAGGAGATCGTCGAAAGGGCGGTGGCGGCCGAGCGGGACGGGGCCCGAGAGCTGGTGCTGACCGGGATCCACGCCGGCCTGTACGGGGCCGACCGAGGGGAATCCGGCGGCCTTTCACGGCTCGTTGCGCTTCTGCTCAAGGAAACATCCATCGCGCGAATACGGCTTTCCTCCATCGAGCCGATGGAGATCACCGACCGCCTGCTGGATGTGATCGAGGAGAACGACCGTGTGTGCCCGCACCTCCACGTCCCGCTGCAGAGCGGTTGCGACGCGACCCTTTCCCGGATGCGGCGGCCGTACGATGCCGCCGGTTATGCGGGAAAAGTATGCGCGGCCGCATCCCGCATCCCCTCCCTGCAGATCGGGGCCGACGTCATCGCGGGATTTCCCGGCGAGTCGGCCGCCGATTTCGAGGAGACCGTCCGTTTCCTTGCCCGGGTTCCCGTAAACTACCTGCACGTCTTTTCCTACTCGGCCCGCCCGGGTACGGAGAGCGCCGGGTGGCCGGACGATGTCCCCGCAAGGGAAAAGAAGGAACGCGTGTCCCGTCTGCTTCAACTGGACGGCAGGAAACGGAAGGCTTTCCTTCGTGCGCAGGTGGGCAGGGAGATGCAGGTGCTCGCGGAGACGGCGGGCCGCCGCGGGGGAGAGCTGTCGGGTTACTCGGAGAATTACGTTCCGGTGGCCTTTCCCGGAGAATGTTCCGGCATCGGGAAGATATTCACGGTTCGCGCGATCTGCGTGGGTGACGGAGGTTTGACGGGAGCGAGGATCGATCCCTTAAGGATACAGACGGAGGATCCGAGCTCCGAGGGGCCGCCGACCGAATAGGGAGGAAAAGCGGCCAGGATGGCCGCGACAGGCTCCGAGGCCGCCCCCGGAGCGAGGACAGGGACGTCCGAGCGCGAGGGGGGGCAGGGAGGGCAGGAGTGTCTGATCTGGAGGACAAGATCGGTTACCGCTTCAAGGTTCCGCTCCTCCTGGAAGAGGCCTTGAGGCATGCATCTCTCGTAGCGGGGGCGGGCGGAGAAAAGTCCTACCAGCGGCTGGAGTACCTGGGGGACTCGGTCCTCAACCTGTGCATCGCCGAGGAGATGTACCGCAGGTTCCCCGCCGCAAGCGAGGGCGCCCTGTCGAAGGCCCGCTCCTCGGTGATCAACAACAGGAACCTCGTTCGCGTCGGCGAGAGGATAGGGGTTTCGGAATCGGTCCGCACCGATCCTTCGGTCCGGGATAAAGGCGGCGGTGTGACGCGGAAGATGGTGGCGGATGCCGTGGAAGCTATCGCAGGAGCGATCTTCCTCGACGGAGGGTACGAAAAGGCGAAGCGGTTTGTGCTTTCGCACTTCTGGGAAGATGAGCTGGCGGAAAAGCTCGCGGGAGGGTTCGACGCCAAGAGCAGGCTCCAGGAATGGTGCCAGAAACGGCGCATCTCCCTGCCGAGATACCGGCTCCTCTCCGCCTTCGGCCCTCCGCATGCCCAGACATTCAGCGTTTCCGTGCGCCTTCCGGACGGCAGCGAGGCGGAAGGGATCGGCAAGACGAAGAAAGAGGCGGAAATGGAAGCGGCGACGCGCCTCCTCTCCCGGCTCGGATCGGAGGAAGAGGCCGGATGACCGGGGGGAGAAAATCGGGATTCGTCGCCCTGCTGGGGCGCCCCAACGTCGGGAAGTCCACCCTCCTCAACCGGATCCTCGGCGCCAAGGTCGCGATCGTCACGAACAAGCCGCAGACGACGAGGGACCGGATCGCGGGCATCTACAACTCCGGCGAGGGACAGATCGTATTCCTGGACAGCCCGGGGATCCACCGTCCGAAAAAGGCGTTGAACCTCTACATGGTGAGGACGGCGGAGCGGATCGCCTCGGAAGCCGACGTCGTCGTCCACATCGTCGACGACCGGAGGCTCGAGACGGGCGAGGAGGAGTCGCTCGTGCGGGACATCCTGGAAAGGCTCGCCGTCCCGCGGCTTCTCGTCGTGAACAAGGCCGACAGGATGGGAGCGGGGGCCGCCGGGCCGCGCCTTTCGGAGATGATGGAGAGCGGCCTGTACCGGGAGGGATTTCTCGTGTCGGCGACGACTGGCCTGGGGGTGGACGCGTTCCTCCGCAGCCTGTTCGAGATGCTTCCGGAAGGGCCCGCCTATTATTCCGAGGAGGACCTGACGGACCTCCCGATGCGTTTCATCGCGAAGGAGATCATACGGGAGAAGCTGTTCGAGGAGCTGTCCGATGAAATCCCGTACAGCGTCGCGGTGTCGATCGAGGAATACAAGGAGGACGCGGAAAAAGGGTTGATCCGGATCCGGGGGGAGATCTGCGTGGAGCGCGAATCCCAGAAGGGGATCGTCATCGGCCGAGGCGGCCGGATGCTGAAAAATATCGGCACGGCGGCGCGCCTGGAACTGGAGAAAGAGACCCGGGAGCGGGTATACTTGGAGCTGTTCGTCAAGGTCGAAAAGGACTGGTCGAAGAACGAGAGGGTGCTGCGGCGGCTGGGATATGCCTAGACTCGATTTCACCGTATCGCTGGTCGGACGCCCGAACGTCGGGAAGTCCACCCTGTTCAACCGCATCGTGGGCAAGCGGCGAGCGATCACCTTCGGATCGCCTGGGGTGACGCGCGACCTGGTCTGCGTCCCCGCGGAGTTCGACGGCAAGCGTTTCAACGTGATCGACACGGGCGGGTATGCCGGCGGCAAGGAAGAGGGGGACCTCCTCTCCAAGGTCCGGGGGCAGGTCCTGCGCGCGATCTACGAATCCGATGCCGTCATCTTCGTCGTCGACGCGCGGGACGGCGTCCTTCCTCTGGACAAGGAGATCATGAGGATGCTGCGGGAACGGGAGAAGCATTTCTTTCTCGCGGCGAACAAGGTCGACGTACGTTCGGCGGAGGAAGGGATCCAGCAGTTCCACGAGCTCGGGGTGGAGAAGGTCTACCCCATATCCGCCGAGCATGGGACCGGCGTGGGAGAGCTCCTGGACGAGGTCGTCGCGCTCATCCCGGAGTCCCGGGAAGAGCCGCAGGCGGAGGAATTCGTCGCCAGGATCGCGGTCGTTGGCCGGCCCAATGTCGGGAAGTCCACGTTGGTCAACACGCTCGTCGGTTACGAGAGGGTTATCGCCTCCGAAGTGCCCGGGACGACGCGCGACGCGGTCGACGTCCTCGTGAAATACGGCGGCAATAGATACCTGTTCATCGACACGGCGGGGATCCGCGCGAAAAGGAAGACCGAGGACGTGCTCGAAAAGTTCTCCGTATTGAAGAGCCTCGATTCGCTGAAGCGATGCGATCTCGCCGTCCTGATGATGGACGGCCCTGAGGGCTTGACTCACCAGGACCAGCAGATCCTCCGGTACATCCTGAACGAGGAACGGGCCGTCGTCGTCGCCGCGAACAAGGCGGACCGCTGGCAGGCCGAGGAGGAGCGGCGGAAAGGGCTCCGCGCGATCCAGGAGGGGCTGGGGTACGCCTCCTTTACCGCCCTGGTCCCGACCGTGTCGACCACGGGGAAGGGATTCCCGCTCCTGTTCAAGAAGATCGAGGAGGCGTTCGACAGCTTCCGTCACAGGGTGCCGACGGCCGTCCTCAATAAGATGGCGCAGGCTTTCGTCTACACCGTGCCCATTCCGTCAAAGCAGGTGAGGAACCGCGCATTCTACATGACCCAGATCGGCGTGATGCCCCCCTCCTTCGCGGTTTTCGTGAAGGAACGCACGGACATCCCGGAGTCCTTCACGCGATATCTGCAGAACAAGATCCGGGACAGGTTCGGCTTCGGCGGGTCTCCCATTCGA
>JACRIV010000010.1 GCA_016220005.1 Deltaproteobacteria bacterium
TCCAGGTCGGCGAGGGGGAGGTGGCCATCCTCCTGGGGCCGAACGGCGTGGGAAAGAGCACGCTCCTCAAGATCTTCTCGGGGGTGCTCTCCCCCCATTCGGGCGAGGTGTCGCTCTTCGGTCGCCCGCCTGCCTCCTACGGCCGCCGGGAGATGGCGCGCCTCCTCTCCGTCGTGGGGCAGGATCCCCCGGTCGATTTCCCGATGTCGGTGGAGGAGTACGTGGCCCTGGGTCGTTTCCCCCACCAGGGTTTCTTCGGCGGGACGGGCGAGGAGGACCGGCGGCAGGTGGAGCTCGCCCTCGGGATGACCGGCCTCGGGGAGCTGCGCGCGCGGGGGCTTTCCGAGATCTCCGCCGGCGAGCGGCAACGGGCGGCGGTCGCGCGTGCGATCTGCCAGGGGGCGAAGGCGATGCTCCTGGACGAGCCGACGGCGTTCCTGGACATCTACCACCGGGTTGCTTTCTACGAGATCGTGACGCGGCTTTCGAGGGAGTGCGGGATCTGCGCCCTCGTCGCTTCCCACGATCTGTCGCTGTGCGCGGAGTATGGAGAGAGGATCGTCCTCCTGTCGGGCGGGAAGGTCATGGCTTCCGGGCGCCCGGAAAACGTGCTGACCCCGGAGAATATCGAGGCCGCGTTCGGAGTCGCGGTGGCGTGCGACCGGAACCCGGCGACGGGCGCGGTCCGCGTGACGCCGCTTCGGAGGAGTGAAACGACTCGGCGATAACACACACCCCCGGTCTCAAGGGGAAATGGCCCCCTTGAGGCGGGTACCCCTTTTGCGGAAGAGGAGGAGCAATGCACAGGAGAGCACGGAATGGAATTGTCGCGGCGATTGTCGCCGCGGCGGCGATGGGCCTGCCGGGGCGGATCGCGGCGCAGGAGGCGACGAAGCTGGAGCCGATCGTGGTCACCGCGACGCGGATCGAGCAGAAGGTCTCGGAGCAGGCGTCGGCCGTGAGCGTGGTGACGCGCGAGGACATCGAGATGAAAAGCCCGGCCGTGGCGGGGGACGTCCTGCAGGGGATCCCCGGCCTGGACGTCCAGCGGACCGGGAGCGCCGGCAACCGGGAGAACATCAAGATCCGGGGGGGCGCGGCGACGCACACCCTCGTGATGATCGACGGCTTCCCGGTCAACAGCCCGACCTTGGGTTCCTTCGACATCGGCTCCCTTCCCGTGGACGATTTCGAGCAGGTGGAGATCGTCCGCGGCGCGCAGAGCGCCCTGTACGGTTCCAACGCGATGGGCGGCGTGGTGAACTTCCTCCCCCGCAAGGGCGAGGAGGGGCGGCAGTACGGCGTGGGGCTTGCCGCAGGAAGCTTCTCCTCCCTCAAGTGGAACGGGTTCGCGCAGGGTGCGGGGAAGCGGGGGAACCTGCACCTGGGCGCAGGGGGATGGGAAAGCGACGGCATCCTGCCCAACGACGAGACCTCCCTCAAATCCTTCCTCGGTTCCGGAGAGGCGGCGGTGGGCGACAGGAGCAGGCTGCACGCCCTCCTGTTCACCACGGACCAGCAAAAGGAGATCCCGATCGACTTCGGCACCCTCCGGGACGTCAATCATCATCTGACGCGGCGCAGCTTCATGGCGGGGGCGCGCTGGGAAACGGACGTGTCGAGGGCGCTGACGGTTACCGCCTCCGGGAGCGTGTTCGATGAGTTCTTCCACGAGAAGGACCCGGCGGACCCGAGCGACGCCTTCCCTTTCGTATTCGACGATACGACCAAGACGCGGAAGATGGACTTCCGGCTCCAGGGCAGATATGTCGCCGGGAAGGTTTCCACCACGTTCGTGGGGGTGGAGTACGTCAAGGACCGCGCCACCGACGCGCTGCGTTCCAACTTCGGCGACACCGACCTCGCCGCCTCGACCTACAACCGTTCGATCTACCTGCAGGAGGAGCTTCGCTTCCAAAGACACACGGGATTAAGCCTGGGCGCCAGGCTGGACCGCAACTCGGAGGCGGGGACCGAGTTCAACCCGAAGGTCGCGGTCTTCCACGAGATCGAGCGGATCGGGACCAGGGTCCGAGGTGCGGTGGGGAGAGGGTTCCGCGTCCCGACGATCTCCGAGAAGGCCGATCCCTTCATCGGGAACCGGGACCTGGCTCCGGAGATCGCCGTCTCCTACGAAGCGGGGGCGGATTTCCATCTCTTAAAGGCCGCGCAGGTGTCGGCGACCTGGTTCTACCAGGATTTCAAGGACCTCATCCAGTTCGACTCCTCGGTGCCCGGGCCGGTCGGGTTCGGGCAGCTTCGTAACATAGGCCGGGCGTTCTCCCGCGGTGTGGAGGCGGAAGCGTCGTACCGGTTCCTCCCCCAGGCCGCCCTCGCGGTGACGTATACCTGGTCGAACACCTGGGACCCGTCGAACCAGCGGAGGATCCTGGGGATCCCGACGCAGCGCGGCGAGCTGTCCGTTCTCCTTAACCCCGCACCCAGGTGGGAGGGCCGGATCGACTGGCGGATCGAGAGCGACCAGCTCGATGCCCCGCCCAACGGCGGCGACATCCGCCGCCCGGGGTATGCGCGCGTGGACGTTTTTGCGAAATATCGCTGGCAGGTGCTGAACGCGGAAGTCCGCGAGATCGCCCTGACCGGAAAGATCCAGAACCTCCTGGACCGGGAGTACGAGGAACGGAAAGGATTCCCCGCGCCGGGATTCAACTTCCTCCTGGGCGCCGAGGTGAAAATCTGAAAGGAGAGGAAGCAATCTAAGCGAAATGGACACGACGGCGAAAGCGAGATGGACGATGAAGGGCAGGGGGACGGCATTGAAATGTCCCCTCCTCGGCTCGGCGGCGGCGCATCTGTTGTTGCTGGCGCTGCTCCTCTTCGTAGGCGTCTCCGTGGACACTCACGTGGCGCAGGTCGTCCCGGTCATCCTGGTGGAGGGGGCGATGGACGCCCCCTCCGGCGCCGGGGAAACCGTTGCCGCCTCCTTGGGCGGCGCACCGCGGGAGGATGCGGTCCGGGCGGCCGCGCCGCTGCGTTCACCTTCCGCCCCGCCTGCCCCGCTCGCGATGCCGTCCCCGGGGCCCCTCGCCGTTTCCTCAAAGTCTCCCGCCGCGCCGGCCCAGGCCGCCGTGCGGCCCCCTGAGCCCGCTGGGGCTTCCCTTGCCGTGAAGCCGCCGCCGCTGTCGACTGCCGTCGCCTCCCTGTCCCACGATCCGGCTTTCCTCGCCTCGGTCCGGATCGGCGGGGGAGCGGCATCCCCGGCAGCGCGAGGCGGGGCGGATCTTCCCGGGGCCGGCGCAGGGAGCGGAGGGAAGGGAGGAGATCTTCCGGGGCCAGCCGCCGGCGGCGCAGCCGGCGGACGGGCAACGGCGGCCCTCGTCGGCCCGGGCGCCTCCGGCCCCGCCCAGGGAGGGAGCGGCGTCGGGAAGGAAGGGCCGGAGAGCGGCCTCCTGCGGGCGAGAATCCAATCCCGGATCGTCTACCCGGAAGAGGCGATCCGCCGCGGGCAGGAGGGGGAGGTGCTCCTGCGCATCCGGATCGGCGAGGGCGGCGTTCCGAAGGAAATCCGCGTGGCGCGCAGCAGCGGGGCGAGAGTCCTCGACGAAGCCGCAAGACGGGGCGTGGTCCGCGCCGCCCCGCTGCCGTTCCACTCCGGCTGGGTGGAGGTCCCCGTTCGCTTCTTCCTGCGGCCGCTCTAGCCCATCTCTGCGCGCCAGGCCGTCCTTCCCCCCAGTCTTGCTTTGCACGCCCCCGGGAAACAGGATAGATTATAATTTTGTAAAGCCGCTCTTCGGGGGGAGGGGATGGACCGCAGGGTCCTGGAAAAGTGCAGGGAAGAGCTCCAGCAGCAGATGGATGAGCTGCTGGCGGGCGCGGGGAAAACCGTCTCCGACATGACGAGCGTCCTGGAGGAGAACTTCCCCGACCCGACGGACCGCGCCCTGCTCGAATCGAACCGGAACTTCACCCTGCGTATCCGCGACCGGGAACGCAAGCTCCTGACGAAGATAAAGGAAGCGATGAAGCGGATCGACAACGGCACCTTCGGGGTCTGCGAGGGCTGCGGAGGAGAGATCGAGGAGAAGCGCTTGATCGCCCGGCCGATGACCTCGATGTGCATCGACTGCAAGACCGTCGCCGAAGAGGAAGAGTTGAGATAGGCCCTTCCGGTCCCTTCCACGGTTATTCGTTATTCGGAGGATATATGACGGAACTGCGAAAAGACCCCATCGTGGGCCGGTGGGTCATCATTTCCACCGAGCGGGCGAAGCGTCCCCACGAGTTTCCGCAGGAGCCGCCGCCCCGCAGGGAGGGGCTGTGCCCCCTGTGCCCGGGGAGCGAGCGGATGACCCCGCCCGAGATCTTCGCGCACCGGCAGTCGGGCACTTCCAACGACCCCGGCTGGACGCTCCGGGTCGTCCCCAACAAGTTCCCGGCGCTGGGCATCGAGGGCGACCTCGGCAAGGCGGGCGACGGCGTGTACGACCGGATGAACGGGGTGGGCGCCCACGAGGTCGTGATCGAGACCGAGCGGCACGACGTCGACCTCTTCGACCTGCCCGAGCGGCAGTTCGAGGAGGTGCTCTGGGCCTACCGGGAGCGGGTGCTGGACCTCAAGAAGGACCGCCGCTTCAAGTCGGTAATCATCTTCAAGAACCACGGCGCCGCGGCGGGGGCGTCGCTCTCCCACAGCCACTCCCAGCTCATCGCCCTCCCCGTCGTTCCCAAGCGGGTGATCGAGGAGATGACGAGCTGCCGGGAGTACTTCCGCTTCCGGGACCGATGCCTGTTCTGCGACATCGTCGTGCAGGAGATGGAGCAGAAGGCCCGCATCGTCGAGGAGAGCGGGGAGTTCCTCGCCTGCGCCCCGTACGCTCCGAGGTTCCCTTTCGAGACGTGGATCATCCCCAAGCGCCACCAGTGCGCCTACGAGATGATCGAGCGGGACCAGGCGAGGGCGCTGGCCGCCATCTTCCGGCGCACGCTGCGCCGGCTCAACCTGGCCCTCGAAAACCCCCCGTTCAACTACATCATCCATAGCGCCGCCTTCCAGGAAGGCGCCGGGGAATATTTCCACTGGCACATCGAGATCATGCCCAAACTGACCAAGGTGGCCGGGTTCGAGTGGGGCTCGGGCTTCTACATCAACCCGACCCCTCCGGAGGAAGCGGCCAAGTACCTGCGCGAGCTGCCCGAGTAGAGGAGGCGATACGGCGAATCCCATGAGAGTCCTGGTCGCATCCTCCGAGATCGTCCCGTTCGCCAAGACCGGCGGACTGGCGGACGTTACGGGCGCCCTCGCCAAGGCGCTCCGGCGCCTCGGGGTTGAGGCCGATTGCATCCTCCCCCTGTACCGGGCCGTCGACCGGGCCCGGTTCCCCATGACGCCCGCGGGTCCTCCCGTCCGCGTCCCCCTGGGGCACCGGGAGGAAACGGGCACGATCGAGGAAACCGACGCGGGGGACGGTGTGCGGGCCTTCCTCGTGCGCAACGATCGGTACTTCGACAGGGAGTACTATTACGGCACCAAGGACGGCGACTACGTCGACAACTGCGAGCGCTTCACCTTCTTCTGCCGGGCGGTCATGGAGTGGCTCGTCCGCACCGGGCGGCGGTACGACATCCTCCATTGCAACGACTGGCAGACCGCGCTCATCCCAGCTTACGCGCGGACGCTCTATTCGCGGGAGGAAGCCATCCGGCCGGTCGGCACGGTCTTCACGATCCACAACCTGGGATACCAGGGGCTCTTCTGGAACCACGACCTGCCGCTCACGGGCCTCGGGTGGGAGCTGTTCACCCCGCAGGGGGTCGAGTTCTATGGGAAGCTCAACCTGATGAAGGCGGGGCTGGTGTTCGCCGACATCCTCTCCACCGTGAGCCCCACTTACAGCCGGGAAATCCAGACCCCCGAGTACGGGCATGGGCTCGAGGGGGTCCTCTATGAGCGACGGGCGGACCTCTACGGGATCATCAACGGGATCGACTACGACGAATGGAATCCCTCCACGGACCCCTACATCGCCGCACCCTATTCGCTCGAGGACCTCTCGGGCAAGAAGGCGTGCCGCGCCGACCTGCTCTCCGAGTTCGGCTGGAGAGGCCCGGTCGAGGAGGCCGTGATCGGGGTCATCGGCCGCCTCACGGCGCAGAAGGGGTTCGACCTCATCGAGGAGATCGGAGAGTGGCTGGCGGGACAGCCGGCCCGCGTCGCCTTCCTGGGGGCGGGCGAGCGCAAGTACGAGGAGTCGATCGCCTTGCTGGGCCGAAAGTACCCTGACCGGATCTCCGTCCGGCTGGCCTACGACAACCGGCTCGCCCACAAGATCGAGGCGGGGGCCGACATCTACCTGATGCCGTCGCGCTACGAGCCGTGCGGCCTGAACCAGATCTACAGCCTCAAGTACGGGACCGTGCCGATCGTCCGGCGCACGGGGGGCCTGGCCGACACGGTGGTGGACGCCGACGAGGACCCGGCGGGCGGCACGGGGTTCAAGTTCTCCGGCTACGAGGCTTCCGAGCTTTCGGACGTCGTCGCGCGGGCCCTGGCCGCGTATACCGACCGGCCGCGGTGGGAAGGGATCGTCCGGAGGGGGATGGAGAAGGACTTTTCCTGGGAGCCCTCGGCGCGGGAGTACGTGGCGCTGTACGAGAGGGCGTTGCGCAAGCGGGGCCGCTAGGGTAGCTTCACCATGGACGCCGGACTGGACAAGAGGCTCGCCCTTCTCTCGCGGGTCGTCGAGATCTCCAACTCGAACATCCTGATCGAGAACCGGCTCAAGTACATCTGCGACTTCCTTGCCCGGGAGACGGGAGTGGATTGCGTCTCCATCCACCGGCGGGAGTCCCGCAGCGAGGACCTGCTCCCGTGGATCTCCTCCTGCATGCAGGTCGACGAGAGCGCGCTCTTCGACTTCCGGATCCGGCCCGGGGAGGGGGTCGCCGGCAAGGCCGCCCAGAAGCGGGCGCCGGTTTTCTGTCCCGACGCGCGCAGCTCTCCGCCTCCGATGAAGATCTCCCATGAGACGCGGGATTACACCTCGATACTCTCCGTCCCCGTCATGGACGACGTCTACCTCTACGGCGTGATGAACGTTTCGACTGTGGCCCCGGCCGAATACCCCGAGGAGACCGTCCAGATGTTCCGCGTGATCGCCACGGAGGTCGCCGGGGCGATCCGCAACAGCCGCCTCTACCACGACGCGCGGAAGCGGGTCTCGGAGCTGATCACCCTCAACGAGATCGGGCGGGCGATCACCTCCACCTTCCAGGTGCGGGACATCCTGGCCTACGTGGCCAAGACCACCTCGCGGCTGCTCCAGGCGGACGGGTGCACGGTCCGCCTCTCGGCGGAGGGCCGCGGCGCCCTCAAGGTGATGATCGACGAAGGATACGCGCGCCCCGGCCTGCGGCGCGAGCTGCGCGCCCACGGGAAGCTCCTGGCCAACCAGATCTTCCGGGAGAAGCGCCCCCTGCTGATCAACGGCCCGGAGGACTCGCCGATGTACCGCGCCCTCCACCGGCACGGGATCACGTCCTTCTTCGGGCTTCCGATCATCACGAAGGGGAAGGCGCTGGGCGTCATCAGCTACTATTCCAGCTCCCCCCACACCGCCTTCGACATGGAGGTGGTGAACCTGATGCAGACCGTGTGCAGCCAGCTCGCCAACATGATCGAGAACTCCGCGATGTACCGGGAAGCGCAGCAGCTCGCCCAGTCGAACCAGGTCAAGCTGCAGCAGCTCTCCACGCTGTACAACGTGGCGCAGGCGCTGATGTCCACGGTCAAGACGGAGCGCCTCCTTCACATCATGCTCCACTCCCTCACCTCCCCGACGGGGCTGAACTTCAGCCGGGCGATCCTCTTCCTGCTCTCCGAGGACGGCTGCACGCTGACCGCCCGCATGGGGATGGGCCCGAAGGACCGGAAGGACGCCCGCCGGATCGTCGCGGCCCAGCGGGAGGCGCCGGAGTACGCCGGCCTGGAGGCGGACGGGGAGAAGTTCCGGAAGTTCCTGTGGCCCGACGTCGAGCGCCTGCGGATCCCCCTCGACAACTCCTCTTGCCTTGTGGCCAGGGCCGTGCTCGACAAGCGGCCGATCCGCACCGCCACGGGGTGCGGCGCGACCCCGAAGAACGGCGTCCCGGGGTTCTGCGGGAACCACCCGAACGTCTTCGCCGTGGTCCCGCTCGTGCTGAAGGGGGAGGCGCGGGGAGCCATCTATGTGGACAACCAGTTCCGGGAGCGGGAGATCACCGACGAGGACATCCAGGTCCTGACGATGTTCGCTTCCGAAGCATGCCTGGCGCTGGAGAACGCCGCGCTGTACGAGACCCTCGAGCGGGCGCTGGACACCGTGCGCTCGACCCAGGACCGGCTCGTGCAGAGCGAGAAGCTGGCCGCCCTCGGGGAGATGGCGGCCAAGATCGCCCACGAGATCAAGAACCCGTTGACGGTCATCGGCGGCTTCGCGGCGCGGATGGCGAGGATGGGCGAGGAGGAGCCGGACCCCCAGACCTCGGGGCGTTACCTGAAGATCATCCTCAAGGAGGTCCAGCGGCTGGAGCGGGTTATCCACCAGACCCTCTATTTCTCCCGGGAGGTGGTGCCCGCCCTGCGGCGGGTGAACATCAACGACGAGGTCCGCGAGGTGCTCGCGATGTTCCGGGAGGACCTGGACGAGGCGCGGATCCTGACCGACCTGGACCTTTCCACGGACGCTCCGGTCATCTCCGCGGACCCCGACCAGCTCCGGCAGGTCCTGTGGAACCTGGTCTCCAACGCGATCCAGGCGATGGAGGCGGGCGGGAAGCTCACCGTGGCCACGCGCCCCGCCATGCCGGAGGAAGGGGACGGCGTAGTCTTCCTGGTCGGGGACACGGGCGGCGGCATCCCCCACGACGTGGTCCACAACATCTTCAACCCCTTCTTCACGACGAAGGCCAAGGGAACGGGGTTGGGGCTCCCCATCGTCCATGCGATCGTGGAGAAGCACGGGGGGGCCATCCAGCTGGACAACCGGGAGGGGAAGGGAGTAACCTTCTCCGTCTTCCTCCCGCGCGTGCCCAAGGAGGCCGGAGCGGGGGAGCGGATCCTCGAACAGATGCGCAGAGGCTGAGGCGATGGAAACAGCGTTAAGAACCATCCGGGATAAGGTCCAGGCGGGGCAGCGGCTCACGGAGGAGGACGCGCTCGCCCTGTTCCGCGCGCGGGACGTCCTCGCGGTCGGGGAGATGGCGGACTTCGCAAACCGGAGGAGGAACGGCGACCGGGTGTACTTCATCGTCAATCGGCACATCAACCCCACCAACATCTGCGTCAACCGGTGCCGGTTCTGCGCCTTCAGCAAGAGCACGGAGGAGCCCCTCGCCTACACGATGACGATGGACGAGATCCTGCGCCGGGCGGAGGAGGCCTGCGCCCAGAAGGCGACCGAGCTGCACATCGTCGGCGGGCTCCATCCCGACCTCCCGTTCGACTTCTATCTGCGAATGCTCCGGACGCTGCGGGAGCGGTTCCCCACGATGCACATCCAGGCGTTCACCGCCGTGGAGATCGACTATTTCTCGCGGATCACCGGGCTTCCGCTATCCGAGGTCATCCGGCACCTCAAGGAGGCGGGGCTGGGGAGCCTGCCGGGCGGCGGCGCCGAGATCTTCGCGCCCGAGGTGCGAAACCGGATCTGCCCGGAGAAGATCTCGGGAGACCGGTGGCTCGAGGTGATGGAGGCGGTGCACGAGGCGGGGCTGCGCAGCAACGCGACGATGCTCTACGGGCACGTGGAGACGCTCGAGTCGCGGGTCGACCACATGTGGCGGCTGCGGGAGCTCCAGGACCGGACCGGCGGGTTCCAGTCGTTCATTCCGCTCGCGTTCCACCCGAAGAACACCCAGATCGCGAAGGGGTACACGACGGGGCTCGAGGACCTCCTGTCGCTGGCGGTGGGGAGGCTCTACCTCGACAACTTTGCCCACGTCAAGTCGTTCTGGATCATGGTGGGGCCCAAGCTCGCGCAGATCTCCCTCCACTTCGGCGTAAACGACATCGACGGGACGGTGGTCGAGGAGCGGA
>JACRIV010000092.1 GCA_016220005.1 Deltaproteobacteria bacterium
CTCACCTCCTTACCTGCCGCCCTGGGTTACGCGTATCCCCACCGGGAGAAACCATCGGGCGGCCCTCCCGGCGGGAACACGCTCTCCGATGCGCGCCCCTTGCGCTTACGCTGGCGCGGCCGCGCTGGCGGTCAGGCCGATCGCCTCGGCATACTTCAGGTAGGTCTCCACCGATGCGATCACCACGCGAGCCTCGATGGACAGCAGCTCTATCCCTACCAAAGACACCTTCACCCAGGCATCGACCACGATGCCCTTGTCCAGGATCCGATCCACAACTTCCGCCAGGCTGGAAGATTCCGTCGACTTCTGCACCTTCGCCATGATCATCCTCCTTTCAGTTCATGAAACAACCCCGTTGCTAACGACAGCCCTCGGCGCATGCATGCTTGTGTTTTCAGGGGCAAGCTGCGTGCCACTTGTCAGAAAATGCGCTCCGCCGCATAACAGACCGTGGCATAAGGAAATATCATTGTTGGGCCAACCCCATGGAATCGACTTGGGGCGAAGGCTCCATGGAACGGATTCCCTATGTGTTAATTCGCCCGCTTCGTCGAAGACAGGAACGACTGCAGCATGGGTCAAAAAAAAAACCCCGGGATATCGTTGATCCCAGGGTTTTGCGAACGACCGGGTGAGGGAGAAGCTAAGTCTTATTACATGATATCCAACTTACTGAAAAAATAGTCTATTTCCATGGCCGCCGTTTCCGGGGCATCGGAGCCGTGCACGATGTTCTGCTCGATGTTGCCCGCGAAGTCGGCCCGGATGGTCCCACTGTCCGCCTTCTTGGGGTCGGTGGCGCCCATGATCGTCCGGTTTCTCGCGATTACGTCGTCCCCCTCCAGCACCATCACCACGATCGGGCCTGAAGACATGAAGTCCGTGAGGGACGGAAAGAAGGGCCGCTCCCGATGGACGACGTAGAACCCTTCCGCCTGCCTCTTGGTCAGGTGCAGCATCTTCAGCGCGACGACCCGGATCCCTTCCTTTTCGAACCGGCGGATCACCTCGCCGATGACGCCCTTGCTGACCCCGTCCGGCTTGATGATCGAGAGAGTGCGCTCTCCGCTTCTTTGCTCCCGGCCCATCTCAGCTCATCCGCGCCTTGGCCAGGTTGTACCCCGCCATCAGCGCTTTCTTGTTCAGGTCCTCGGTTCCCTTCGGCACGCGCGAAAGGACCGCCTTCTCCACGGAATCGATGCTCACCTGCTGCGTGATGGCCGTGATGGCGCCCAAGGCGACGATGTTGGCGACGAACGCCTTGCCGATCTCCTCGGAGGCGGTGCGGATGATCGGGAGCCTGATCACCTTGAAGTTCCCCTGAGGGACGTCGGTGACGAAGTCCTCGTCCACCAGCAGGGTGCCCGATTCCTTGACGTCCTTGTAGTACTTGGTGCAGGCCTCCTGGGTCAGGGAAAGCTGCAGATCGATGGCCGTGGCCTTGGGGAAATCGATCGTCTTATCGGAGAGGATTACCTCCGACTTGGAGGCGCCGCCGCGGGCTTCGGGGCCGTAGGATTGGCTCTGGACCGCGTTCTTCCTGTCGTAGATCGTGGCGGCTTCGGCGAAGATGACGCCCGCAAGGATCAGTCCCTGGCCCCCCGACCCGGAAAAGCGGATCTCGTATCGGCTCATCGTCACGCCCTCCCCTCTTTCGGGCTTTTTAGCCTCTCCACCAGCCCGTAGTACGTCTCGCAGTACTCCGGGGCCTCCCTCTTGAAGAGGACCCCGGTGGGGAACTTGCCCGCCGTCTTCTCCGGCGGGAGCTTGTCGAACGCGGTGACGGGAAGCGCGGTGTCCTTCATCCACAGCAGCATGTCGGTGGGGCTCTTGAACTTGTTGCGCCGCCCGTGCGTCGTGGGGCAGGCGTTGATGATCTCCAGAACCGACAGCCCCTTGTGCTGGATCGCCTCCACGATCAACTTGTCCAATGCCGCGGCGTGGTATGCGGTACCCCGGCCGACCCAGGACGCGCCGGCCCCCTTGGCCAGGTCGGGGATGTTGAACGACGGGTCGATGTTTCCGTACGGCATCGTGGTGGCCAGGTGCCCCGAGGGGGTCGTGGGGGAATACTGTCCCCCGGTCATCCCGTAGATGAAGTTGTTGAACACGAGGACCGTGATGTCGATGTTGCGCCTGCAGGCATGGATGAAGTGGTTCCCGCCGATCGCGGTGGCGTCGCCGTCGCCGCTGACGACCATGACCTTCTTGTCGGGCCTGGCCATTTTCAGCCCCGTCGCGAATGGCAGGGCCCGGCCGTGCGTGGTGTGCAGCGTGTTGAAATCGACGTAGCCCGGCAGCCTCGATGCGCAGCCGATCCCGGATACGAGCGCGACGTCGTCCTTCGGGATTTTCAGCGAGTCGACCGCCCTAAGGAGCGACTTGAAGACGATCCCGTAAGTGCAGCCGGGGCACCAGATGTGGGGGAGCTTCCCCCCCCGGATATATTGGTCGTAGTCGAAGGACATCTACTTGACCTCCTTGATCTTCGCCAGAATCTGCGAGGGCGTTATGGGGTCGCCGTCGACGCGGTAGATCCCCTCGACCCTGCACCGCCCCTTGGCGCACCGGTCCACCTCGAAGATGATCTGCCCCAGCGACAGCTCCGGAACGACGATCCCCTTCACGCGGGAGGCGATGGACGCGACCTCCTCCTCGGGGAACGGCCAGATGGTCAGCGGACGGAAGAGGCCCGCCTTGATCCCATCGGCGCGGGCCGCCTCGACGGCGGTCTTCCCCGAACGGCCGGAGACGCCGTACGCGAAGACGACCACTTCGGCGTCGTCCGTCATGTAGTCCTCGTACCGGATGATCTCCTTCCTGTTGGCCTCCACTTTCCGCATGAGCCGGAGCTCGTCGGTGTGGATACGGGGTGAGGCGTTCACCGGGAACCCGTCCGGTCCGTGGTTCAGCCCCGTCACGTGGTAGCGGTACCCCTCGAAGAAGTTCGCCATGGGCGGGACATCGCCCTTGCTGTCGTCGTAAGGCAGGTATTCGGACGGCTTGCAGGCCGGCTTCGGGCGGTCCTCGACGGGGAGAACCCCCTTGTCGGGAATTTCGATCTTCTCGCGCATGTGTCCCACGATCTCGTCGAAGGCGATGATCACGGGCGTACGGTACTTTTCCGCCAGGTTGAAAGCGCGGACGGTCTCGGAAAAGATCTCCTGTACGTACGCCGGGGTCAGACAGATGACGGGGTGGTCGCCGTGCGTGCCCCACTTGCACTGCATGATGTCACTCTGGCCGGGACCCGTCGGGACGCCGGTCGACGGCCCGCCGCGCATCACGTTCACAACGACGCACGGGACCTCGGTCAGCGCCGCGAACCCGATGTTCTCCTGCTTGAGCGAGAACCCGGGGCCGGAAGTAGCCGTGAGCGACTTGGCCCCCGCAAGCGACCCTCCGATAATCGCCGCCATCGCCGCGATCTCGTCCTCCATCTGCAGGAAAGCCCCGCCGATCTTCGGGAGGGACCTCGCCATGAACTCGGCCACCTCGGTTGACGGGGTGATCGGGTACCCGGCGAAGAATGTGCATCCGGCGTAGAGCGCCCCCTCCGCGCACGCCTCGTTACCCTGGAGCAGTTTTAACTTGCCCACCGTTCTTCTCCTTTTGGGATTCGGTTGCGAACGTTATTTTTTATCGACGAAGATGGCGAAATCGGGGCACCGCAGCTCGCACGCCATGCAGACGGTGCACTTGTCGATGTCGACCACCTTGACCTTGAACATCTCCATGCCGAGCACCTGCGTGGGGCAGAGCTTCACGCAGATCTCGCACCCCTTGCAGAAGCGCGGGATGATGCTGATCTTCACCTTGGCGTTTTCGGTCGCCTCGATCTTCTCCGCTGTCTGTACCTTGGCCATTGCTATTTTTCCTTCCTTCCTGATGGACTTCCTAATGGACTTTCAATCCCAGCCGTTTCGCCAGGGTGATCCCGAGGTCCGACGGCGCCTCCGAGACGGAGATCCCCGCCGCCTTGAACGCCTCGATCTTCTCGGCCGCCGTTCCCTTCCCGCCGGAGATGATGGCGCCCGCATGCCCCATCCGCTTCCCCTTCGGGGCGGTCTGTCCCGCGACGAACCCGACGACCGGCTTGTTCATTTTCGACTTCACGAAGGCGGCCGCTTCCTCCTCGGCCGTCCCGCCGATCTCCCCGATGAGGATGACCGCCTCGGTCTTCGGATCGTTCTGGAAGGCCGAGAGGACGTCGATGAAGTTGGTGCCGTTCACGGGGTCGCCGCCGATTCCGACGCAGGTCGACTGGCCCAACCCCAGCGCGGTCACCTGGTGGACAGCCTCGTAGGTAAGCGTTCCCGAGCGGGAGACGATGCCGATCGTCCCCGGTTTGTGGATGTACCCCGGCATGATCCCGATCTTGCACTCCCCGGGCGTGATGACGCCGGGGCAGTTGGGGCCCACCAGTCGGGTCTTCTTACCTTCCATGAACCGCCTGACCTTGACCATGTCGAGGATCGGGATCCCCTCGGTGATGCAGACGGCGATATCGACTCCCGCGTCGACCGCCTCGCAGATCGCGTCCGCGGCGAACCCCGGGGGAACGTAGATGACCGTGGCGTTCGCGCCGGTGGCCTTGACCGCATCCGCCACCGTGTTGAAGACGGGGACGCCCTCCACCTTGGAGCCGGCCTTGCCCGGCGTCACGCCCCCGACGATCTTCGTGCCGTATTCCAGCATCTGCTTGGTGTGGAACGCGCCGACGGCGCCGGTGATGCCCTGGACGAGAACTTTCGTGTCTTTATTTATCCAGATGCTCATGTTCGCCCCCTCACTTCGCCTGGCCGGCGGCGGCCACGACTTTTAGTGCCGCATCCTTCATGTCGGACGCGGAGATAATGTTGAGCTTCGACGCGCCGAGGATCTCCTTCCCCTTCTCGACGTTGGTCCCCTCGAGGCGGACGACCAGCGGCACCTTGAGCCCGAGCGCCTTGGCGGCCATGACGACCCCCTCGGCGATCACGTCGCACCGCATGATCCCGCCGAAGATGTTGACCAGGATCGCCTTGACCTTGGGGTCCGACAGGATCAGCCGGAAGGCGTTGGTCACCTGCTCGGCGTTGGCCCCGCCCCCGACGTCAAGGAAGTTGGCCGGGGAGCCGCCCGACATCTTGATCATGTCCATCGTCGCCATGGCGAGCCCCGCGCCATTGACCATGCAGCCGATGTTTCCGTCGAGGCTGATGTAAGAGAGGTCGTACTTGGAGGCCTCCGTCTCGGTCGGGTCCTCCTCGTCGAAGTCCCGCATCGCCTGGATGTCCTTGTGACGGAAGAGCCCGTTGCCGTCGAAGTTCATCTTCGCGTCGAGGGCGATGATGTCTCCGCCCTCCGTGATCACGAGCGGGTTGATCTCCGCCAGGGAGCAATCCGTATCGGCGAACGCGTTGTACAGCCCCGTCATGAACTTCACCGCCTTGCCGGTCAGGTCGGAGGGGATATGGAGGCCGAAGGCCAGTTTCCGCGCCTGGTACGGCATGAGCCCCAGGGCGGGGTCGACGCGCTCCTTGAGGATCTTTTCCGGGGTGCGGGCGGCGACCGTCTCGATCTCCATCCCGCCCTCGGTGGACGCCATCATGACCACCCGGGACATCGCCCGGTCGATGACCATCCCGAGGTACAGCTCCTTCCGGATGGCGCTCGCCTGCTCGACGAGAACCCGCTTCACCTTCTTCCCCTGGGGGCCAGTCTGGTGGGTCACCAGTTGCATCCCGATGATCTGCTTGGCGAACTCCCTCGCCTCGTCGTGGGTCTTGGCCAGCTTGACCCCGCCCCCCTTGCCGCGGCCGCCCGCGTGGATCTGCGCCTTGATGACGACCGGAGTCCCGAACTCCTTGGCGATGTCCTCCGCCTCGGCCGGGGTGTCGGCCGTCTTCCCTCTGGGAACGGCCACGCCGTACTTCGCCAGGACCGCTTTGGCCTGATACTCGTGGATGTTCATATCCCTTCGGCTCCTTCCGAATATGGTATTCGCGGATGGGGATCGGTACGTATCAGATCTTCCGCAGAAATGCCGCCTTCTTCAATTCCTGGATGCCCGACGTGACGTTCAGCGATTTCGGGCCGCTCTCGTTGCAGTTGGAGATCGTGTGGCACCGCCACAGCCCGTTATGGTCGTCGACAGGCCCAGGCGGCCCGCCTGGGCGTCATCCCGCGAATCGAAGGTGAACCGGAATGCCTTGAGCAACGCGGCGGGGCCCAAATGGCCCTTATTATATCAGAAGCCCAGCCGATCCACCGCGTCGCAAAGTTCCTTGACCGCTTCCGCCGACTTCGAAAGCGCCGCGGCCTCGTCGGAGGAGAGCTTGAACTTAACGACATCCTCGATGCCGCCCGCGCCCAGCTTCGCGGGGAGGCCGACGAACAGGCCGTCGCACCCGTCGTACTTGCCCTTCGACAGAACGGCGCACGGCAGGATCATCTTCTTGTCCAGAACGATCGACTCGCACATTTGCACCGTCGCGGCGGACGGGGCGTAATACGCGGAACCGGTCTTGAGCAGCGCGACGATCTCGCCCCCGCCCTTGCGGGTCCGCTCCACGATCGCGTCGAGCTTGGCCTTGGGGATGAGGTCCTCGACGGGGATCCCCGCCACCGTGGTGTACTTGGTGGACGGAACCATCGTGTCGCCGTGACCCCCGAGCACGAAGGCGGTGATGTCCTTCACGGAGACGTCGAACTCCATGGCGATGAAGGCGCGGAACCGCGCGGAGTCGAGGATCCCGGCCATCCCCATCACCTTGTGCGCCGGAAGCCTGCTGTGCTTGTAGGCGACGTAGGTCATCGCGTCCAGGGGGTTGGAAACCACGATGATCATCGCGTTCGGGGACTTCGCGACCGACTTCAGGGTGACGTCTTTCACGATACCCGCGTTGACCTTGAGCAGGTCGTCCCGGCTCATGCCGGGTTTCCGCGGAAGCCCCGAGGTGATGACGACGATGTCGGAACCGGCCGTCTCCTCGTAACCGTTGGTCCCGATGACCTTGCTGTCGTAACCGTACACCGGGCCGGACTGCATCAGGTCGAGCGCCTTCCCCTGCGGCATCCCCTCCACGATGTCGACAAGCACCACGTCGCAGAAGTCCTTCTCCGCCAGCCGCTGCGCGGTCGTCGCCCCGACGTTCCCGGCTCCGATCACGGTGATCTTCTTCCGGCTCATCTGTATCCTCCTATGCGATTGTCGGAAAGGGTCCTGGCTTCATCAGGCGGGCGAAGTCGCGGGTGACGACGTGCGTCGCGTTGAACAGGGCCATCTTTCCATCCATGACCGAAGTGATGATGGTTTTTGCCGGCTGGGCAGGGGGTCCCCCCCGTTGGCCATGCATACAGTATCCGAAAGAGGTCCGAAGTGTCAAGGCGAATCCGGCAGGTTCGGAACCCGTTCCGGCCGATACCCCCCCCATAAGGGGGGGCTTTGGCCGCAGCAGGAGGCTGGCGAGAAATGCGGGTTAAAGAGCAAGTTCTTTGGCGAGCATCCCGTCCACGATCGCGTTCAGGGTGGGGCTGGGGCGCATCGCCTTCGCCGTCTTGACCGGATCCGGATGGTAGTAGCCGCCGATATCCATCGGCTTCCTCTGGGCGCCGAGCAGCTCCTCGTTGATCTTCGCCTCGTTTTCCTCAAGCTGCTTCGCCGCCTTGGCGAAGCGCGCCGCCATCTCCTTGTCCCTGGTCTGCGCGGCCAGCGCCTGCGCCCAGTACATGGCGAGGTAGAAATGGCTTCCCCGGTTGTCGATCTGGCCGACCTTGCGGGCGGGCGACTTGTTGTTGTCGAGGAACTTCCCGATCGCCTGGTCGAGCGTCTCGGCAAGGATCTCGACCTTCTCGTTCCTGGTCGTCCCGGCAACGTGCTCCAGTGAGGCCGTGAACGCCGAGAATTCGCCGAGGGAGTCCCAGCGCAGGTAGCCTTCCGTAAGAAACTGCTGGACGTGCTTGGGCGCCGAGCCGCCGGCTCCCGTCTCGAAGAGCCCGCCGCCGGCGAGGAGGGGGACGATCGAGAGCATCCTGGCGCTGGTGCCGATCTCGAGGATCGGAAACAGGTCGGTCAGGTAGTCGCGGAGCACGTTGCCCGTGACCGAGATCGTGTCCTGGCCCTGCCGGATCCGCGTGAGCGAGAGCCTCATCGCCTCCACCGGAGGCATGATCCGGATGTCCAGGCCGGCCGTGTCGTGATCCTTCAGGTACTTCTCGACCTTCGCGATGACCTGCGCATCGTGCGCCCGGTTCTTGTCGAGCCAGAAGACGGCAGGCGCGCCGGTCGCCCTCGCCCTCTTCACGGCCAGCTTCACCCAGTCCCGGATCGGGATGTCCTTCGCCTGGCACGCCCGGAAGATGTCGCCCTCCTCGACCTTCTGCTCGAGCAGCGTCGACCCCGAGGCGTCGACGATGCGGATCTTCCCGTTGCCGGGCGCCTGGAACGTCTTGTCGTGGGAGCCGTACTCCTCCGCCTGCTGCGCCATGAGGCCGACGTTGGGAACGCTCCCGATCGTCGCGGGATCCAGGGCCCCGTTCTTCTTGCAGTCCTCGATGATCTCCTTGTAGGTGGTGGCATAGCACCGGTCGGGGATCATCGCCTTGGTCTCGTGTTGCTTCCCGTCCGGCCCCCACATCTTCCCCGCCTCGCGGACGACGACGGGCATCGACGCGTCGACGATGATGTCGCTCGGGACGTGCAGGTTCGTGATCCCCTTGTCCGAGTCGACCATCGCGAGCGCGGGCCGGTTCCTGTAAACGGCCTGGATGTCCGCATCGATCTCCGCCCTCTTCGCTTCCGGCAGGCTCTGGATCTTTTTGTAAAGGTCGCCCAGGCCCATGTTCGGGTTGACGCCCGCCTGTTTGAGCGCGTGCGCGTGCTTCTCGAAGACAGGCTTGTAGAATACGCTGACCGCGTGGCCGAACATGATGGGATCCGAGACCTTCATCATGGTGGCCTTGAGGTGCAACGACAGCAGCACGCCGCTCTTCTTCGCGTCCTCGATCTGCTCCTCGTAGAACTTCCGCAGGGCGCGGACGTCCATCACCGTCGAGTCGAGGATCTCTCCCTCGAGCAGCGAAAGCTTCTCCTTCAGGACCGTCACCTTTCCGTCGGCGGCGACGAACTCGATCCGCGCGTCCGTCGCCATCGAAAGGGTGACAGAGGTCTCGTTGCCGTAGAAGTCCCCGCCGCTCATGTGCGCCACATGCGCCTTCGAGTCCGGGGGCCACGGATAGTTCTTGGGCGGATTCTTCTTCATGAACGCCTTGACGGAAAGCGGCGAGCGGCGATCCGAGTTCCCCTGGCGCAGAACCGGATTGACGGCGCTTCCGAGGACCTTCGCGTACCGCGCCTGGATCGCCTTCTCGGCGTCGTTCGCAGGAGTCTCGGGGTAGTCGGGGACCTTGTAGCCGTGCTCCTGAAGTTCTTTGATCGCCGCCTTCAGCTGGGGGATCGAAGCGCTGATGTTCGGAAGCTTGATGATGTTGGCTTCGGGTTTCTGCGTGAGCTCGCCCAGTTGAGCCAGGTAATCGGGTATCCTTTGACTCGCGGTCAGGTTTTCCGGGAAGTTCGCGATGATCCGGCCCGCCAGAGAGATGTCCCTCGTTTCAACGACGACGCCGGTTCCCTTCGTAAAAGCCTGGATGATCGGGAGCAGGGAGTAGGTTGCCAGCATGGGGGCTTCATCGATCTTTGTCCAAATAATCGTCGCCGTTTTCGCTGTCATGGTCTCTCCTTAAGTATATGTTATTGCAGGCGAATTACAACCGCATGCGTCCCGATAAAACTCAGTGGATAACGCCTCTACATATTACGAAACCTGTTGATCTGTCAAGCCGAAAACTCATTGTCATTGGACGTTTTCCATGCTTTCGCTTCAGCGGGCGAAAGGCCCGCCTCCCCGCGTCACGGATCCGCGTCGCATCACTTCTTCTCGGGCACCGTCGCCTTTTCCGGGACCGTTACCCGGATGTGCAGCTCGCGGAGCTGCCTGGTGTCGACGGGCGACGGGGCGTCGGTCATGAGGCAGGTCGCCTTCTGTGTCTTGGGGAAGGCGATGACGTCCCTCAGCGAACGCGCCCCGGACAGGATCATCGCCAAGCGGTCGAGGCCGAAGGCGATCCCGCCGTGGGGAGGCGCCCCGAACTCCAACGCTTCGAGGAGGAACCCGAACTTCATCTTCGCGTCTTCCGGCCCGATGGAAAGAAGGCGGAACATCTTCGACTGGATGTCCTGGCGATGGATACGGATGCTTCCTCCGCCGATTTCGGAGCCGTTCAAGACCATGTCGTACGCCTTCGCGCGCACCCTCCCCGGGTCGGCGTCAAGCAGCGCCACGTCCTCGTCCAGCGGCGCCGTGAAGGGGTGGTGCATCGCCGCGTACCGCTTCTCCTCCTTGTCCCACTCCAGCAGCGGGAAGTCGACGACCCACAGGAAGTCGAAGCGCGACTTGTCGATGAGGCCGCATTTCTCGCCCAGGTGCAGGCGGAGCCGTCCCAGGGAGTCGCAGGCGGTCAGGAACTCGTCGGCCACCATGAGGATGAGGTCGCCCGGTTTTGCGCCGCTTCGGGCGAGGAGCGCTAAGAGCCGCTCCTCCTTGAAAAACTTGGCGAGGGGCGAGGACAGACCGGAAGCGGTGACCTTCCACCAGGCGAGGCCGCGGGCGCCGCCGATCTTGGCCACCTCTTCCAGCGCCGCCAGGTCGGACCGGCTCGCCTCCCCCAGGCCCGGAACGGTCAGGCCGCGGATCACGCCTCCCTTGGCCGCCACGTCCGCGAATACCCGGAATTCCGTGTCCCCCAGCAGGGAGGTGTAATCGGCGATCTGCAGGCCGAACCGCGTGTCCGGCTTGTCGACGCCGAACCGGTCCATCGCCTCCCGGTAGCTCATCCTGGGGAAGGGAACCGGGACCGCGATACCGAGGACGTCCTTGAAGGCCCTCGCCATCAGTCCCTCCATCATCCGGAAGATGTCCTCCCGGTCGATGAAAGACATCTCCACGTCGATCTGCGTGAACTCCGGCTGGCGGTCGGCGCGCAGGTCCTCGTCCCGGAAACATTTCACTATCTGGGCGTACCGGTCGTACCCCGCGATCATCAGGATCTGCTTGAAGAGCTGCGGGGACTGCGGAAGAGCGAAGAACGTCCCGGGGTTGACGCGCGAGGGAACGAGGTAGTCTCTTGCGCCTTCCGGCGTGCTCTTCGTGAGGACCGGCGTCTCGATCTCGAGGAAGCCGTTCTCGAAGAAGTACTCCCGGACCGAGCGGGCCAGCAGCGCCCGCCGCCGGAAGCCCTGCTGGACCGACGGGCGGCGCAGGTCGAGGTACCGGTACTTCAGGCGGACGTTCTCCGCCACGTCGGTGTCGTCCTCGAGGGCGAACGGGATCGGCTTGGACTCGTTGAGGATCGCCAGCGAGACGGCGGCCACTTCCACCTCTCCCGTGGGGAGGGTCCGGTTCTCCGTCCCCGGCGGCCGCCTCCGCACCTTCCCACGGACGGAGAGGACGTACTCCACCCGGAGAGCGTCCGCCCCGGCGTGCGCCTCCGGCGAGGCCTCGGGACTGAACACCACCTGGACCAGCCCTTCGCGATCCCGCAAGTCGACGAAAACAAGGCCGCCGTGGTCCCTGCGCCGGTGGACCCAGCCGCAGAGGACGACTTCCTGTCCCAGGTGGTCCGGGCGCACCCGCCCGCAGTAAATGGTCCGTTTATGTTCCGGAAGAAACGCGTCCACCGTCACTCCTCCCTATTTAAGACCGGCTAGCCTTCGCATCGCTTCGTCCCTGGAAACCTCCTCCTGCTTCCCCCCCGCCATGTCGCGGAACACCACCATGCCGCGGGCGTCCTCGTCCTCTCCGAAGACGACGACGGCCGCAGCTCCCGACCTGTCCGCCCGGCGGAACTGGGCCTTGACGCTGCGCCCCTCGTAATCCATCTCGGCACGGATCCCTTTCCCGATCAGCTCCATCTTCCACCGGAACGCCTCGCGGAGGAACTTCGCGCCGGACGTCACCAGGAAGACGTCCGCGGCCGGCGCCCCGTCTCCTCCCTCCCCCAGGAGCATCAGGAGGCGCTCGACGCCGACGGCGAAACCGATGGCCGGGACCCGCTCCTTCCCCCCGACCATCTCCGCGAGCCCGTCGTAGCGCCCGCCGGCGGCCACGGTGTTCTGCGCCCCCATCCCCGGGATGACGAACTCGAACGTGGTCCGGCGATAGTAGTCGAGCCCCCGGACCATCCGGGGGTTGCGGGCGAAGGGGACGCCGATCTCCGCAAGCACCGTTTCGACCGACTCGAAGTGGGCCCTGCACTCGTCGCAGAGGGATTCCAGGACCGACGGCGCGTCCGCGGTCGCCTGCACGCACCTCTCGGCCTTGCAGTCGAGGACCCGCAGCGGGTTCCGGACGCGGCGGCGGCGGCAGTCGTCGCACAGGAGCCCCTCGCGGGAAGCGAGGAAATCGGACAGCCTCTCGTTGTACGCGGGACGGCATGCCGGATCGCCCAGCGAGTTGATCTCCAGGGAGACCCCGGAGAGCCCGATCTCCTTCAGGAACCCGTAGAGGAAAGCGAGCATTTCCGCGTCGGCGTAAGGAGAATCGGTGCCGAACAGCTCCGCTCCGAGCTGGTGGAACTGGCGCAGGCGGCCTTTCTGGGGTCGCTCGTGGCGGAACATCGGGCCGGTGTAGGCGAGGCGGACCGGCCACTCCCCGAGCGCGAAGCGGTTCCCGAGGAGCGCGCGGACCACCGGCGCCGTCCCCTCCGGCCGCATCGTGAGGTTCTCCCCGGAGCGGTCGGTGAAGGAATACATCTCCTTCTCGACGATGTCGGTCGTTTCCCCCACGGCCCGCGCGAACAGCTCGGTCTTCTCCACGATGGGCGTCCGGATCTCGCGGAAGCCGAACCGCCCGGCGTACGCGATATACTCGGACTCCAAGGCTTTCCACCTCGCGGACTCGGGGGGAAGGACGTCCTTCATCCCCCGCACCGGGGCGATGGTCATGGCACGGTCTGCGGGTTGGCGAGATAGACCACGTTGCGGGTGGAATCCTTCCCCCTGTACATCGCCTGGTCGGCCAAGTTGAGGAGGTGCTGCTTGGTGGTCGCATGCTCCGGGAACGCCGCGATCCCTATGGAGATCGTCAAGCGTATCCCGAGGCCGAAATCCTGGCCGAATATCCTTCCCTCGATCATCGTGCGCATCCGCTCCGCGACGAGCAGCGCGTCTTCGGCGTTGGTCTCCACGAGGAGGACGACGAACTCATCCCCCCCGTAGCGCACCACGGTGTCCGTCTCACGCACGCAGGAGCGGAGAACCGACCCGACTTCGACGAGCATCCGGCTGCCTACGAGATGGCCGTGGCCGTCGTTGACGCGCTTGAAGAAATCGACGTCCATGAAGAGGACGGAGAAGAAGTTCCGGTACCGTTCCGAACGCTTCAGTTCCCTGTCCAGAACCACGTTGAGGTAGCGGCTGTTGTAGAGCTTCGTGAGATCGTCGATGTAGATGAGGTTCTGGGTCTGGACGCTGCGCTCGGCGTTGAGGAGCGCGAACCGCACCTGGCGGTAGAAGAAATTGAGCAGCGGGCTGTCGAGGACGTCGATCCCCGGGGTCCCGCGCATGGTCAGGGCGGCGAACATCTGCGATCCGGGCGACAGGTCGAACCGGATCGCGAAGAAGGTCCGGTTCTCCCCCAGCATGCCCTCGTCCTCCGGAAGGAGGGGCGCCACCTGCTCGGCGGGCAGCACGACGGGAACGGGACCGCAGAGCTTGACCAGGCCGGCCCCGAACCGGAGCAGAAAGACCCCGGCGAGGGAATCGTCGGGGAAGCCGGCTGCGGCCACGATGGAGAACCCGGACCCCCTCCCCTCCTGCTCCCGGAACAGGACCCCGAAGGAGGCCCCCAGGGACTCCCGGAACATCTCGATGACGGTCAGGGACAGCAGGTCCATGTCGGTAGTGGTGATCACCGGGAAACAGAAATCGAACAGCTCTTCCAGGGACATCTTCCGGAGGAGGCCGTACCCGAGGAAGAGATACTTTTCGAGGGTCGGGAGCAGCTCCTTGTCCAGGTTCTCCTCGAAGATGATCTCCGAAGCGCCCCCCCGCAGCGCACCGAGCACGGACGGGCCGCCCTTCTTGGGTAGGATCAGGATCAGGGGGGTCTTGGGCGCGAGCTGGATGACGTCGCGCACGAACTCCTCGGCGCTCTGGCGCTTGGAGAACTTCCGGGCCACGATGACCGAGAAGTTTTCCTTGGTCAGGGCCGCGGCGGCCTTTTCCCAATCGGACAGGGCGGACAGATGGACATCGGCGAAAGAGGACTCCCGCACCTTGGAGGCGATGGCGCCGGAATCACCGGAGATGATCAATATGCGCTGCTTCGCCATTACCTCAACCGGGGGGCCTTTTAGGAAGGTAGTTCCTCGGAACCATCAGGGGAGACGCCAGAGCAATCTCCACAACAGGGCCCCTTCCTGTTCCCATGATATTCCATAACCGTCGGACCGCACAGTAAACGCCCCGTTTTCCAAGAGAAAAGACTCAACCGAGGGTAGCAGATTTTTCAATGCGAAACAATTTCTATTTTGGGAAATCATGACGGCCGGTCTTGCCGCGGCCAGCCAGGAGGCCGGGTCCGCACCCGGGGACCCGTGGTGCGGCAGAAAAAGGACCCGCTTCTCTCCTTCTCTTTTCTCCACCGGCCCCCAGGCGGCGGGCCCCCTTTCCACGTCTCCGGGCAGCCAGACGGAGAGGAGGCCTTGCCGGATCTCCAGAACGAGGCTCCGCTCGTTCGTGCGGGAGGGATCCCCGTCGCACCCGGCGCTGCGCACCCTGACGGTCGCACCCCCGGCCGAAAAGCATTCCCCTCCGTATTTCCGGCGCACGAGGGACCCCCTTTGCGCAACCGCGTCTCCGAACGACTCGAGGGGGACGTCCCCCGGAACCCAGATCTCCTTCACGCGAAATCCTTCCAGGAGCGATTTCGCACCGCCGAAATGGTCCTCATGGGGGTGGGTAAGGACCAGGACGTCGATCCGGCCCGTTCCGAGGCTTCGGAGAAACGGCGCGACGATCTTTTCCCCCGCATCCCCCCGTATGGCGCTCCCCGAATCGACGACCATGCACCGCCCGTCCGGGAAGACCGCCACATGGGCCGCCCCTTTCCCGACGTTGAGGGCGGTGACGCTCAAGCGCCGGTCGGGCAACGCGGCGTATGGAAGGTGGATCCAGAGGAGGAAGCCCGCCGCCGCCGCAAGCGCCGCCGGCCAGGGCTCCTTCCCCCCCCGCCGCAACGAAAGGGTCCCCCAGACGGCGGCCGCCGTAAAAAACAGCGGGGCCGCCGCGCCCGCGGGAGGAAGGGGAAGACAACCCCACCCGTCGCCCGAGAGGCGGGCCAGTGCGGAAAGCGCAATCGTAAGCCCTTTCGCGACGAGGCCGACCGGCGCCCCAAGCGCATCGATCCCGAATGCCCCTCCCACCGCGGCCGTGAACGCGCCCATCACTCCGGCCGTCCCGAGCACCGGCCCGAAGATCAGGTTCCAG
>JACRIV010000009.1 GCA_016220005.1 Deltaproteobacteria bacterium
GGCCACGTCCTTCCAAGCATTACCCCGTTCGTCTGCCATGGAAACAGATCGGTCAATAACGGCCAACTCATATAGGGTGTATCCGAAGCTGGATGGAACGGCTCGGTCCAGCCCTCGGGACAAACCCTCCAGGAAAGGTCCGCGAAACGTTCCACCTCGGCAAGCCGCGCGAGCTTCCCGTCGCTGGTCCCTTCCAGGCGGGGGTACCGGACGACCGCCGGCGTTTCCGGCCTCGGCTTCGAATCGCGCACGCCGATGGCGATCGCCACCGGGGTCTGGATGGCGAAGACGTTCCCGGTCTTGCGCGCCCCCAGGTTGTCCCCCTCCAGTCGATGATCCAGAGTTCGTCGAAGGTCTTCCGCATCACCTGGCGCATAGCGGCGAAACCGGGCCCTCGAAGGTACGAGGACGCCGTGATGAAGGAGATGACGCCTGGTCCTTCCTTGGTTTCAAAGACCTTCCAGAGCGCCCAGCGCCAGAAATAGACGTAGTCGTTGTAAAGATTCTTGGCATGGATCCCCAGCCCAAGCGGTTCCAGCGGAGCCACAAAGTCGCGGAGGATGCCGCCGCCGTCTTCTCCCGCGTCGCCGAAACGCACCCAGCCCCCCTTGCGTTTCGCGGACCCGGGCATGTTCCCCTCGATGACCTGGCGGTCGTAAGGCGGATTCCCGATGCAGACGAGAACCGGCGTCGTCGCCTTGACCTTTTGGGCTCGCCGGTACTCCTCGCCCAGGGGTATATACAGGGCGGGATAATGAGGCGGCGGGGAGAACGGGGATTCGAGCGTATCGGTAAGGTAGACGTGGGCCCCGTCTTCCGGGACGGTCCCTCCCTCGGCCAGAATCCTCTCCGTCAACCTGAGATGGGCCACCGCGTAAGGGCCGACCAAGAGCTCGAAGCCGTGCATGTTTGCGGCTGCAGCGCTGGCGGCGGAGACCTTCATCCCCGGCCCTTTGGTTCCGGAAATCTTTTCCAAGGCATGGCGAAGCGCGGCCAACAGGTAGGTTCCGGTGCCGCAGGCAGGATCGAGGGTCACGACCTTCGGGTCCGCAAAAGAGGCTTCGGCGTCAAACCGTTCTTCCAGGAGTTCCGCCACGAGGCGGACCTGCGCCTGAACCACCTCCAAGGGTGTATAGTACACCCCCCGATCCTTCCGCATCGCGGGATCGTATGCAGCCAGAAAATCCTCATAGAAGTAGAGCCACGGATCGCCCTTGGCCTTCTTTTCCAAGGCCTCCCCGTCCACCGCGGAGATCACCCTCTCCAAGAGGTTTACAGGCACCGCGATTTCGGCCAAGGCAGCTTCGTCGCCCAGGATCTTGAGCGTATCGGCCAGCAGGCGATGGCCGCGGCGGATGGCCCTCGATGCCTCGCGCGGAGTCACGCACGTCTCCCCCGAGAACCGGGCCAGCAACAAGGCATAAGTGAACGTCTGGGCGTACGCATCGGCGAATTGCCGGTCGTCGGCGTCGGGGAAAAGATAGTGGCGCCAGTCGACGGCCAGAGCGGCCAGGTTGGAGCCGGGGTTCTTCAGAGCCTCCTCCACATCGGAGCGCAACAACCGGCAGAGAGGCGCCAGCATTTCGGCCAGGGCTGCGGGAGAGGACGGAACCAATGGCTCCCACCCGAAGAACTCCCGCAGCAGCTCCTGGACGGCCTCGCCATCGGTCTGCGTAACGGCGGCCTCGCCGTCGCCGGTCACGTCGCCGGACATCCGGAGGAGCTTTCCGAATCTCTCCCCGTTCCGGTAAAGAGCCCATTCGTTGCCATCGGAATACAGAAGATTCGGGAGGTCCCTGAACTTCGCCCACTGCTCCTTGTCGGATCCCCGGAACTTTTTCGGGTCCGCCCCTTTCCCGGGCGCCTTGAGCTCGACATAACCGGCAACGAGGCCGGCGATCACGACGCCCAGGTCCGGTCTTCCGGAGATCTCCCGATCCTGGACTTCCGTGACCGTCTCGACATGGAGTCCAAGGTGACGACCAACACTTTCGATCAAATCCGCCACCGGACCCTTGAGCTGATCTTCCGGGTTGCACGCAACTTGAAGAGCGAACTTGCCCGTAAGCGTTTTGGAAAACGCCTGCAAGATCAAGAGGGGGTTGTCGGCCTTCCCGCTCACGGCTAAAGGGGAGCTCACGCCGCCGGGCGGGACGGCAGTTTCAGTCCGAACGTCACTCGGAACTCCGTGGCCTTTACGACCGGCCTCAACTTACGTTCGGTGCGGACCAGTTCGACGATGCCGTAGCGGGCCAGGGTTTTCAGCGTCCTGGACAGGTTACTGCTCCGGCGCCCCGTCGCCTCCTCCAGTTCCCGGAGAGAATAGGCAACGGATGCAATCGTGACATGCTGCTCAGAGCCCATGGATCTCCTTGTCCGCCGGGTACTCGACCGTGAAGGACAACTCGAGCGTTCTTTTTTCTCCCGGCGCGAGCACGAACTCCCACTTCACCTCGCCCGCCTCGCCGACCTTCCCCCCGCCGGTGATTTCCACCTCTTTTGCCACGATGTCCTTGTGGCGGGGAACCGGGATGCGGTCAAGCACCGTCAGCGGCGCCGCCTCCTTTCGGAAGTTCGCCGCCGCGATCTCGTAGCGGAACCGGACCCGCTTGACCTTGGAGAAGACGCCGCCTTCTTCCCTCTTGCGCTCGATCTCCTTCCGTTTCACCTGAACGGCGTCGTCCTTCCCGAAGTCGATCCGGAATTCCTCCCCTTCCGGGATGTCCGCCAGGCGCCCTTTGCCCACGTACGCCTCCTCCAGGAAGAGCGACACGGGCGCCGCGAAGACCGCCAGCCCGCCCTCGTTCCTGCCGTCCGCCGTAATGAACGCCCCCTCGGCGGCCCGCGGAATGGACCGCCACGCCATCCGGGCCTTCTGCTCCCGCCGGGCCAGCAGGAAATCCTTCTTCTCCCCGGTGCCGGCAAGGGCGTGCGTCCCTTCGAGAGTCACATCGAAGGAGGCGAACCGTTTTTCAGCGAAGGGCGGCTCCTCCGCCTTCCCCTCTTCCATCGCGGGCGCCGCCGCGGCCCCTGTGGATTCCCTCATCTTCATCATCATCGGCCGGACGACGGGCGGCTGGTAGAAGTCCAGCGCCCACGGAGGAAGAGGCGGCAATTGCGTCATCCGCCCCGGTCGGGCGGTCGAGAAGGTGAGCCGCGCCTCTTTCCAGTCCTCTCCCGTGCGCTGCCACGCCTCGCCGACCAATTCGAGGGCAAGCGTGCCCGACGCCGGGAGCATCCTCGCGTTGTAGCGGGGGGCGAACCCGGCCGCCGGCACCAGGTAGGTCACGGCGAGCCGGCATTTCCCCGGCCGGGCGAGGTCGATCCGCACCGCCTTTTCCTGCATCGGGCGGGGGGGCCGGATCTTGTCGTGCTCCTGCCGCGCCGCGGCGATCTTCCTGTCGAGCTCCCGGGCCGACCGCTCGAGGTCGAGGATCTTCCCGCCGATCTCCTGACCGCGGCTCCGAAACAGGGCAAGTGCCGCATCGACCTCGGCGGGGGTCAGTCGGGGGACGGACTCCTTTCCCTTGCTCTTCGGCTCCTCTCCACCCGAATAGATCGACAGGACGCCCCGCTCCAGGAGTTCCTTCTCCCGGGCGTTCCCCTTGATCGCCTCCTCGGTCCGGCGCTTATCATCCGTTAACCGCTCGATCTCCTTTTCCAGGTCCTTGACGCGCGGGTCGACCGGCTCCGCCCGGAAGACATCCTCCACCGCGATCCCCGCGATCCCCGCCTCCCCGGCAGTGACGGCGGCGGAGATCGAGTCGGGAAGCAGGCTGGCCGTCAGGCCCGGGAGGACGACCGTCCCGGCAGACGCTTCCACCTCGACGACCCGGGTCACTTCCGCCATCTCGGGGTAGAGCACGACCTTCGTAACGCGGGAGGGAAGCCCGGAAGGCCATGCCGCCGGGCACAGGACCGCCAGAAGGAACAGGACCGCGGAAACCGGGAACACGGATCGTTTCATCTCACTCCCCCCGCTTGACCGCCTCGATGGCGGCCATCTTCTTCCTGGCCTCCTCCACCTTCCTTCTTGCGCGGGCCAGGACCTCCTCGTCGACCGACTCCAGGTTGAAGGCGTAGCACGTGTTTGCCAGGACAGGGGACTGGAGGCCGAGCTGCCGGTTCTCCTCCAGCTCCAGGGCGAGCACCCCTTCCCACTTCTGCCCGTAGATGCTGTAAGAGCCCACGAAGATCGCACGGAAGGTGGACTCGATCATCTCGTAGACGTGAGTACACCCCATGTTCCGCGGGATGACATCCTTGACCTTCTTCAGGCCCCCCCGCTCGAGGACCCCGATCCCCTTGAGGGCGCCGAGCATCTCAAGCGGCTTCTTCTCGCAGCAGGGGTAAGGGATCCGGTCCATCTTCCCGCCGATTTCCTCGATGCGATACTTGTCGTCGAGGAGAATGGCCAGGTTCATGTCGTGGTAGTCGTCGTGCATCCGGGAGATGGCGAGCATCTTCCCCTCCTCCAGCTTGTACATCTCGCACTTGACGATCCGCCCGAAGACCTGCTTGTGATGTTTCGCCAGGCCCTTTATCGCCTCGTAGTCCATGCGCTCATTCCTCTTTCCCGCGGCGCGGGAGCAGTCCGCGCAGCGTCGCCAGGTTCCCGATGTCCATCTCGAAGTCGTCCGCTCCGTCCTTAGGCGTCTCCAGCACCATCGGCAGCCCTCGGAACGCCTCGTGGGTCAGGATCCGCCGGAAGGCGTCGAGGCCGATCTTCCCGCGGCCGATGTGGAAATGCCGGTCGACGCGGCTGCCCCTCTCCGTCTTCGAGTCGTTCAGGTGCCACATGCGGACGAGCGTCAGGACCGCGTACGTTTCCATCTCCGCCAGCAGCCCGTCCCACCCGGCCCCGCTCCCGATATCATAGCCCGCTTCAAAGAGGTGCGCGCTGTCCAGGCAGACCGCCACGTCGGGCGGCCCGCCGGCCGCGTCGACGAGCCTGCGGATCTGCTCCATCGTCCGGCCGAGGGAGTTCCCCTGCCCCGCCGTGTTCTCCAGCAGGAGGGTCACCCCTTCCGGGAAACGGCCGAAGGAGCGGAGGGCCGAGGCGATCCGCGCGATCCCCTCCTCCTCCGGGTCCTCCCCGCACGACCCCGGGTGCAGTACGAGGTACGGCACCCCGAGCATCGCGGCGCGGGCGGCCTCGTCTTCCAGCGCGTATAGGGAGCGGGTCCGGACCGCCTCCTTGGAGGATCCCAGGTTGATGAGATAGGCGCAGTGGATGGCCACCGTCCGGATTCCCGTTCGTGCGCTCGCGTCCCTGAAAGCCGCCGCATCCGCCTCCTCCAGCGCCTTCCCCATCCAGCGAGTCTGCGGCTTGGAGAAGATCTGGATGACGTCCGCGCCGATCCTGCGGCCCCGGTCGGGCGCGGCGGCGACCCCTCCGGCCACCGAAACGTGGGCGCCCAGGGGAGGAAGGATCAGGCGGGACACTACCCTTTCGTTCTCTCGAGCCTGTGGCACTGCCGGCAGTTCTTCTTGCGGATCGGATGCTCCTTGGTCATCGGAAAAACCTTCCCGTCGTCGTGGCAGGAGAAGCATTCCATGTCCGAGGCGGCCCTCAAGTGCGGTTCGCTGCGGCTCAAGTAACGCGGGCGCCCGGTGAGATAGAGAACCATGAGCAACCCGATGACCACTGCCATCATGATGATGAAGTGGACGTCCCTCGTCTTAATCATCCGGTTCCCTCCGGATGGTGGTTTTCCGCAGGCGCCTGCGCAATGGCTTTCTCCGCCTCGGACATTAAGGACGTATCCTCTGGAATCGACATGAAAACTGATTGTAGGGCCGCAAAGGGTATCTTTTCATCAACTTTTTGTTTTGCATTTTTTATTATTTCAATAAAATGAAATAAATTTACGAAAAAAAAGGGGGGGGAGATGAA
>JACRIV010000093.1 GCA_016220005.1 Deltaproteobacteria bacterium
CAGCCTGGCGCGGGCCGGTGCGGAGGGGAAGCTCATCTTCCTGGACATCTCGGCGACCTGGTGCCATTGGTGCCACGTGCTGGACAGGACCTCCCTTTCCGACCCGAGGGTCGTCCGCCTTCTGAACGACTTGTTCATCCCGATCCGTGTGGACACGGACCGGCGCCCCGACATCAACGACCGGTACAACCAGGGCGGCTGGCCGACCACAGCGGTTCTTCTGCCGAACGGACAGCTGCTCACCGGCGCGACGTACCTTCCCCCCGACGCCCTGTACGAGGTCCTGGCCAAGTGCGCCGATTTCTACCGGCGCGACCGGGAAGGGATCGACCGGTACATCGAGGAGACGGCGGCCCGGAAGGAGCCCGGCGCGGGGGAGGGGAGGGGAGGTCCCCCCGAGGGGCCGAGGCCGGAGGACCTTCCGCTCGTCAAGCACTCGGTGCTCGCCCAATTCGACCCGGTCCACCCGGGCTTCTTCCGGGAGCCGAAGTTCCTGGTGGCGGATATCCTGGCGTTCCTGCGGGACGCCTGGATCCTCGAGGCGAACAGGGAGATGGGCGACACCCTGCAGAAGATCCTCCGAAGGATGAGCGCGTCGGGAGTGTTCGACCAAGTGGAGGGCGGCTTTTTCCGTTACGCGACGAAGCGGGACTGGACGGAGCCCCACTACGAGAAGCTGCTGGTCGACAACGCGGAGATGCTGTCGCTATACGCCTCCGCCTACGAGAGGACGGGGGAGGCGGCGCATGCCCGCACGGCGGAAAGGATCCTGCGTTTCCTTTTATCCAGGCTCTACGACCCCGGGACCGGCGCGTTCTTCTCCAGCCAGGATGCCGACGAGGAGTATTTCCCGTTGAACGCTTCGGAGCGGGAGAAACGGACTCCCCCCGGCGTCGACAGGACGATCTTCTCCGAATACAACGGCAGGGTCCTGTCCGCCCTGGTCGCCGCGCACCGGGCGTTCGGGACGGGCAAGGAGATTTCACCGGCGGAAGGGGGAACGCTTCTCGACAGGGCCAGGCGCCTGGGGGAGCATCTTGCCGGGGACCTGTGGTCCGACGACCTCGGGCAGATTCGCTTCCACGACGGCGCCAGGATCGAGGCCGGCCATCTGGCGGACAACGTCTCCGCGGCGACGGCGTTCCTGGACCTTTGGGAGGCGTGCGTCGATGCGGAATATCTCGACCGGGCCGGCAGGATCATCGACTGGTCGGTGCGGCGCTTTTTCTCCGCCAAGTCGCCGGGCTTTCTCGACCGGCGCCCGCGCGAAAACGAGTTCGGGCCCCTCGCCCTCCCGCTCCTACCGTTCGCGACGAACGCCCGGATGGCCTGCGCCCTCATCCGGTATTCCCGCGAAGCCGCGAGGACCGACCTCTTCGCGGTCGCGGAGCAGACACTCAGGATGCTCTCGGCGGAATATGACAAGCGGGCGGCGTTCGGCGCGCCCTACGGGAGCGCCCTGCTCCTTTACTGGAAAGGGGCGAGGGGGGCCGTCTGCATCCCCGGGGACCCTTCGTGTTCCCACGGGGCCTCAAGCATCGCGTGATCCGGGAGGAGGCCACGTTGCAACGAGTCCGAGGGTCCTGGTCATCGCGCCGAAAGTGTAGGGCTTGGGAAGGATGGCGCTCGCGCCCATCGCTTTGAGCCTGTCGACGTCCTCATCGCCGCTGAAGCCGGTCGAGATGACGATGCGCGCCGCCGGGTCGATCGCCCGGATCTCCTCGAACGCCTTCCTGCCGTCCATCACCGGCATCATCAGGTCCAGGATCGTCAGCGAGATCCTCTCCTTCTCCCTCCGGAAGATCTCCACCCCTTCCATCCCGTTGCTCGCGGTCAGGACCTCGTACCCGAGCGTCGACAACATCGCGCTTGCAACGTCCCTGACGAATTCCTCGTCGTCCACGAGCAGCGCCGTACCCGCGTGGTCGAAGGGGGCCTCGGTGACCGGCCGCGTCTCGGCCGCCATGGCGGTCCCGCCTTCCTTCGCCGCCGGGATCAGGATCTCGACGTCCGTCCCTTTCCCCGGCGTGCTTTTCACCGTGACGTAGCCGCCGTGGTTCTTGACGATCCCGTAGACCATCGACATCCCCAGGCCGGTCCCCTTCTCCTTCTCCTTGGTCGTGAAGAACGGGTCGAAGATCCGCTCCTGCGTGGCCTCGTCCATGCCATGCCCCTCGTCCCGGATCGCCACCGCGGCATAGAGTCCCGCGGGAATCCGGAAAAACTTTCCCTGCCGGTCCTCCGAAAGGAGCGCCCGGCGCGTGGCAATGGTGAGCATTCCTCCCTGGGTCATGGCGTCCCTGGCGTTGATGCACAGGTTCATGAGGCATTGGTGCAGCTGGTTGCTCTCCCCCAGCACGGTGGGCAGGTCCTCCGCCTTGTCGCGCCGGATCGAGATCGTCTTCTCGATGGTCTGGGCGACGATGTCCGCGGTCTCGTCGAGGATCCTGTTGAGGTTCACGGGCAGGAACTCGTGGGTCCCCTTGCGGGCGAAGCCCAGGAGCTGCCGGGTGAGCTGCGTTCCCCTCTCCGCCGCCTTCTCGATGCTGACGATCGCCTCGGCAACCTTCGGGTCCGCGATGGGGCCGCTCTGCAACAGGGAGGCATAGCCCAGGATCCCCGCGAGCAGGTTGTTGAAGTCGTGGGCCACTCCGCCGGCGATCCTCCCCAGCGTCTCCATCTTGTGCGCATGGAAGAGCTGTTCTTCCATGCGCTTCTTCTCCGTTACGTCGATCCCGTGGAACACCACCGCGTCTTCGTCCGCGAAGCCGAAGACGGTGTACTCGATCGTCCGGTCGCGGGTCTTCCAGAGGAACTCCTTTTGCCGGCCCTCGATGAGCCGCATCTCCCTGACGATCTCCTGGATGTCGTGGGGCAAGATCAGCTCCGCATGCCCCGCCGGAAGCCCCATCTCGGCGAGCTTCCTCGTCACGCTCGGGTTGGCGTAAAGCACTTCGCCGTCCGGCGCCACCTTCATCAGCAGGTTGGGGTTGGACTCCGGGAACTTGGCCAGCTCCGCGAGCTTCCGCTCTCTCTGGCGGATGGCGTGTGTCATGCGGTTGAAAGCCTCCGCCAGCTCGCCGATTTCTCCCTCGCCCATTTCCGGAACGGTCTTGTAGTCGCCCTCCTTCAGGCCGTGCGCGTACCTCACGAGGGTCCGCAGGGGAACCTCGATGCGGCTCCTCAGTACGGCGTAAAAGAGGGCAACGAGCACCAGAAATCCGACGAGGCCGGCGCCGTAGACCCATAACTTGATCCGGCGCGTCTCCTTCCGCAGCGCCTCCTCGGGGGTGAGCGCGATCAGGCGCCATCCCCACGCGGGGAACGTCCGCTGGTACCCGATGAGCCGCCTTCCGTTCCGGTCGGGGATCCGGATCTGCCCTTCGACCTGTTCGGCGCCCGGGTCGGGGGACGCATGCTCGCCGAACAGTTTGCCGGAGTCCGCGATGATCCGGTTGTCGCGGTCCACCACGACGAAATGGTAGTCGGCGGACCGGACCGAAGGCTTGTAGCGGACGATCCGGGCCAGCACGTCCTGCTGGGCCGCCTCCACCTCCTCGGCGTCGTCCTCCTTCCGTTCGTCCAGAAGGTCGTGAAAGCTGTTGGAGGCGATGTTGAAGATCTCGTCCGAGACAAGGTGCAGCGGGCGTTCCTCGGCCTCGGTGAGGGTCCGGATCAGCGGCACGGAGATGATGTACGCCGCCGTGGCCGCCAGCAGGCTTCCGACGGCCGCGAAGACGAGCATGAACTGGAGGAAGAGGCCGGATTTCCTCATTGGGGGAATCGGGGCGGGGAGGTCCGCATGGTCTCGGGCCAGACGATCTCCTTCTTTCCTCCCTGCCACTGGATGATGATGCTCTTGTGCCCGATCTGCGTTCCGTCGCTCCGGAGCTTGAAGGGCCCCAGGATCGTCTTGTGCTCGCCCGAGACGACGAACCGCCGGATCTTCTCGCGATCGAGGGACCCGGTCTTCCTGACGGCCTCCGCCAGCATCTTGACCGAGGAGTAGGCGGTCGCGGCGTGGTACGAGGGCTCCTCGCCGTAGGCCTTCCTGAAGTCCTGGATGAAGGCCCGGGAGCCGGGATAAAGGATCCGCTCGTCGGGTTCCCACTGCGAGGCGCCGAAGACGCCTTCGGCCAGGGGGCCCAAGTCCTGCTGGAATTCCTGCATGGCGGGTCCGACCGAACCCGCGAAGACGCTCTTCTTCAGGTCCTTCTTCTCCAGGGCCCGGCGCAGGCTCACGGTCTCGTTGAAATGGCCCGCGACGATCACCACGTCGGGCCGCGCCGCGGCGATGCGGCCCGCTTCCGCCTCGAGGACCTGTTCGTCCCTGCCCTCAACGATGTCGAAATGAACCACCGAAAGGCCGAACCGCTCCGCCCACTTCCTGGCGCCTGCCACGGTGGACCGCGAGAAGGCATCCGGGAACCCGGTGATGGATACGGTCTTGCGCTTGTGGATGGCGCACAGTTCCAGGAATCCGATGAAGTAGCGTCCCGCGGTGCTGTAAACGCCGAACGTGTACCGTCGCGGCCGCTCCCAGATCTTTTCCGAGGAGGCGCCGGCGGCGAGCATGGGGTACCGGAACTTCTCGACGACATCCGCTACGGCAAGGGTGAGCTCCGAGGAGTAGGGGCTGAAGATCAGGGGGACCTTTTTCCCCCGCAGCAGCTCCTCGTAGACCTCCGCTGCCTTCGGGGCGCTGCTCCCGTCGTCGAGGACAAGAACCTTGACCGGGCGGCCCAGCAGGCCGCCCCGGGCGTTCACCTCCGTTTCCCAGAGGCGGTAGCCCTTCTCCTGCATCTTCCCCATTTCGGCGTATTTCCCGGACAGGGAGAGCGATCCGCCGATCACTATGGGATCCGCGTCCCCCCGCGGCGCCGCGAGCGCCGTCTGCGAGAAACCAAGGATCGCCGCAAGGAAAAGCGGAAGACTCCTTTTGAACAGGCTATCGCGCATGTAACCCCCCCGGCCCAACCCCTGCGTCCCTTTCCGGTCTCACGCTGCCAACCCCGGTTCGGCGCCGCAAGGTTTCCCGCCGATTTTGAATGACTTATCGGCATTTCAGGGGAGGCACTTTAGGGAGGGCCGGACGGGGATCGAGGACCTCGCGCTCCTGGCGCCGTACCGCTACGAGTATGCCTCAGGCGCGCGCCTTGCTGGCGCGGCGCATCGACCCTGTCGGTGCTGGCCGTATTTATGACATGGAGTACTCAAGGGACCGGTACGAGGCGTCGGGGGGTGAGGATCGCCCCGGATAGGGCCTGCCCCGGGCCCAGGACGGCGCCCGGCCAGAGGATGGAGCGCGTGACCGTCGCCCCTTCGGCGACGGCCGCGCCCTCTTCGATCACCGCATCAGGCCCGATGATCGCACCGGGTGAGATCTTCGCGCCGGGTGAGATGTAAACCGGCGGCGTGATCCTCACGCCGGCAGCGGAGGGGGCAGGGGGCGCGCTCTCCGCCGACCGCTCCGAGAGCAGAGCGAGGGTGCCGCTCAGGTAATCCGCGGGCGAGCCGAAATCCCGGAAATAGCCCGAGGACACGTACCCGAATACCGGTCCCCTCTCCTTGACGAGCGGCGTGTAGGTATCCCGGATGATGCACGTGGCCCGCCCCGGCGGGATCCGCAGGAGCAGCCCCGGCTCGACGATCTGGAACCCGGTATAGAAGCCGGACCGGGTACCGCTTCCCGGGTCGCTTCCGAACCCGGTGATCCTCCCCGTGTCGTCGGTCCATACCGGCGTGTAACGTTTTTCCGGGTCCGGGAAGAGGACCAGGGTGGCCTGCGCCTTCTTCTCCCGGTGGAAGGAGAGCGCGGGGCCGAACGGGAACCGGACGACGGTGTCCGAGTTTGCCGTGGCGAACGTGCCGGACGAGAAGAAGCCCATCGCGTTACGGATCCCCCCGCCGGTTCCGAGGATTTCCGGTTCCACGGTGTAGTCCACGCGAATTTTCTTCCCGGCCCAGCCCGTCACCCGCTGCTGGATCAGCTTTGGCTGGCGGTGGAGGTTCAGGACGAAGGCCTTGACCCCGGCCTTCGCGAGGAACTCCATGTTGTAGGTGCACAGCGGGCGTCCGAGGACCGGGATGATCGGCTTGGGCAATTCGTAAGAAAGGGGGCGCAGGCGCGTTCCGAGGCCCGCAGCGAGGATCATCCCTCTCATGGGGAGGCCTCCGCCGCGGCCTTTTCGGCGAGGGCCGAGAGGATGGGGAGCAGCTTCCTCGCCAGGGGACGCATCTCCCGGTTTCGTTCGAAATTGCCTGCGAGGTGCGCCACGGTCGGAGGGATGAAACGGAGATAGAAGGTCTTCCCCCTGTTGCGGGCCTGGTTCCCGAAGGTGCCGATCGCCTTCACGTTCCGCTGGAGGGCGGCCACGTCAAGGCGGTAAGTGAACTCGTTCCCCCTTCCCGCGAGGGCACGGAGTTCCGACGGGGCCGCGTGGCGGTAGACGTAGCCGAGGTGGTCGATCGCCTTCTCCGGGAGCGTCACATAGGAGTCCCGGAAGAGGGAGCAGAGGTCGTAGTAGACGTTCCCCATCCGGGCGTCCTGAAAGTCCAGGATCCGCAAATCGGGCGGCCTGCCGGGGGCGGTCCCCATCACCATCACGTTGCGGCTGTGATAGTCGCGGTGGGCGAGGACGCGGGGCAGGGACGCGAGCTCCTCAAGAAAGGGGAGGAACAGGTCCTCGATCGCCTTCTCCTCGCTCTCCGAAAGGGCGATCCCCCCGTACTCCCGCACGGCGTGCTCGAAGAAGAAGTCGATCTCCTCGGCGAACTTCTTCACGTCGAAGGCAAGCCTTGCCGGGAAGGCGTTCCCGTCCAGGGCCTTCGTCCCGTCCCATTGGATGCGGGCGAGGATCTCCACGCACAGCTCGTAGAGGGGGAGATGTTCCTCTTCGGATTTTGCAGTGCGCACGGCCCCCTCGAGCATCGTGTCCCCCGCGTCCTCCAGGAAGAGGAGCTTGGCTTCGGGAGCGGCGAGGTAGATCTCGGGGACGGGGACCCCCGCCTTGCGGAGGTACCGGTGGACGTTGACGAAAGGGAGCTCCCCGCCGGGGGGGACGTTATCCGGGTAGCGCATCAGGACGAGGGAGGAGAGGGGGGATCCCGGGGCCATCCGGACCCGGTAGTAGCGCCGAGTGGAAGCGTCTCCGGCCAGCTCCGCCACCTGGGCCACCTGCGCGGGGGCGCGGAAGAAGGCGGACAATGTCGCCTGGATCGCCCGTTCGTCGATCGTGGGGGCCATCTACCCCCCGCCTTCGAGGAGCCCGTCCAGGCTGTCGCGGCACTCGGCAAGGATCTCCTCGAAGTTCCTGTAAAGAGGGGGATCCCCCTTGGTGTAGTCCCGCAGTTCGACGGTGAACGGCCCGGAAAACCCTGTTTCCCTCAAGGCGGCCATCGCCCTGTCCCAGGCGATCGACCCGCGCCCCGGGACGAAGTGGTCGTCCTGGATCGCGTGGTTGTCGGAGGCGTGCACATGGATGAGACGTTCGGCTGCGGCCCGGATGGCGGAGAGGACGTTCTCCTGGATGTTGGCGTGGCCCAGGTCCAGGCAGACGCCCACCCGTTCGGGCGGATAGCGATGCACGATGTCGAGGATCGCCTCCACGCGGCCGGACGCAAGGGGGGTGTTCTCCACCGCGAACCGCACGTTCCCCCGGACAAGGTCGAGAAGCTCGTTCAGGGAGGAGAGGAAGGCCCCCCACCGGTGGGGATACCATTTCTCCTGCGGAAAGGTCGTGTGGAGGACCACCGTCCCGCCCCCTTGATGCGAGAGCCAGTTCGCCGCAAGAGCCGTCGCGGCGACCGAGGCACGGCGATGCTCCTCGTCTTCCGACGAGAGGGAGTACCAGCGGTCCTTCTTGTAGGTGCGCACGTCGGGGTAGAGCGGCGCGTGGAGGCTTGCCGCCCGGACGCCGCGCCGGGCGAGCAGCTCCGCGATCCGGTCCGCCGCCGCGATGTCGCGGTACGGGAAATGCGGGGGCATGGCCCAAAGTTCCGCGCACGAAAATCCGAAACGTTGAAAGAGGGAGGCGATGTTTTCATCGATATCGTTGAAGACGAACAGGTGGGTGGAGAGCGATATTTCCATCAAGCCGCATTCCCTTGTGCATGACGGCGCATAACGGCGATAATACCATTATTATATCCCCCAGGGGTGAACGGGCCGGTGCGGCGCGAGTGATCAGAGTCTGGCGATACCCGGTTCTTGCGATCCTGCTCCTCCTGTCCTCGCAATCCTACGGCGCGGCCCTCTCCTCGTCCGACGCGGCATTCCGGGAGGGGTGGAGCCATCTCATCGAAGAGGATTACGCCAGGGCCCGCGCGGCGTTCGAGAGGATATCTTCCGATAGTTACGATCTTGGCGATTACGTCCTGTACTTCACCGGGCTGTCGCTGGCCAGAGAGGGGAATCGCGGGGAGGCGGCGGCACTCCATGAAACCCTCCAGAAGGTCTTCCCTCAGTCGCCGCTGGTCCCGCACCTGTCCCACGCCCTCGCGTATGCCGCCGCCGTCGACAATGACCTTCCGGCCGCACGGGCCTACTACGAGTCCTCCCGGGGGAGGGTGAACGGCAACGGGAGCGAGCGCAAGGCGGAGCAGGGGTACGTCGCCGCCCGTCTCCTCGAAGAGGGCGGTCCGTCCGCCGCCGCGGCGGAGGCGCACCTCGATAACTTCGCCTCCCACACGGCGCAGGAGGCGGCGTTCCTGTCCATGGAGCGGCTGGGGCAATGGCGGCGGGACGGAAAGTGGGAGGAGTGGGGGCTGCCGGTTGCGTTCTACGGGAAGTTCGCCAAGGCGCTCTCCCGCGCCGCGGAGAACGAGACCGCCAGGGCGGTCTACGCGGAGGCGATCCGGAAGTTCCCGCCTTCGGACGACTACTACACGGTCCTCCTCGACTACGCCGAGCTCCTGAGGAAGCTGGGGGACACGGCGGGTTCCCGGGCGCTGCTCGACCGGGCCAGCCTTGAGGCGCCGCCGGCGTTCCGCAACGAGGTGGCGTTCCTTCGGGCCAGGGTCGACTGGAAGGCGGGGCGGCTCAAGGATGCCCGGGCCACCTTCCTCGCCATCGCGGAGGAGCAGGGGGTCCGGCCCGGCACCGCGGATCGGGCAAGATATCTCGCGGCGTGGATCGCGGAGGAGGAAGGGGACATCGCAGCCGCCACGGAAGCCTTCGGGAAGCTCCGCGGCGCCCAGGATGAGACGATCCGGCAGGAGGCGGCCTTCCGCAACGCCTTCGGCCACTACCGCTTGAAGAAGTACCCGGAAGCGGCCGCCCTGTTCGAAGGGGGAAAAAAGTCGGGTTTCTCGTCGGTGGAGCGCGCCCGGCACATGTACTGGATGGCCCGGGCGCATTTCGAATCGGGGAGGAAGGAGGAGGGCGACCGCATCCTGTCCGCCCTCGCCACCGATCCGGGCGGGGGGCCGTATGCGCTGTTCGCGGCCAAGCTCTCCGGAGGGGACCCATACGCGATGCTCAACGCTCGTTCCAGCGGGGAGACCGCCTCCTGCGGCAAGGAGAAGGAGCAGCTCTGGCAGGCGGTCCGGAACGCCGGGTGGGGGAAGGAGGACGCCGAAAAGATCCGCCGGGCGGAACGGCTGATCGGCCTCGGGGTCGCGGAGTACGCGGTCCTGGAGGCCTCGCGCATCGACCCGGGAGCGATCCGCAAGGCCCTGGGGCTCGCCGACGGGGGGACGCCCGGGCTGGTCCGCTACCTGGCGGGAGACCTCCGCGGCGCGATCCGGGCGACGTCGAACGTCCACAACGACCCGGCGAAAGTGGAGCTGATCGACCGGATCCAGTTCCCCCTGGCCCCCGATTACGTGGGGGACTGCGAACGGAAGCGGTCGGGCGTCGATCCCCTGTTGCTGCACTCCATCATCCGGCAGGAGTCCCAGTTCCAGCAGAACGCCCTGTCCCCGTCGGGCGCGGTGGGGCTGATGCAGCTCCTGCCGCGCACGGCCGCCGAGGTCGCCAGGAAGGAGAAGATGCGCAGGCCGCGCCGAAGGGACCTTCTCCGGCCGCAGGTGAACGTCGCGCTCGGAGCCGCCTACCTGTCCCGCCTCGTCCGGGGGTACGGGGGCGACTACCTGCGTGCTGTGGCGGCCTACAATGCGGGGGAGTCGTCGGTGGCGAGATGGTGGGGGGACGCGAAGGGAGACCCGGCCCTGTTCCTCGAGAAGATGACGTACCGGGAGACGCGCTTTTACCTGAGAAGGGTGTTCTTCAACGTTCTCCAATACTATCGGATCTACCGGCCGAAAATGTTCTCCCGGTACTTTCCCACAGCTCCGAAAGGATCTCCGCAAGAACCCGGTGTTTCTTCGCCCCAACCGTCCGGAGCGACGGGCGGCGCGCCCCCCGAGCCGGCAAAGCCGCCCGCAGCCGGGCAATCCGGCGGTTAGCGAACGCCACCGTCTTGCGGAAAGAGGCGGAGTCCCGGAATTCGCGGACCAACGCTTCGGCCGCTTCCGTTTGCTCCGTCTCCCCCCGGCACACCAGGACCGCGTCGCACCCCGCCCGCAAGGCCAGCACCGCCGCCCGGCCGATCCCGTAATGGCCGGAGATGGCCTTCATCTCGAGCGCGTCGGAGAAGACCACCCCGCGAAATCCAAGTTCCCCCCGCAGGAGCTCCGTCAGGATCTTTCCGGAGAGGGTCGCCGGGAACTCGCGATCGAGCGCCGGGTAGAGAATGTGGGCCGTCATCAGGGCGGGGATCCGCGCGCGGATCGCCCGGCGGAAGGGGTGCACGTCCCGCGCAAGGAGCGTCCTGCGGCTCCCCCGCACGAGGGGCAGCTCCGCGTGGGAGTCGGCGTCGGTGGCGCCGTGGCCCGGGAAGTGCTTCCCCACGGGAAGGACGTTCCGGGAAAGGGACCCGCGCACGAAGGCGATACCGAGGCGGGCGACCGCCTCGGGGTCGGAGGAGAGCGCCCGGTCCCCGATCACCGGGTTGCGCGGGTTGCGATCGACGTCCAGGACCGGCGCGAAGTTGATGTCGATCCCTACGGCTGACAGCTCCGCCGCCAGGACGGCGCCCGCCGCCTCCGCGGCCAGCTCTGCATGGCAGCAGAGGGCGGAATAGCTCCTCGCCGGAGGGAATCGAGTGAACCGGGGGTCTTTGAGCCTTGTGACCCTGCCCCCTTCCTGGTCGATGGCGATCAGCGGAGTGGGCTGTCCCCGTCCCCCGAGGGAGCGGATCTCGCGGCAGAGCTCTCTCACCTGTCCCGGGTCTTCCACGTTGCGGGAGAAGAGGACGATCCCCCCGACGGTCCCCTCCCGGAGCCATGCGGCGAGGAAGGGCGGAACCGATTTCCCCTCGAACCCCGCCATCAGGAACGGCGGGACAGGTTTTATTTTCCCCACAGCGTTCATCCCGGTAGCACTTTAGCACGGCGGGTCCGGAGCTTGTCCAGCCTGATCCACCGGAAGACCGCTGTGCTCGCGGCAAGGCTGGCGGCCACGGAGGAAGGGGCGAACTAGTGCACCGTCTCGCAAATATCGTGGCATTCGAGCGCCGCTGCAGCAGCGAAGGCTTCGTTGCGCTCGTTCGCCGTACTCTCCCAGTACGCCTTCACTTGCGCGCCGAGGCAAGGCGCGGCGCATCGACGCTCTCGGTGCGTCAAGCTATTTGCGAGACGGTACACCAGAGTGGAAAAATAATCTGAAGCCTTTGGGGAGGTCCGGGGCGGGGCCGCGGCAGGGAAAACGGAAATCAGGCGGCGTCGGTTTTATTGCCGGCGAGCCGAACCTGCGGTTCCTGCTCCTCCTCGCAAATCGTCATCCGCAGGATCGGGAACGGTTCCGAAATGTCCGCCGAAGCCTGGAGACAATAACCGCCGAATCCCCAGAACCACTCGTCCTTCCTCGGAGGTCTCACCTCTCCGGTCGACTCGAATTTCACCCTCATAAGACCACCCCTTGAGGCCGTTCTCTTGCTGCTGATAATCTTTACGGCAGCAGGGACCGAAAAATTCAGGGATTGTTGCGGGCTACTTCACCGCCCCCATGGTGAACCCCGCGATGAACCGGTCGAGGAAGAAGGTGTAGACGACGGACACGGGGATGCTCGCGATGAGCGCTCCCGCCATCAGCGGCCCCCACCGGAAGACGTCTCCCCGCACGAGCTCCGTCGGAACGCCGATGGAGACCGTCTTCTTGACCGACATGGAAATGAAGGTAAGGGCGTAGATGAACTCGTGCATCGAAAGGGTGAAGGCGAAAACGACGATCGTCAGGAGGCCGGAGACCGAGAGAGGCAGGACGACCCTTACCATCGCCCCGAGTCGGGAAAGCCCGTCGACCATGGCCTGCTCCTCGATGTCCCTGGGGATCGTCTTGAAGAACCCCATAAGAAGCCAGGTGCAGAAAGGGATGGTGAAGGTCGGGTAGACGAGGATCAGCGACCAGAGCGACTCCTGGAGCCCCATGTCGGAGACGAATCGGGACAGGGGGATGAACAGGATCGTGGGGGGGACAAGATAGGTGATGAAGATCCCGATCCCGAGCGTCTCGCCCCAGCCTTTCGCCCAGCGGGCCAGGCTGTAGGCCGCGGGGACGGCCGTCACGAGGGTGATCGCCACCACGGCGACGCCGACGAGGAAGGTGTTCACGAGGTACGTGACGAAATGGGTGTCGAAGAACAGGAGCCGGAGGTGGTCCAGGGTGGGGGGCTCGTTGAGCAGGAAGGGGTTGGCCGCAGGGTTGAACAGGTCGTGGTCTGTCTTGAAGCTCGCGATGACCATCCAGTAGAACGGGAACACCGCGAAGGAGGCGAAGGACAGGATCAGGGCATAAAGGGCGCCCCGGGCCGCCAGTTTCCGGATAGGCTTCATGTCACCTCCGCCCGCCGGGCCATCCGCAGCATCAGGGAGGCGACGCCGGCCAGGACGGGGAAAAGGAAGAGGGAGATGGCCGCCCCCTGGGCGAGGTCCCCGCCCTCGATCCCGCGGAAGAAGGTCCAGGTGGAGAGAACCTGCGTGGTGTGCACCGGGCCCCCGCGCGTCAGGACGTAGACGACCGTCATGTCGGTGAACGTGAAGACGATCCCGAACAGGAACGCGATGCCGATGATGGGGAGGGTGAGCGGGATCGTGATCTCGAGCGTCCGGCGCCACCCTGTCGCCCCGTCGACCGCCGCGGCCTCGAGGAGGTCCCGCGAAATCGAGCTCAGGCCCGCCATCTGGATCACCGTCGCCAGCGGCAGGAGCCGCCACACGTGGACCAGCACTACGGAGGCCATGGCAAGACCCGACTGGCCCAGCCAGTACAGGTTCGGCATGGGGCCCAGGAGCACGCCCGGGGCGCCCAACAGCCCCGCGCGGCGGAGCAGCCAGTCGAAGGGGCTGAAGATCGAGTCGAGCATCCAGAGCCAGCCGATCGTCCCGAGGGCGATGGGAGCCGTCCACGGAAGCATGATGAGAAACCGCGCCAGCCACTTTCCCCGGAAGTCCTGCATCAGGGCCGAGGCGAGAATCCTCGACAGGATGATCACGAGAGTCTGGGAGGCCAGGGCGAACAGGCAGGTGTTCGAAAGAGCGGTCCGGAAGACGGGATCGTAGAAAACCTCCCGGTAGTTGTGCAGGCCGACGAAGTCGATGCTCGGGTCCCCGGTCGTGACGTCGCTCAGGCTGTAGAGGGCGGCCATGACGAAGGGGATCCCGATCAGGGCGACGATGTAGGCGATCGCGGGGGCGATCATGAGCGGCGCGAGCTGCCCCTGCCGGTCCGCGACGCCGGCCCGCGCGCCTTCCGCCGGGACCGCGGCGGCCCCTTCCATGACCCTGTTCACGGAAGGCTCCCCTCCGTGCGCAGCCCGGTGCTCTTGTCGAAGAACCGGAGGTCCCGGCGCGAAGCGGCGAAGGCGTAAGTGCGTCCCGCTTCGATGGATACGTTCACGTTCCCCGGCAACCGGGAGACGACGTGGCCGGTGTGGAATCTCTCCCGGATGTTCCCGTAGACGAGCGTCTCCGCCCCGAGGTCCTCCAGATAGGTGATCTCGAACGGATAGGTGACGACCCCGTCGGCGTCGCTTACGAACTCGGCCGGGAGGAAGTTCTCCGGCCGGAAGCCGACGAGGGTGCCGGCGTACTCGAGCAGGTTCATGGGCGGAGACCCCAGGAATGTGGCCACGAAAGTGTCCGCGGGGAAGTGGTAGATCTCCCGGGGCGGGCCCACCTGGCGGATCCTCCCCTTGTTCATCACGACGATCCGGTCCCCCAGGCCCATGGCCTCCACCTGGTCGTGGGTGACGTAGATCGTGGTGAAACCCATGCGCCTCTGGAACTGCCGGAGCTCCTCCCGCGCGGAGGCGCGCAGCTTGGCGTCCAGGTTGGACAAAGGCTCGTCCAGCAGGAACACGCTCGGCTCCCGCACCACGGCCCGCGCAAGGGCCACGCGCTGGCGCTCCCCCCCGGAGAGCTCGCGGGGCTTGCGGTGTTTGAGCTTCTCGATGCCGAACATGGCTGCGGCCCATTCGACCTTTGCGGGAATGGCCGCCTTGTCCATCCCCCGGGTGCGGAGGGGGAAGGCGATGTTCTTGTAAACCGACATGTGGGGATAAAGGGCGTAGCTCTGGAACACCATGGCGATGTTGCGCACGCGGGGCGGCAGGTGGGTGACCACCAGTTTGTCGATGAGGATATCGCCCCGCGTGGGTTCCTCGATCCCGGCGATCATCCGAAGAAGCGTGGTCTTGCCGCAGCCGGAAGGCCCCAGGAGGACCAGGAACTCCCCCTCGGCCGTCGCGAGGTTCACCCCGTCGACCGCTCGCACCTCACCGAAATGCTTCGAGATTCCTTGAACTTCGACTTCCGCCATGAATCCGCTGCCCTCCGCCTCCTTCCGTTCTCAATGCCTTATATCACAGAATGGGTCCCCTGCCTTGTTGCTTTCCGGGCCGGAATGGACGACCGGAGGGGCGACCGGCCTCCAGGGGAGGACCCCCTGGAGGCCGGTGCCGTGCGCCCTTGTGGATACCTCTTTGTGGGGATCTTACTTCGTTCCGCCGACGAGCCCCTTCTCCCGCCATTTCGCGAAGATCGACTTGATCTGGGTCTCGGCCTGCGCCACCGCGGTCTCCGGCTTGGTCCCCCGGGCCGCGCCGGCGAACATGTTCGGTATGACGAAGGTGGAGTAGATTTCGCCGACCGCCGGATTCGCAGGGCCCGGGTGCCCCACGTTGGTGCTCCACTTTTCCGCGTCCTTGAGCACCAAGAGCTTGCCCTTCGTCTCGCCGGGGAGCGCGAAGGGATCGTCGCTGAACCATGCGTTGTGGAGGTCCCGGAGCTTCCTGGCGCCCTTGACCGGCGCGTATCCCCGGTTCCCGGACGGGATGGGCGTGTCGAAGAAGGCCGGGGAGTTGTAGAGCTCGCTGGCGTACATGGCCTGGTCGTAGTTCTCCACGAGGGCCAGGAGGAACTTCTTCGCCGTGTCGGCGTTTTTCGAGTACTTGGGAACGATGTAGTTGTAGATCACGTGCTCGCAGCTCCACCCCGTCCCGCGGGGGCCCTTGAGGGCGGGCGTGAAGTAGATGTCCTTGGCGATCTCCGGGACTTCCTTCTGGGCCGAGCGGTAGGCCGAGATGGAGTTGAGGATATAGGAGGCCCGGCCGGCGATGAGGGACTGGTTGTTGGAGACTGCCGTCCAGGCGAAGACTTCGGGAACCATCGCCTCCTGGAAGAGCCGCGCCATGTACTTGACCGCCTCCACGGTCTTCGGGTTGTTGATGATGATGTTCTCCTTCTCGTCCTGGTCGCTCGTGTCGTACGACCAGAGCAGCGCCCGGCCCGCCATGTTGGAGTCGATCTCCTGCGACAGGCCGATCCCGAGCTGGATCCCCTGCTCCCTCTTGATCTTGCCTCCGTAAGTAATCAGGTCCTCCCACGTCGTGGGACCGGACCCCTTCCCGGCCTTCTCCCACAGGCTCTTACGGTAGTTGCCGGGGTCGATCGTCCAGCCGTGGCAGAAGCTGTAGAACTTCTTCGTGTTCGGATTATAGGAGGTTCTCCGGCAAAGGGGGAGCTGCTTGCCGAATTTCTTCTCGGCCTCGCTGACCACGTCGCCAAGGTCGAGCACGCTCGGCTCGAACTGGGACGGCGACGCGACCCACTCGATCAGGTCGTGCCCCTGCCCGGCCGAGATCTCGGCCGCGGTCCGGGAAGCGATCTCGGCGATCCCGATGTGGTCCACGGTGACGTTCACGCCGTTGGCCTGCCCCCAGTTCCTCGCGAAGTTGTCGAACCATTCCTTGTCGAACCGGGGGACGAAGTGGGACCAGACGAGGATCTTCAGGTCCTTTGCCTGAGCGTAGCTGCGCCCGGGAAGGAGGATCCCGGGTGCGACCCCCGCTGCGAGCGCCCCCAGTCCTGCGGCCTTGACGAACTCCCTTCGGGTCAATCCCTTTCTGCCCTTTTTCGCCATACCTTGCCCTCCTCCCTCATTCGTTGGAAGCGTGAACTCGCCCGCCCGAAAGGGCGGCGAGACCTCTCGCACGCTCGAATGGCGCCGGCGCAACCAGCGTTTTGCCCCGGGCCGGTCGATCCGGGGGGCAGGCTCTCGCATGCCGCGGTATCTGAGGTGCCGTCCGTAATCGAAACGGGGACGATATGCCTTCATCATTATCAATTCGATGCATCAGGTCAATAGCGAACCAGGTTTTATTTTTCCCGTCATGTGCGATGGAAAGAACGATATGGCGCCGGCGCTCATCCAACGGACATGAAGCCGATCCGCGAGCGGAAGGGGAACCGCCGTATCACGCCGGACGAGCTTCTCGACGAGCTCCGGCAGACGGTGGACGGGCTTTCGGCCGACGGGACGGACCGCGGCGACCTCAAGATCCTCTCACGAGCCATGCGGGAGCTGCGGCACTCCTTCCGGGTGTTCGCGGGGCTTCGCGACGTCCGAAAGGTGACCGTATTCGGCTCCGCGAGGTGCCGGGCCGGCTCGCCCGATTACCGCCAGGCGGTCGCCTTCGGCCGGGAAATGGCCCGCCGGGGCTGGCTGGTCGTCACCGGCGGGGGCGAGGGGATCATGGAGGCGGCCCACGTCGGGGCGGGGCAGGACATGGCGATGGGGATCAACATCCTGCTCCCCTTCGAGCAGCCCGACAACCCCGTGATCGCCGGGAACGCGAAACTCATCCACGTCAAGTACTTCTTCACCCGGAAGCTCCTCTTCGTCAAGGCGGCGGACGGGGTGGCGCTCTTCCCCGGCGGGTTCGGGACGCTCGACGAGGCGTTCGAGGTCCTGACCCTCCTCCAGACCGGGAAGAGCCGGATGTTCCCGATGGTGCTCGTGGACGCGCCCGGGGGAGACTACTGGTTGCGATGGAGGGACTTCATCCAGGAGCACCTCCTGGGGAGGGGCTGGATCTCCCCGGAGGATCTCTCCTTGTTCCGGATCTTCGACAACGCGACCGCCGCTGCGGAGGAGATCCTGGGTTTCTACCGCGTCTACCACAGCATGCGGTACGTGGGCAGGGACCTCGTTCTCCGGCTGCGCAGGCCTCTCGACGGTTCAGCGCTCACCCGGCTCCGCGATCGCTTTTCCGACATTGTCGCCTCCGGGACGTTCCGCATGGCCGCCGCCCTGCCGGAGGAGGATGAGGACGAGCCCGAGCTCGCCGGTCTTCCGCGCCTCGTCTTCCGGTTCAACCGGAAAAGCTTCGGGCGCCTCCGCATGCTCATCGACCACCTGAACCGGGAAACGTGAGGCGCCGCAGAAGGCGCCCGCTCGCGCCCGCGGCATTTACCCGTCTCCGAGCGCCGGAAGTCGCTGCGCCTCCGGGAGGTCCGTGCTCGCGTCGTCCCCCGCGCGGGGTACCCCGTGAGGCGCGCCTCGCACGCGACCCCACGGAGGCGAAGCCGCTCAGCGGCGGCGTCTAGGGGATCTGCTCCCTCACATCCAGCGCATCGCGCAGGCCGTCGCCGATGAAGTTGAACGCCATCACGGCGGCCATGATGGCCAGCCCCGGGACGACGGCGATGTGCGGCGCGACGAAGAGGAAATGCCTCCCCTCGTTGATCATCGCCCCCCAGGACGGGGCGGGCGGCGCTATCCCCAGGCCGAGGAAGCTCAAGCCCGCCTCCGCCACGATGGCGCGCGCGATGCCGAAGGTCGCCTCCACGATGATCGGGGAGAGTGCGTTGGGCAGGATGTGCGCAAGGAGCAGCCGGGCGGGGGGACTTCCCACCGCCCGCGCGGACTGGACGAACTCCATCTCCTTCACCTTCAGGACCTGGGCCCGGATGAGCCGGGCGTACCCGACCCATCCGAGCAGGGAGAGGGCGATGAGGACATTGCGCAGGGAGGGACCCAGGACGGCCGTGATCGCGATCGCAAGCAGGATCCCCGGGAACGCCATGAGAATGTCGGCAAGGCGCATGAACAGGTGATCCGCCCGCCCCCCGAGGAACCCGGACAGGGACCCCGTAAGGAGCCCGATCGCGAGGGAGATGCCGACGGTCCCCAGGCCGACCGCGACCGAGACGCGCGAGCCGTGGATCAGCCGGGAGAGAAGGTCCCGGCCCAGCTTGTCCTGACCGAGCCAGTGGGAGGAGGAAGGGCCGGACAGGCCGGAATCGAGCTCCTGGGCGCTGGGATTGTAAGGGGACAGCCACGGCGCGAGCAGCGCGACGAGGAGGAGCGCCGACACGAACCCGAGGCCGGCCGCGGCTCCTCGATGGCGGCGGAACCGCGCCAGGACGTTGTTTCCCCGGGACCGGCCCCGCTTACTCATGGCGGATCCGCGGGTCCAGGCGGGAGTAAAGGAGGTCCGTCATCAGGTTCACCGCCACCGTGCACAGGGCGATGAACAGGACGCATCCCTGCACGAGGGGGTAGTCCCGCGCGTCGATCGCCTGGACGGTGAGCCGGCCGATCCCCGGCCAGGAGAAGATCGTCTCGGTGATGATGCTGCCGGAGAGCAGCGCCCCGAACTGGAGCCCCAGGACCGTCAGGACCGGGATCATCGAGTTCTTGAGGGCGTGCCGCAGGACGGCGGCCCGGCGGGAGAGCCCCTTCGCCGCGGCCGCCCGGACGTACTCCTGGCGGATCTCCTCCAGAAGCGACGAGCGCAGCATCCGCATCAGGATCGCCGCCATCCCCATGCCCATGGTGAGCGCCGGGAGGAGGAGGTGCCTCGCCGTGCCGTATCCCGCCACGGGGAGGAGCCCCAGATGGACGGAGAAGACCAGGATGAGAAGGGGCCCCAGGAAGAAGTTGGGCAGGGAGAGGCCCAGCATCGCCAGGAAGGCGCAGAGGTGGTCGAGCGGGGAGTGCTGGCGCATCGCCGAGAGGACCCCCAGCGGGACGGAGAGGAGGAGCGCCACGAAAAGGGAGGCGGCGGCGAGGAGCAGCGTGGAAGGGAACCGGGAGAGGATCTCCCGGAGCACCGGCTCCCGGCTGCGGAAGGAGACCCCCAGGTCCCCTTTTACCAGCCCGCCGAGGAACTCGCCGTACTGCCGCAGGACCGGCCGGTCGAGTTTCAGCTCCCTGCGCAGCTCCTCTCTCTGGGCGGGGACGGCGCTTTCGCCCAGCATGATCTCGACGGGGTCCCCCGGGATCAGGTGAATGAGGAGGAAGACGATCGTCACGACCCCGAAAACTACCGGCGGTATCTGCGCGAGGCGCGAGAGCAGGTATTTTCTCACGGCGGCGCCTTCCCCCCGCGCGGGTATTCGATCCGCATCCCCTTCACGGACGCGTAGTCCTCGTCGGGCGTGAGGACGAAGCCCGCAAGCCGCCTGTCCCGAAGGAGGATGTTGCGGCCGGTCCAGAGCGGGAACACCGGCAGCTCGCGGGCGAGAAGAAGCTGGACCTTACGGTAGATCTCCTTCCGCCTCTCCCGCGACGGCTCGCGCCGTCCCGCGGTGAGGAGGCGGTCGACTTCGGGATTCGCATAGCCCCCGCGGTTGGCCCCCTCCGGGGGGACCTGGGTCGAATGGAAGGCGAGGTGGAAGATGTCGGGGTCCGATATCCCCACCCAGGTGAGGCTGAACAGCTGGAAGTTCCCCTTCCGGATGTCCGAGAAGAAGGTCCCCCATTCGTAGGAATGGATCG
>JACRIV010000097.1 GCA_016220005.1 Deltaproteobacteria bacterium
CCACTCTCGTCGGGTGCGCCCCGCCACCCCTTATCTTTTGACCTCGACCATCTTCTCCCCCCGCCAGATCGCCACGATCGGGCTGGCGACGAAGACGGAGGAGTACGTCCCCACGACCACGCCGATCGTGAGGGCGAGCGCGAACTCCTTCAGGACGCCCCCCCCGAAGAACAGGAGGGCGAGGCAGGTGAAGAACACGGTCAACGACGTGACGATCGTCCGGCTGAGCACTTCGTTCACGCTCAGGTTGATGGTCTCGGAGAAGGTGCTCCGCTTCCGCAGGCGGATGTTCTCGCGGATCCGGTCGAAGACGACGACGGTGTCGGTCAGCGAATACCCCGCGATCGTCAGGAGGGCGGTGATGAAGAGGAGGTCGATCTCCCTCCCGAGAAGGTGGAAGATCCCCACCAGGATAGCGACGTCGTGGAACGTGGCGATCGTCGCCGCGACGCCGAACTTGAACTCGAACCGCCACGCAAGGTACACGATGATCGCCAGGGCGGAGACCGCCAGCGCGAGGACCGCGTCCGAACGTAGCTTCCGTCCGATGGCGGGCCCGATCTCGGCCACGCTCTCCACCGTGAGCGGATTGTCGGGGTACTTCTGCCGGAGAAGGTTCACCACCTGGTCGGAGACCATCTTCTCCTCTTTCCCCCTCGCCCCCACCTTGATGATCAGGATGTTCTCCCCCGGGACCTCCTGGAGGTTCGCCTCGGCGTGCCCGGCGCCCGCCAGCATCCGCCGCACCTGGTCCATCTCGACCGGCCTCTGGAACTTGAGCTGGATGGATGTCCCCCCCGCGAGGTCGATCCCCATGTTCGCCTCTCCCCGGTAGATCTGGACCACGCCCACCAGTCCGAGGAGGACGAGGGCGCCGGAGAAGGCGAAGGCGTATTTCTTGATCCCCATGAAGTCGATGTTGGTGTTCTTGATGATCTCCATCATGGCCGCTTGCGTCCCCTGTCTTTATATGCTCAGCGCCTGCATCGGCCGCCTGGCATTGATGTAGTCGAACACCACCTTGGTGCAGACGAGCGCGGTGAAGAGGTTGATCGCCACGCCCATGGAAAGGGTGACGGCGAACCCCTTGATCGGCCCGGTCCCGAACTGGAACAGGATCATTGCGGTGATCAGCGTGGTCACGTGGGAGTCGACGACCGTCCAGAACGCCTTGTCGTATCCCGCGTCGATCGAGGCCCGGACCGTCTTCTTCGACCGGATCTCCTCCCGGATGCGCTCGAAGATGAGCACGTTGGAGTCGACCGCCATCCCGATGGCCAGGATGATCCCGGCGATCCCCGGGAGAGTCAGGGTCGCCTCGAGCAGCGCCATCCCGGCCAGGAGGAAGAGGATGTTGAAGATCAGCGCGAAGTCGGCCACCAGCCCGGCGAACCGGTAGTAGACCCCCATGAAGACGACCACGAGGATCGCGCCGATGAGGGCCGCGCGCACCCCTTTCTGGATGGAGTCCTGCCCCAGCGACGGCCCGACGGTGACGTTCTGGATCACCTTTACGGGAGCCGGGAGCGATCCCGCCCGCAGGACGATGGCGAGGTCGGAAGCCTGCTCCGCCGTGAAGTCGCCCGTGATCTGCGCCTCGCCGCCCGAGATCCGCTCCTGGATGACGGGGGCGGAGTAGACGGTGCCGTCGAGGACGATCGCCAGGCGCCGCTTCACGTTCTCGGCGGTCACCCGGTCGAAGATCTTCGTGCCGCGGGCGTCGAAGGACAGGGAGACGTGCGCCCCCCCCCTCTCCGAACCGAAGTTGACCTTGGCGGTCTTGATCGTGTCCCCCGTCAGGAGCGCCCGCTTCTTGAGGACCAGGGGGGTCTTCGTCGTCCTTCCGGTCTGCCGGTCGACGCTGCGCTGGTAGAGGATCTCGTCGTCCTCGGGGATATTCCCCTTCAACGCCTCCTCGATGCTCGCCCCCTCGTCCACCAGCTTGAACTCCAGGAGGGCGGTCTTGCCGACCAGCTCGATGGCGCGCTGCTGGTCCTTGACGCCGGGGAGCTGGACGACGATCCGGTCTTCTCCCTCGGCCACGATCTGGGGCTCGCGCACCCCGAACTGGTCGATCCGGTTGCGGATCGTCTCGACCCCCTGGCTCACGGCGTTCGTGCGAATCCCCTGGACCTCGGCAGGCTTCAACCGCCCGATAAGCGTCGCGCCGTCGGGCCGGGTCTCGCCCTGGGACAGGTCGAGGGAGCCCAGCTCGTCCTTCAGGACGGCCAGCGCCCGCCCCGCGAAGTCCCCGGGGGGGAGCTTGAGCGAGAACCCGTCCACGCCCGCCCTCTGCCAGCCCAACACGGGTATCCCCTTTTCCCGGCAGATCGCGCGCGCGTCGTCGGCATATCGCAGCGTGGTGTTCTCGATCGCCTTGTCGATCTCGACGGCCAGCCGCAGGAAGACCCCCCCCTGGAGGTCCAGCCCCAGGTGGATCTTCGGCATCTTCTTCTTCCATGTTTCCGGCAGACTGTCTGTGAGGCTCGGCAGCACCACCGCAATGGAGACCGTCGTCAGAACGGCGATCAGGGTGGCCCTCCAACGAATGCTCTTCCACATATCCCTGGAAACGCTCCTTTCCTCGCCTATTCCTTGACGGGCTTGGCTTCCGGGACGGCCGCGTCCTGGCTCCTGCCGGTCACCGCGCTCCGGGTGACCTTTACCGGAATCTTGGGCGCGATCTCCAGGGTGACCGTCGTTTCGGTCAGCCCCTTGACCTCCCCGTGGATCCCGCCGCTCGTCACGACGCGGTCGCCGATCTTCAGGTTCTGCAGAAACTCCCGCTGCTTCTTCGCCTGCTTCTGCTGGGGGCGGAACACCAGCAGGTAGAAGATCCCGAAGAACAGCAGGGGAAGGACCAGCACTTCGATCCCGCCCCCGCCTCCGCCGGCGCCCTTGGAGCCCATCGCGTGCGCAACACCCGTAAAAAACAGCATCATATAAACGACCTCCGTTGATCTTGGCCGCTCCCGCGCATCCTTGCGCCCGCGGCACCAGGCCATCCCTGGCCTTCGCTAGGTGTCCCTTGAACCGAGTGATTCTTTCATAAATTCCTTGAAATTTCCAACCAAAATCGCCTCGCGGATCCCCTCCATCAACCGTGCGTAGTGATGCAGGTTGTGGACGGTCATGAGCATGGAGGACAGGATCTCCTTCTGCATGTAGAGATGGCGCAGGTAGGCCCGGGAGAAGCTCCGGCAGGTCGGGCAGCCGCACTCCTCGTCGGGGGGAAGTGGATCCTCGGCGTAGCGCGCCTGCTTGATCACGACCGGCCCGGACGACGTGAACAGCGTCCCGTTGCGGGCGTTGCGGGTGGGGAGGACGCAGTCGAACATGTCCACGCCGCGCGAGACGGCGAAGAAGATGTCCTCCGGGGTCCCCACGCCCATCAGGTACCTGGGCCTGTCCGCCGGCAGGAGGGGCGCGGCCAGCGCGACGACCTCCCGCTGAAGCTCCTTCCCCTCGCCCACGCTCACCCCTCCGACGGCGTACCCCGGGAAGTCGAGGGCGCAAACCTCCTCCACGCTGCGCTTCCGCAGGTCCGGGAACATCCCCCCCTGGACGATCCCGAACATCCCCCCTTCCTCGCGGCGCGCCGCGGCGAGGCTCCTCCGCGCCCAGGCGGTCGTCCGGCGGACCGCGTCCTCCACTTCCGGCCTCCCCGCGGGATACTCCACGCATTCGTCCAGGACCATCCGGATGTCCGATCCCAGCGCCTCCTGGATGAAGACCGCAAGCTCCGGCGACAGGACGTGGAGCGAGCCGTCGATGTGGGACCGGAAGGAAACCGCCTCGTCGGTGACCTTCCGGAGGGCGCTCAGGGAGAACACCTGGTATCCCCCGCTGTCGGTCAGGAGCGAACGGTCCCATCCCATGAACCGGTGCAGCCCCCCCAGCCGCCTCACCCGCTCGTGCCCGGGGCGCAGGTACAGGTGGTAGGTGTTGGACAGGACAAGGGCGTACCCCATCTCCACGAGCTGCCCCGGCCAGACCCCCTTGACGGTCGCCGCCGTCCCCACGGGCATGAACGCCGGAGTCGGAAACGACCCGTGCTCGGTCGTCACAGTCCCCGCGCGGGCGTGGGAGCCCGGGTCGCGGGCCTCGATGCAGAACGCTATCGGCATGGCGGGCCGCTACTCCGCGCTCGCCGCCGGTGGGGGACGGCGCTGCGCCTCCAGGGGTCGCGCGGGCGAGCCGCCGAGACGGGATGCCCCTTGCGGGGGCCTGAGCGACGAAGCGGAGCCAGGGATGGCGGGAGCGAGGAGCGCCGGAGCCGCCGCCCGTCCATGGACGGACGGGCAAGGCATCCCCCGCAAGGGGTAGCCCGTGAGGCGTGCATCGCCCGCCAACGGAGCCCTGGAGGCGCAGCGACTTCCGACGCCCATGGACGGGCAAGTGCCGCGGGCGCCATGGATGGCGCAGGAGCGGCCGTCATCGGCGGCTGGAGCAAGCGCAGGATGCCTGAGATCATGTGCTAAACGAGACATCGGATCAGTAGATGAACATCGCGTCGCCGTAACTTGCGAACCGGTACCGTTCCGCAACCGCCTGCCGGTACGCCTCGCGGATCAGCTCGACGCCGCCGAAGGCCATCACGAGCGCCAGCAGGCTCGACCGCGGCAGGTGGAAGTTGGTCAGCAGGGCGTCCACCGCGCGGAACCGGTACCCGGGCGTGATGAACAGCCGCGTCGTCCCGGAGGAGGGGGCGACCCGCCCGTCGGGCCCCGCGCACGTCTCCAGCACCCGGACGCTCGTCGTCCCCGCCGCGACGACCCTGCCCCCCCTGCCCCGTGCGGCCGCCACGCCTTCCGCCGCGTTCCGCCCCAGGCTGTACCGTTCCGCATGGATCGCGTGCTTTTCGACCTCCTCGGTGCGGATGGCGGAAAAGGTCCCGTACCCGATCGAGAGGGTCACGGCCGCCGTCGAGACGCCTCTCCGCTTCGCCCCCCCGAGGAGTTCCCGGTCGAAGTGGAGGCCCGCGGTGGGCGCGGCGACGGAACCGGGGCGCTCCGCATACACGGTCTGGTACCGCTCCGCATCCGCTGCATTGCGGGGATCCCACGGATCCCTTCGGATGTAAGGCGGCAGCGGGATCTCTCCAGCGTGCTCGACGGCCTCCTGGACGGGCCCCCGGGCGGCAAGCCTCACCTCCCACCGTCCGCCTCCCAGCCGACGCAGGAGCGCAACACCGAGATCCTCGCCCACGCGGAACGCCATCCCTTCCCGGAGCCGCTTCGACGGCCGTGCCAGCGCCTCCCAGACCTCTCCCCCCGCCTCCGTCGCGTCGGCCGGGGACAGCAGGAAGATCTCGACGGCGGCCCCGGTCTCTTTCCGCGCGCGCAGACGCCCCCGGATCACCCGCGTGTCGTTCAGAACGAGGAGGTCCCCCTCCCGGAGGAGCCCCAGGAGATCGGGAAACCGCAGGTGAGCAATCCCGCCCGTCTCCCGGCACACCGCCATCAGGCGCGCGTCGCGGCGTCTCTTCGCGGGATACTGGGCGATCAGGTCCTGCGGCAGCGGGTAATCGAGTATTCCCGTCTTCAGGGGCCGCCCCTCGCAAGCAGGGCGCCCGGATAGTAGCGCGCGAGGATCTCCCGGTACCCCTTCCCGTTCTTCGCCATCCCGTTCGCCCCCCATTGGCACATGCCCACTCCGTGGCCGTACCCCTGCCCGACGAACAGCCATCCGTTCCCCACGGGAACGATCTCCATCTTCAGGCTCCTGACGTGCGCGTAGCCGGCGGCGCGGCGGAACGCCGCGGCGGCGGTCTCCCGGGAGACGCCCCCCGAGGCGATCCGGATCCTGCTCGCCCGGCCGGTGGAGGACCGGCCCGCGATCTCGAGCCGGAGGTCCTCGTCCGCCCTGACCCCCAGCGCCAGCGCCACCCGCCTCCCTTCCTTGCGCGTCATCCGGTACTGCCACTTGCGGACGGGGCTGTCCAGGCAGTCGTCGCAGACTAAGGAGCGCAGATAGGGGACATCCGTCCCCCAGGCGTCCTTCGCGGTCTCCGTCCTCCCCCCGCAGGTGGAGTGGTACACGGTGCGGGCGAGCGATCCTCCGAAGGTCAACACCTCGCCCCGTGTCGCTTCGGCCGCCTTCCGGAAGACGTCGGGGACATTGTCCGTTCCCTCGAAGACCTGGTCCTCCACTCCCGACTCCACGTCGTGGGCGGGATGGCGCGGCTTCTCCATCGCCTGCAGGACGTAGGTCCGGACCGCCACCGCCAGGGCCGAAAGCGCCTCCGGATGAAAGGACGGGGAGGCTTCCCGGCTGACGACCGCCGCGACATACTCTTCCAGCGGTACGAACGCGACGGCATGGAGCTGACCCTGCTTCGCCGCGACGCGGACTCTGCCGGGGAGATGCTTTCCCCCCACCTGCAGCCCGGACGGTGAGGCGATGTCCAGCGGGGAGTCGAAGACCTTCTCCCCTCCCCAGCGGATCCTCTCCCCGCGGGCGGACAGGGTCACCGCCCCCCCGTCCTCGGCGACGAGGTTCCCCGCGGCGTTCCAGGCGCGGACCGCCTCTCCCTCGACGGAGAGGTCCTTCCGCCTCCCGGCCAGCAGAACGCGGACGGGGCGCATCCCCGACTTGTCGTAGCGCGGGAGCGGCAACGCGGCGGGCGGAATCTTCGCCACGCGGGCCGTTTCGCGCGGGAGAGGCGCCTTGGGCCCCGCGGGCGCCGGCGGCGGTCCGCCCTCTCCGGGAGGGGGCCCTCCCGCTGAAGGCGGCTCTCCCCGCGGAGGCATCGCGGCGCACCCGGCAAGGAGCAGCCCGCCGCCGGAAGAAAAGAGAAGGAGCACTAGCGCCGCGCTCCGGAGCCTTAGCCCGCACTGAGAAATCCGGGCTGGTTCGATCCTCCCCATCGCCGGCGGGCTTACGCGCCCCCCTGCGGAGGCTTGCCCACCGCGGCCGGCGGGGCGCCTTTCATGGCCTTCGCCATCTCCATGAAGGGGGTGAACAGGTCGATCGGCACGGGAAAGATGGTCGTGGAGTTGTTCTCCGAGGCCACTTCCCGGAGGGTCTGCAGGAACCGGAGCTGGAGCGCCACGGGGGTGGCCCCGATGATCTCCGCCGCGTCCGCGAGCTTCTGCGCCGCCTGGAACTCCCCTTCCGCGCCGATGATCTTGGCGCGCCGCTCCCGCTCGGCCTCGGCCTGCTTGGCCATCGCCCGCTGCATCTCCTGCGGCAGGTCGATGTGCTTGATCTCGACCTTCGTGACCTTGATCCCCCAGGGCTCGGTGTCCTTGTCGAGGATCTCCTGGATGTGCGCGTTGATCTTCTCGCGCTCGGAGAGGAGGTCGTCCAGCTCGGCCTGCCCGCACACCGACCGAAGGGTCGTCTGCGCGAGCTGGGACGTGGCGTACAGAAAGTTCTCGACGCTGACGATCGCCCGGTTGGGGTCCAGCACACGGAAGTAGAGGACGGCGCTCACCTTGATCGAGACGTTGTCCCGCGTGATCACGTCCTGCGGCGGGACGTCCATCGCCACGACGCGCAGGTCCACCCGGACCATCTTGTCGATCACGGGGATGAGCAGGATGAGACCCGGTCCCTTGGCCCCGATCACCCGGCCCAGCCGGAAGATCACCCCCCGCTCGTACTCGTTCAGGATCTTGATGGCGCTGTACAGGAACAGGATCGCGATGACCAGCAACGCTAAATAGGGAATCATTCCGTTTCCTCCTTCCGGGCCGCAGGGGCGAAATCTATTGGCGGCGCTCCTCCTTGGGCGTGACGAGGAGCGCCATCCCTTCCCGTCCGACGACGACCACCTTGTCGCCCTTGCGGAGGGGGGCGCCGCACCGGGCGTTCCACCGCTCCCCGAGGACGAAGACTTTCCCTTCGCCGGTGAAGTCCTCCATCGCCTCGCCCATCTCGCCGATCATCCCCTCCTCGCCGGTGACCGGCTTGCGGAGCTGGCTGCGCACCGCGAGCGTGACGACGGTGGTGAAGAAGACGACCGAGGCTCCGACCATCGTCAGCAGCACCCCCCATGAGATCCGCAGCCAGGGGTCGACCGAGGAGCGGAAGAGCATCAGGCTTCCGAGGAGCAGGGAGATGATGCCGCCGATGGTGAGCGCGCCGTAGGAGTGGACCTTGACCTCCAGGATGAACAGGATGATCGCCAGCGCGATGAGCAGGAAACCGGCGTAGTTGGCGGAAAGGGTCTGGAGGGAGTAGAAGCCCAGGATCAGGGCGATCCCCCCGACCACTCCCGGGAAGACCGCACCGGGGTTGGAGAGCTCGAAGAAGATCCCGTAGATGCCGATCATCAACAGGATGTAGGCGATGTTGGGGTCGGCCAGGGCCGACAGGATGCGGTGGCGGAACCCCATGGGGATCCGGGCGACCTTCGCCCCTTTCGTTCGCAGGGTCACCTTCTCCTCGCCCTTTTGAACCTGCTTCCCGTCCACCCGGGCGAGCAGGTCCGAGAGCGTCGGCGCGACGAGGTCGATGACGTTCTTCTCGAGGGCGTCCTTCTCCGTGAGGGAAGTGCTCTGCCGGACGGCGCTCTCGGCCCAATCGGCGTTCCGGCCCTTCTTCGCGGCCAGCGCGCGGGCGTACGCGGCGGCGTCGTTCTCCACCTTCCGCGCCATCGTGTTGTCCATTCCGCCCCCGCCGACGCTCACCGGATGGGCCGCGCCGATGTTGGTCCCGGGGGCCATGGCGGCGATGTCCGCGGCAAGGGTGATGAGGACTCCCGCGGAGGCGGCCCGGGCGCCCGAAGGCGAGACGTAGACCGCCACGGGGACGCGCGCCTTGATGATCTCCTGGACCATCTGCCGCATCGCGCTGTCGAGCCCCCCGGGAGTGTCCAACTCCAGGACAAGCAGGACGGCCCCCTTCTCCTCCGCCTTTTCGATCGCCGAGGAAAGGTAGTCGGCGGTGACGGGGTTGATCGAGGCGGCGATCGTGGCCACCAGTACCTCGCGGGGTCCTTCGGCGGCGCGGACGACGAGCGCCGGCAACGCGGCGGCAATGACCATCGCGACGAGAAGCATGAACCGTGCAGACCGTAACGTCACGGTAACCTCTTTCTGTAGACGGCGAATTTCAGGTACTCCGTTTCCGGCATTCCGAGCAGGACCGGGTGGTCGAGAGGCTGCCCGCCCGAGGCCAGGAGCTGCAGGTCGGCCTGCGCATCCGCGGCCGCCGCGCGCAGTGCCTCCTTCCATTTCGCCATATCGACGAGTTGCGTGCAAGAAGCGGTTGCCAGGACCCCTTCCGGAGCGAGCACGGACAGCCCCAGCCGGTTGATGTCCTTGTAGCCCCGCAGCGCCCCTTCCCGCCCTTCCCGGGACTTGGCGAAGGATGGAGGGTCCAGGACGACCATGTCGAACCGCCGCCCGGACGCGGAGAGTTCCCGCAGCCCCGAAAACAGGTCGGCGGCCTTCCCTTCCCAGCGGTCCGCAAATCCGTTCCGCGCGGCGTTCTCCCCGGCGGCGGACACCGCGGAGGCGGAAGAGTCGATCGCCAGTACGCTCTCCGCCCCCCCGGAGAGGGCGTAGAACCCGAACGCCCCGGTCGAGCAGAAGCCGTCGAGCACCCGCTTCCCGGCGGACAGCCCCCGCACGATCCTCCGGTTCTCCCGCTGGTCCAGAAAAAACCCCGTCTTCGGCCCGGCCTCCACGTCGACCTGGAACCGGAGGCCGTCCATCTCCACTTCCTCCCGCGGCTCTCCGCCCCCGTGCAGCGGCCCCTTCCTGTCGGGAAGCCCCTCGTGCCTCCGCGCGCCTCCCTCGGACCGCTCGTAGATCATGCGGCAAGGAAACATCTCCGCGAGCGACTCGACGATCTCCCCGCGGAGGGCCTCCATCCCCGCCGTCAGGATCTGGATGCAGAGGATGGAGCCGAAGCGGTCGGCGATCAGCCCGGGCAGAAAGTCCCCTTCCGAGTACACGAGGCGGAGGGCGCGCAGCGCGGCAAGCCCCGCCTCTTCCCGCCGTCTCCATGCCTGCGTAAGCCGCTCCCGGAGGAACGCCTTACCCGGGGACGCCTCCCCGCGGGAGACGATCCGGAGGGCGATGCGGCTTTCGAGATTCAGCATCCCCGTCCCTAAAGGCTCGCCGCTGCGGGAGACGACCCGGACCCATTGTCCCGGCGCCAGGGCGGGCGGAATCTCCCGAAGGTCGTCCCCGAAGACCCACAGGTGGCCCTCCCGCAGCCGCTCCTCCCCTTTCCTGCTCAGTTGGACGATGGGCGGCGCGGACATCTCACTTGAGGCGCAGGCGCTCCGCGAGGAGGTCGAAATCATCGAACACCTCGTGCTCCCTGGCCTGGTTGCGCAGGATGAAAGCGGGGTGATAGGTCGGAAGCATGGGGACCCCATCGAACACCCGCCACCTCCCCCGCACGCGCGTGATCTTCTCATTGGTGTCGAGCAGGTACTGGAGCGCGACCGCCCCCAGCGTGCAGAGGACTTCGGGCCGGATCGTCCGGATCTGGCGCTTGAGATACGGCAGGCAGGAGGCCGCTTCCGCGGGAAGAGGCGCCCGATTGCCCGGCGGGCGGCACTTGACGATGTTGGCGATATAGACGTCCTCCCTCTTCAGGCCGATCCGGGCGATCCACCGGTTGAGCCGCTTCCCCGCGGCGCCCACGAAGGGCTCTCCCTGCCGGTCCTCTTCCTCCCCGGGGCCCTCGCCGACGAACATCAGCCGCGCATGGGGGTTCCCCACGCCGAAGACGACGGTCCGGCGCCCCGAGCACAGGGGGCAGCCGCGGCATGCGATCAGCTCCTGCCGGATCTCCTCGAGCGTTTCCCCGCCATGCGGCTCCCGTTCCTTCCGCGGGGAGACGGCCGGCTTGGCTGCGGGGGAATCCGGTTCCTCCTTCGCGGCAGATCCTGCCGCTTCGGAGGACGGGCCGCGGAGGGGCACGGGGATGTAGTCGATCCCGATCTCGCGGAGGTAGGCGGCGACCATCTTGCAGGAGATGCGCCCGGTCATCGGCGGAACAGCTTTCCGTCGAGTGCGAGCCACACGCCGACGGCGATCCCGTCCTTCGTGCAAAGCGGCAGATCCCGGACCTCGCCGTCGGGGAAGAAGATCCGGACCTCGTTGTTGTCCGACTCGAAGCCGATGTCGGTCCGCGAGACGTCGTTGGCCACGATCGCGTCCAGGTTCTTCCGCCGCATCTTCTCGACCGCGTTGCGGGCGAGATCGTCGGTCTCCGCGGCGAACCCGACCAGCGCCCTGCTCCCCTTGTTCTTCCCCAGGCTCTCCAGGATGTCCACCGTGGGGGCCAGCTCGACGCGGTAATCGAACCCCTCTTTCTTGATTTTTCGGGGAGCCGCCCCCTTCGCCCGGAAGTCGGCGACGGCGGCGCACATGACGACCGCGTCGGCATCCTCGGCGGCCCGGGTGACCGCCGTGAACATCTCCTCCGCCGTCCGGACCCGCACGGTCCGCAGGAAAGGGGGATCGGGGAGGGACGTCGGGCCGGACACCAGGGTCACCGACGCGCCGAATCGGCACGCCGTGCGGGCCATTGCGAACCCCATCTTCCCCGAAGCGCGGTTCGAGAGGAAACGCACGGGGTCCAGGTGCTCCGCGGTCGGCCCCGCGCTCACCACCACTTTCCTGCCCGCCAGGGGCTTCTCGGAGAGGACGATCCGGGCCATCTCCATGATCTTCCCCCCGTCCGCGAGCCGGCCCGGCCCCACCGTGCCGCAGGCCAGCTCCCCCTCGTCCGGCTCCACGAAGTGGAACCCCCGCTCCCGGAGGACCGAGAGGTTCTCCCGGACCGCCGCGGAGGCGTACATCTGCGCGTTCATCGCGGGAGCGAGCAGCACGGGGGCGTTCGTCGCCATCACGACCGTCGAGAGCATGTCGTCCGCGATCCCGCTGCGGATCTTCCCGATGATGTTCGCCGTCGCGGGCGCGATCATCACGAGGTTCGCACGCTGGGCGAGGGAAATGTGTCCGATCTCCGACTCCGAGATGAGGTTGAACAGGTCCATGACCACGGGGTTCTTCGACAGCGTCTGGAGGGAGAGCGGGGTGATGAACTGCGCTCCCGACGCGGTGAGGATGACGCGTACGTTCGCCGACTCCTTCCGCAGCTCCCGGACGATCTCGCACGCCTTGTAGGCGGCGATCCCGCCGGTGACGCCCAGGACCACTTCCTTGCCCGAGAGTACGCCCACGTTCACCATCTCCCCGTGAAGAAAGGATTGGACCGCTTTTCCTCGCCGACCGTGGTGGCCGGCCCATGCCCCGGAAAAAGGACCGTGTCGTCGGGAAGGATGAAGATCTTCTCCAGGACCATCCGGATCAACTGGTCGTAGTCGCCGCCGGGCAGGTCGGTCCGGCCGATCGACCCCGAAAAGATCAGGTCCCCGACGAACGCCATTTTTTCGGCTTCCATTATGTAGGATACACCTCCGGGGGTATGCCCCGGAGTGTGGGTCACCCGGAACTCCCGGCCCCCGAAGGGGATCCGGTCGCCCTCTCCCACGAGGACGTCCGGCGGGGGGGTCTCGGGAACGAACAGGCCGAACATCATCCCCTGCCGCCTTGCGGTCGAAAGCCGCTCCACGTCCGCGGGGTGTATATGGACCTTCGCTCCCGATTTCTTTTTCAGGAGGCCGACCGCGCCCACGTGGTCGAAGTGGCCGTGGGTCAGAAGGATCGCCTCGACGGCGAGGCCGAGCTTCTCCACTTCCCCGAGGATCGCCTCCCCCTCGTCCCCCGGGTCGACCACCACCGACTTGCGCGCGACGGTGTCCTCGACGATAAAGGTGTTCTCCATAAGCGGCCCCACTTCCATGACGTGGACGCGGATCGTCTCTTCCCCCCTCACAGCTTCTGGCTCCAGGAGGAGAAGAGGTCGGTGTAGTGCACGGCCAGCTCTTCCGCCTCCCGGCGGTCCTCCGCTTCGACGCACAGGTGGAAATAGGCCTCGTCCTGGCTCGGGTAGATGAGCACCCAGTCTTCGCCGTGAAATATTTTCACGCCGTCGATGAACTGGCTGGGCTTCCCCTTTGCGTGGGTCGCCAGGAACCGCATCAAGGCGCCCTTGTTCTCCCAGGCGCAGGGGATTTTCCGCTGCACCAGGACCGTGGGGGGGATCTCCCGGAGGACGTCTGAGAGGGTGCGGTCCTCGCCGGCGAGCAGCTCCATGAGCTTCACGATCCCGAACATCCCGTCGAAGGCGGGCTGGAACCGGGGGAACACGTACCCGCCGTTGCCGTCGCCGACGAACGCCACCCCTTCGCGGGCGGCCGTCTCCATGAGGGAGCGCGGCAACGTCCGGGTGCGGACGACGTCCAAACCGAACCGCGCGGCGATCTTCTCGATGTTGCGGGAGGCGGTCACGGGGACGCCGACCAGCCCCGACCTCTTCTGGCGGCACGCGAGCAGCGCGAACACCTGGAGGGATACCCAGTCCGGGAGGATGTCGCCCTTCTCGTCCACGAGGAACAGCTTCTCCCCTCCCGTGTCGAGCATCACGCCGAAGTCGGCGTCGAGGGACCTGGCGATGGCGGTCAGGTGGTGGAGCCCCTTGTCGAACTCCTCTTGCGTCCGGGTGATCTTCGCCGGGTCCAGCATCGCGTTCAGGGCCACCGTCTCGACCCCGAGCTGCCCCAGGATGCGGGGGAAGATCAGGGCGGAGGAGCCGTAGGAGTAGTCGATCACGACATTGAACCCCCGCGCCTTGATCGCGCGGGCGTCGACGGTCTTCAGGAACCCGTCGACATAGGTGTCGAACCCTCCCACCGGAAAGGAGATCTCGCCCGTCTCGTCGATATCGGCCCGCACGAAGTCCTCCCGGAAGAAGAGCGACTCGATGTTCTTCTCGAGCCCCATCGAGAGGTCCAGGCCCGAGTCGTCGAAGAACTTGAGGTCCACGAAGGATGGGTTGAAGGGGCTCTTGCGCGTATGGATCCCGCCCCGCTCGTCCCGGTGGCTGCGGGCGAGGAACCGCACCACCGGCAGCGGCGTCACCCCGTAGTCGTGGACGTCGACGCCGACCGAGAGCATGCCGGTCATGATGGCCCGGTTGATCATCCGGGAGGCCTTGTGGCTGTCCCGGCTGGTGGAGAGCACCACCTTCCTGCCGAAGGTGGCCGCGTAGGCGGCGCCCAGCTTCGCGGCGAACTCCGGCGAGATCTCGAGGTTGGCCAGTCCGTAGATGCCGTAGGCTCCGAAAAGCGAGCGCGCCCACTTCTCCCCCCAGATCAGCGAGGAGGAGAGCACCGCGCCGTCCTCCACCACCTTGTGCGGCCACACCTTCACGTTCGCCTTGACGACCGCCTCGACGCCGATGCGGCAGTGGTCGCTCACGACCGCGCGCTCGGCGAGGAAGGCGCCGTTCTCGATCACGCAGTCCGAGCCGACAATGTTCTCCAGGACCCTGGCGCCCTTCCCGATCCGCGTCCGGGGCCACACGACGGTGGACTGGAGCACCGCTCCGTCCTCCACGACGCACCCCTCCCCCAGGACCACGCTGTCCATCACCACCCCGGGACCTACCTGGCAGTTCTTCCCCAGCACGACGTTCCGGAGCTCGGCGGTGTAGTCCACCCGGGAGTTCTCGCCGATCCACACCTGTCCCGTCCCGGCCTTCTTCCCCTCGAACTCGATCGCCGCCTTCCCCGCCAGGATGTCCAGGTGCACGTTCAGGTACTCGGAGAGGTTCCCCACGTCCTTCCAGTAGCCCTCCGCAACGTATCCCAGGATGCGGTCTCCCCGGGACAGCATCGCCGGGAACAGGTTCTTGCTGAAGTCGAAGTTCTTCTTCGGCGGAATGAGGGAGAGCACCTCGGGCTCGACGATGTAGATCCCGGTGTTGATCGTGTCGGAGAACACTTCCCCCCAGGACGGTTTTTCCAGGAACCGCACGATCCGGCCGTCCTCCTCGGTAAGGACGATTCCGTACTGAAGGGGGTTAGGCACGCGGGTGAGGACGATCGTGACGGCGGCCTTGCGCTCCCGGTGAAAATCGAGGGCACGGGAAAGATCGAAGTCGGTGATGATGTCGGCGCTGATGACGAGGAACGTCCCGGAGAGCCGCTCTTCGGCGTTCTTGACCGCACCGGCGGTCCCGTAGTCGGCCTCCGCCCCGATATAGTTGATTTTCGTCCCCCACCGGGAGCCGTCACCGAAGTAGGAGGTGATCTTCTCGGGATAGAAGTAGAGGAGGACCTCCAGGTCGGTGATCCCTTCCTTGGCGAGCAGGCGGACCACGTGCTCCATCATCGGGCGGTTGGCCACGTACGCCATCGGCTTGGGCAGCTTCTCCGTCAGCGGGCGCAGCCTCGTACCGAATCCCCCGGCCATCACAACAGCCTTCATCTTCGGCCTCCTCGCGGCGGGTGTTGCGTAAGGCTTACAGCAACCGGAAAAGCTTCGTCACCCCGAAATATCCGAACGACAGCGCGAAGAAAAAGAGGAATCCCGCGCAGACCCCGACGATCCCCCGGTAGAGCCGGTCGGTGAACCGGCCCCGCCCCATCGAGACCGTCAGGCCGACGAAGAGGAACCAGGCGGCGTCCGCCAGGATGTGCCC
>JACRIV010000007.1 GCA_016220005.1 Deltaproteobacteria bacterium
ACGCTGGACCCGATGGCGAACACGTGCATCCCCCACCCGGTTTCCGAGATCGTGAGGAACCCGGGCCTGGCCGGAAAGAAGGAGCGCCCCGACGGCCGATACCTCGGACGGGGCTATCACCTGTACGACACGAAGTTCTGGTATCGGCGCGTCCGCCGGTACGCCACGCGGGCAAGCCTGGCGGACGCATATTCCTTCGTGGAGGTCGGAAAGCGGTAGTAGGCCCCGTGGAAGCGCGGATTTCAAAGAGCCCTTACCCCCCCGAGCTCCCCCGGAGGAGCCTGATGGTCAACGCGATCGTGTCGCTGGCGCGGCTTCGGGGGAAGACCGGGTACCGCTCGCCGCACCTGTTCGGAGGGGACGACCTGTCCAAGGTGGAGTGGGAGTACGCCCAGGGCGCGTCGTTCTTCGACAGCCTCTCCGGCCTCGTCTCCCGGGATCTGCTGGACGGGAAGGAGGTCCTGGACGCGGGCTGCGGGTGGGGCGGGAAGGCGGTCTATTACGCGGAGATGTCGCGGATGAAAACGATCCACGCGTTCGATCTTCCCGGGGTCTACGAGCCGGAGGCGTCGGCCGCGTTCGCGCGGCGAAAGGGGATCGGGAACTGCTTCTTCACGACCGGGCTCGCGGAAGAGATGCCGTACGAAGGCGGGCGGTTCGACGTCGTCCTCATGGAGGACGTGTTCGAGCACGTGTCCGACCCGGAAAAGGTCGTTGCCGAGTGCGCACGCATGCTCCGGCCCGGCGGGATCCTGGTCGCCAAGTTCCCGTCCTTCCGGATGATGTATGCCCATCACCTGGATCGGGCCTTGACCCTTCCCGGGCTGCACTACCTCCTTCCGATGAAGACCTGGGCGGCGGGCCTGAACCACCGGCTCCTCGACCCGCGCCATGGGGAGGTGTACGAGCCGTTCGACGAGGTCGTTGCGACGAAGTACCACCCCGAGATCACGCGGAACCTGAACGGCCTCCACTTCGCCGCGTTCCGGGAGATCGTCGCCCGGAGCCTGTTCGAGACTCTCACGCTCGCGCTGGTGCCTTTCTCGGGGAAAAGCGGGAGGAGGAGGAGGATCCGGAAGCGCCTCTACCGCCTGCTCTTCGACATGGAGGCGTTCCGGGAATTCCTGGCGAGCTTCGTCCTGTTTGTGGGGCGGCGATGACGGCGGGCAAACTCCTCCTGCTCCGAGGGGCGACCGGGCCGCCGGCCGCCGCCGCCGATACCGACGTCGTCCGGTTCGAGGAACTCCGCCGCCGGATCCTAGAGGGGGAGATCCTCCGCCTGCTCTTCCGGTACCGGGAGGCCCGGCTCCTCACCTACAGCCTCGCCGTCATGACCAAGCCGTTCAACTCCGCGCTACTGCTGCGCCTGCTCGGGCGGGGGCCCTGCACCTTCCAGGACGAGGAGGGGAACGTCCGCAGGATCGGCCCGGGAACGCTCGCGGCCCTCTTCCTTCGGGCGTTAAGTGACCTGGTGGGCAAGCGGGGGCTGCTCCGCCGCGTCGCCGCGGAAGTCGAGGCGCTCCTTCGCGCCGGGCCGGCGGACGCGGGGGCGCCGCCCCGCCTCGACCTGTCGGCCACGCCGGCGTATCTGAGGACGGACCTGGTCTTCGGCCTCCGCTCCGGAGGCTCGGTCGGCCACATCGCCGGAGTCCTGAATCAGCTGGACCGTTTCGCGGCCGCCCCCGTCTTCCTCACGACGGACCGGATCCCCACCGTCCGGGAGGACATCGAGACGCACGTGATCCGGCTCGACGGCCGGTTCGCGGACTTCGGCGAGCTGCCGGGGATCCGGTTCAGCGAGCGCTTCGACCGGGAAGCCGAGCAGTGCCTCGGCAGCAGGAAAACCGCGTTCGTGTACCAGCGGTACAGCCTGAACAACTATTCCGGGGCGACGCTGGCGCGGCGCCGGGGCGTGCCGTTCGTGCTGGAGTACAACGGGTCGGAGGTCTGGATCAACCGGAACTGGGGGAAGCCACTCCGGTACGAAGCGCTCTCGGAGCGGATCGAGACGCTGAACCTCGCGGCGGCCGACCTGGTGGTCGTGGTCAGCGCGCCGATGCGGGACGAGCTTGCCGCCCGGGGGATCGATCCGGGCAAGATCCTCGTGAACCCCAACGGAGTCGATACCGACCGATACTCGCCCGAGGTGGACGGCTCTTCCGTGCGCAGGAAGTACGGCCTGTCAGGGAGATTCGTCGTCGGTTTCATCGGCACCTTCGGGAAGTGGCACGGGGCGAACGTGCTTGCGGACGCCTTCGGGCGACTGCTGGGACAGTTTCCCGAATGCCGCGAACGAGTGCGGCTGCTGATGATCGGAGACGGCAATACGATGCCGGAGGTGCGGGAGCGTCTGGCCGCGCATGGCGTTTCCGATGCCTGCGTGCTCACCGGGTCGGTCCCCCAGGAAGAAGGTCCCGTTCATCTTGCCGCCTGCGACATTCTGGTGTCCCCTCACGTGCCCAATCCCGACGGCACGCCGTTCTTCGGCTCTCCCACGAAGCTCTTCGAGTACATGGCGATGGGGAAGGGGATCGTCGCCTCCGACCTGGACCAGATCGGAGAGATCCTCGAGCAGGGCCGCACCGCCTGGATGGTCTCGCCGGGGGACCCCGATTCCCTGGCCGCAGGCATAAAGAAGCTGATCGACGACAAGGAGCTGCGTGACCGCCTGGGCAGGGCCGCCAGGCAGGAAGCCTCCGAAAAACACACCTGGAAGGAGCACACGCGAAAGATCGTCGAGAAGCTGTCCGAGCGGTGTCGATGAAGATCGGATATTACCTGAAGAAAGCAGGGACCCTTCCGCCTCACGTGGCCGCGCGGCGCGCCGCGGAGATCGCCCGCCGCGAAGCGGGTGCGTGGTGGAGAAAATGGAGGGACGCCGTTTTCCCTACGTACTCGGAGCCCCTTTTCTCCCGTCCGTCAGGGCTTTATCGCTGCTTCCGCCCGGTCCCCCTCGAAACGCTTCGCCCCCTGGGCGAGCGGATCGCCCGTCTTTCCGGTCTGTATGCCGCCCATCGGTTCGACGTGCTCGGATCGGGCTGGGTCGAGCAGAAGCACGGAATGGCTTGCGCGGGCCTCGAGGGGCGCCGCTTCGGCTCGGGAAGGCCGGTTGACGCCGACGCCGAAGGCCGCTGGCTTACCGGCAGGATCAACCCGCCCAACCTGCCTCATTCCAGGAGGATCTGGCGCCTGGTGGACGAAGGGCACGTTCCCATCGATTGGCACCTCGACTTCAAATCCGGGTACCGATGGCCCGAGAGTGTCTGGTACCGCAATGTTCCCTACGGCCACCTGCCGGGAGCAGACATCAAGGTCCCCCGGGAACTTGCACGGATGCACCACCTGGCGCAGTTTGCCTGGGCATACGCCCTTTCGCGTGACGGGCAGGCCGGTTTCCTCCCGCCGGAGACCTACGCCCGCGAGTTCCGCAACCAGGTGCTGGATTTCGCCGCGACCAATCCGCCGCGCTTCGGCGTGAACTGGGCCTGCACGATGGACGTCGCGATCCGGGTGGCGAACTGGCTCGCGGCCTACGACCTGTTCCGGGCGTTCGGCGCGACGTTCGACGAGCCCTTTGCGGCGGAGCTTGCGCGCAGCGCCTACGACCACGGGCGGTTCATCGCGGGGAACCTGGAATGGTTCGTCGACTTGCGGAGCAACCACTACCTGGCGGATGTGGGCGGGCTCCTCTTCGTGGCGGCCTACCTCCCCCGGACGCTCGAGACGGACGCGTGGCTCGCCTTCGCCGTACAGGAGCTGGTCAAGGAAACGGCGGAGCAGTTTCACGCGGAAGGGAGCAACTTCGAGGCGTCCACCTGCTACCACCGCCTCTCCGCGGAGATCGTGCTCTACTCGACGGCCCTCGTGCTTGGGCTTCCGGAAGAAAAGCGGAAGGCGCTCGAGGGATACGACCACCGGTGTTTCAGCGGCCAGCCCGGGCTGGCGCCCGCTCCGGTCCCCCTGTACCCCCTTGCCGGCGGCGGCCCTTCCGTCCCGTTCCCCCGCTCGCATTTCGAGCGGCTGGAGAGGATGGGGGAATTCACGATCGATGCCACCAAGCCGGACGGGCGCGTCCTTCAGGTCGGCGACAACGACAGCGGGCGGTTCCTCAAGCTCCAGCCGGTGCACCATCCGATATCGGTGGGCCTCGCAAGGAAGCGGTACGCGAACCTTCGGGACTATGACGAAATGCCCGGCGAGAGCCTGTTCCTGGACGAGGACCACTTGGACCACCGCCATCTCCTCGCGGCCCTGAACGGGCTCTTCGGCCGGGAGGATTTTGCCTCTTTCGCGGGCGACGGCTGGCTGGAGACCCGCATCGTCCAAGGGCTTGCGGGGGATCTCCGCCTCCCGTCGGTCCGGCAGCCCGGCGCGCCGCGGGACGCGGCCCGGATGCGCACAGGCTCCCTTGACGAGTGGGAGCGGATGCGCACCCGGTGGGAATCGCTGCCGCAGGAGCGGCGGAAGATCCTCGATATCGATATCCCCGGGTACGGGCTCCTTTCGGGGATGACGCTTGCCGCCTATTCCGATTTCGGGCTCTACATCTTTCGGTCCGAGCGCCTGTTCCTCGCCATCCGCTGTGGGACCGTGGGCCAGAACGGCAACGGCGGCCACGCCCACAACGACCAGCTGTCCGTCGCGCTGTGCGTCGACGGGGAGGATCGGATCCTGGACCCCGGAACCTATCTCTACACCGCCCTGCCCGAGAGGCGGAACGAATACCGGTCCGTGAACGCCCATTTTGCTCCCCATGCGGCCGACGGCCGGGAGCCGGGCCGGCTCGACCTCGGGCTGTTCCAATTGGGAGACGAGGCAGGCGCGCAGTGCCTCCATTTCGGGGAGGAAGGGTTCATCGGGACGCACCGCGGCTTCGGGGAACCGGTCTACCGGGTGGTCGAGCTCTTCCTCCGCGGAGTGCGGATCGTCGATATCACCGAAGCAGGCGTGCCGCTCCGCGCACCGGGCTACGCAGCGGACGGGCGCCCAAACTGCACCGAGGCTCCCCCCTTCTCTCCGGGTTACGGGGTGCGCCGTGGGTAGCCTGAAGCTCCTCGTCCTCACCTACCGATATGCCCCCGCCCTGCACCCTCGGGCGTTCCGATGGTCCTCCATCGCCGAATACTGGGCCTGCAAGGGGCATCGAGTGGATGTTGTCACGGTCCGGACTCCGGGAGTGCCACGGGAAGGGGAGCGGAACGGCGTGCAGGTTCACAGGGTCGGCGGCGCGATCCTCGAAAGGCTTAAACACCGGCTGGGGAGAGAGGCCGCATCCCCGGCCAGCCCCGGGAGAGAGACCTTGCGCGGCGGCGGGGGCGCGGGACCGGCATCGGGCCTTGCTTCCGTCGCCCACTGGATGAGCGACCGGACCTGGAAGAAGGTGCGGTGGCCCGACTACGCGGCCACGTGGTATTTCCCTGCGGTCAAAGCGGCAAGGCGGCTGTTGGCCACAGGCGGGTACGATGGATTCCTCAGCGTCTCCGACCCATTCACCGCCCACATGGCGGGGCTCCGCTTGAAAAAAGATTTCGGGACCCTCCGATGGATCGCCGACATCGGCGATCCCTTCTGCTTTCAGGATGTGACGCCGGTGAACAACCCGTCGCTGTACAAGCGGTTGAATTTCAGGGCGGAACAGAACGTGTTCTCGCTGGCCGATACGGTCGCGGTCACCAACCGGCCGACCTTCGAGAAATACGCGGCGCTGTTCCCCCGCGCCGCCTCGAAGATCCGCGTCATTCCGCCCCTTTTGTCGATCGAGGACCGGGGGCCGGGGCGGGACCGGGTGTTCCCCGAGGATGCGGGGATCCGGCTGGTCTTCATCGGGACGCTGTATCGAGCCGTCCGGAGCCCCGAATATCTTCTCCGCCTTTTCGAGGGGCTGCTGAAGACCAACCTGGGCGACCGTCTCTCGCTCCACTTCGTCGGCAACATCAACGACTGCCGGGAGTTCTTCCTGCCGTATGCGGGTATGTTGGGAAGAAAGATCTTCCTCCACGGGATGGTGGACCGCCCGACAGTCTTTCGGGCGATGTCGGAGGCGTCCTGTCTTGTCCACATCGGGAACGCCACGGCATACCAGCTCCCGAGCAAGGTGGTGGAATACGCCGGGTCGGGGAAACCGGTCATCAATCTGGTACAATCGGCCGATGACTGTTCCGCGGAGTTCTTCGGAGCCTATCCCGCGTCCCTGCGCCTCATGGAGAACGAGGGTCCCCCCGCCCGGGAAACGATCGACAAGCTGGCCCGTTTCATCCAAAGGGCGCAAGGTGTTGCGCCGGAGTCGCTTGCGGACTTCCTCTCCGCCTACCGCGTCGAGGCGATCGCATCCGCGTACGAGGAGATCTTCTCCGTTCCGCCGGGCCGGGGCGCGCCGCGAGCCATAGAGGAGGAGCCGAGCCGTTGAGCGAAAAGAGGCTGATCGCGATCGTCGCAGGGGCCCGGCCCAATTTCATGAAGGTGGCGCCGGTTGTCCACGCGCTCCATGCCGGGCGGGAAGCGGCCCGCTCCGCGGGGATCGACCTGCGGGTATCCATCGTCCACACGGGCCAGCATTACGACGAGAACATGTCGGACATCTTCTTCCGTGATCTCCGGATCCCAAAGCCGGACCGTCACCTCGAGGTTGGCTCGGGATCTCACGCCTCCCAGACGGCCCGGATCATGGTCGCCTTCGAGGAGGCGCTCCTTGCGGACCGGCCCGACCTCGTGGTCGTCGTGGGGGACGTCAACTCCACGATCGCCTGCGCCCTGACCGCGAGGAAGTTGGGGGTCAAGGTCGCACACGTGGAGGCGGGCCTGCGCTCCTTCGACGCGGAGATGCCCGAGGAGATCAACCGGAAGCTGACCGACGCGATCAGCGACCTCCTTTTCGTCACCGAGGAGTCGGGGATCCGGAACCTTCGCGCCGAGGGCGTGCCGGCGGAGCGGATTTTCCTCGTGGGCAACGTGATGATCGACACCCTGAAACGGAACCTCTCCCGGGTCGAGTCGGGGGAGTTTTCGCCTTCCCCGGCCGTGGGGGAGTTCTGCCGCGGCGCGCGCCGCTACGCGGCGCTCACGCTTCACCGGCCCTCCAACGTCGACTCCCCGGACACGCTGCTGCCCCTCTGGGGGGCGATCTCGGAGATCGCACGGCGGATCCCGGTCCTTTTTCCGGTTCATCCGCGGACGCGGGCGAAGCTCCAGGCGTTCGGCATCGACGGGACGGGAGTCACGATGATCGATCCCGTCGGCTACCTCGACATGCTGTACGCGGTCCGGGGCGCGGCCGTGGTCCTCACCGATTCCGGGGGCCTGCAGGAGGAAACCACCGCGCTGGGCGTGCCGTGCATCACCATCCGCGAGAACACGGAACGTCCCGTGACCGTGGAGCTCGGCACGAATTACCTCGCGGGCACGAAGCCGGAGGCGATACTGTCCGCCGCCCGGGAGATCCTCTCCGGCAAGGCCAAGCGCGGGGCGGTCCCTCCGCTCTGGGACGGCGAGGCGGCCGGCCGGATCGCCGCCATTCTGCTGCGGAGTCTCGGCTCCGCGTTATGACGTCGCGTTCCACCCCTCGATCAGCGCGGCGATGACCGACGTCATCTCGGTGACGCCCGCCACCGGGATCTTCTCGTCCACGCCGTGGATCCGGCCCATGTCCTCGCGCGCAAGGAGAAGCGGCATCAGCCCGTAGGTCTCCACGCCGACGGATCGGAAGAACCGGGAGTCGGTGAACCCTGTGGACATGTAGGGGAGCACCACGGCGTCGGGGTGGACGGAACGGACCGCGTCCGCTACCGCGTCGAAGAGCGGCCCCCGGGGGGATCCGGACGGCCTCTCCGCGAAGAGGACCTCCACGCTTACGTCGAACTCCCGGACCAGGGCGCGCACTCGCGACGCCACTGCTTCGGGGTCCTCGCCGGGGAGGATCCGCACGTCGACCGTCCCCTCCGCCGATGCGGGGATCACGTTGGGCTTGAAACCCGCCGACAGCGTGGTGATGGCGAAGGTGTTGCGCAGGAGCGGGTCGGTCTCCGGGTACGCCTTCGCGAACGCCTCCAGGCGCTCCGTGTCCCCCGGGCCGCCGTCGAGCGTGTCCGGGTCGAGCCCGATCCGCCCCTGGGCGAACAGGACGCGCAGCATCTCCCGCACGGGGTCGGTGAGCCGGGCCAGCTCCCGGTGGGCCGCGATCCGCGCCATCGCCGTGCTGAGCCGGGCCGGGGCGTCCCTCTCCGACGGGCGGCTGCCGTGGCCCGCCCGCCCCGATGCCTTGAGCTTGAGCCAGAGCGGCCCCTTCTCCCACATGTTCAGCAGGAAGAAGTTCCCCTCGCCGAAGAGGTCCCGCACCCCCACGCCGCCCTCGTTCATCCCGAAGGCCCGGCCGAAGGAGATGGGAAGATTCCGGATGAAGTGCTCGGCCCCTTCCGTTCCCCCGACCTCTTCGTCGGAGTTGGCCACGAAATAGAGTTTTCGCTTGAGCCTGCCCGACCGCGCGGCCGCCGCAGCGGCGCACAGGTGGGCTACCCCCAGCCCCTTGGTGTCCAGGGTCCCCCGGCCGAACAGGAAGCCGTCCCGGATCTCCCCCGAGAACGGGGGGACGCTCCACTCTTCCGCCCGGGCCGGCACCACGTCCATATGATGGATGAGGACCAGGGCGGGCTCTTCCGTCCCGCCGACGTGGCACAGGACGTTGGGCTTCTCGGGCCTCGCGCCGAACATGATGGGGGTGAGGCCGTTTTCCACGAGGACCTTGCAGAGAAGGTCCGCCGCCGCGCGGCAGTCTCCCGGAGGATTGGACGTGTCGATCCGGATATATTCCTGAAGGAGCGAAATCGGGTCCATCGTTGAATTATCCCCCAGCAACCGTTTACAATGCAAAGATCGCATACGTTCAAAACTTTACTCGGGGACGTTCTTCAACTTTTTCCTCGATGGAAGCGGGGATTTTAAAAAGTTGAAGAACGTCCCTGGTCTTAAGTAACTTTGAGGACGAGGTCATGCCCAAGGCGCTCATCACAGGCATCACCGGCCAGGACGGATCGTACCTGGTGGAGCTCCTGCTGTCCAAAGGGTACGAGGTCCACGGACTGATCCGCCGGGCCTCCACCTTCAACACGGGGCGCCTCGGCCACATCTACGTCGACCCCCACGTCCCCGGGGCGCGGATGTTCCTCCATTACGGGGACCTCTCCGACTCCGGCCAGCTCACCAACCTCATCTACAACGTCCAGCCCGACGAAATCTACCACCTGGGTGCGCAGAGCCACGTCCGCGTCTCCTTCGACATCCCGGAGTACACCGGCGATGTCACGGGCCTCGGCACGACCCGCATCCTCGAGGCGGTGCGGCGGGCGGGGGGGAAGGCCAGGTTCTACCAGGCTTCCTCCAGCGAGATGTTCGGCGCTTCGCCTCCGCCGCAGAACGAGAAGACCCCCTTCTACCCCCGCTCCCCGTACGGAGCGGCCAAGGTGTATTCCTACTGGATGGCGGTGAACTTCCGCGAAGCGTACGGGATGTTCGCGAGCAACGGGATCCTCTTCAACCACGAGTCGCCGCGCCGCGGCGAGACGTTCGTCACCCGGAAGATAACCCGCGCGATCGCCAACATCAAGGCGGGGAGGCAGAAGGAGCTGTTCCTGGGGAACCTCGATGCCAGGCGGGACTGGGGGTTCGCGCGCGAATACGTCGAGGCGATGTGGCGGATCCTCCAGCACGACAGCGGGGACGATTTCGTCGTGGCCACCGGGCAGACCAATTCGGTGCGGGAGTTCCTCGAAGAGGCGTTCTCCTACGCGGGGCTCGACTGCAACGAATACGTGAAGATCGATCCGAAGTATTTCCGTCCCACCGAGGTCGTGAACCTGATCGGGGACGCGACCAAGGCCAGGAAGCTCCTGGGCTGGGAGCCGAAGATCACCTTCAAGGAGCTGGTCCGGATCATGGTGGACGCCGACATGGAGGAGGCCGGTGTGACCCCTCCCGGCGAGGGGCGCAGGATCCTCGCCACCAACGGCTTCCCCGTCGGCTCAAAACTTTAAGACGGGGACGTTCTTAAACTTTTTAATATGCGCCGCAGCAAAAAGAGAGGGACGTTGTCGACTCGTAAAGAAGTTGAAGAATTGAAAAGTTTAAGAACGTCCCTGGTATCAAGTTGAGCTTTTTCGCGGGCAAAAAAATCCTGGTCACGGGGGGGGCGGGGTTTCTCGGGGAGCCGGTCGTCAGCAAGCTCGTCGAGCGGGGAGCGTACCGGACCGACATCCTTGTCCCCCGGTCCGCCGAGTTCGACCTCCGCCGCCCGGAAGCGTGTGCGAAGGCGGTGGCGGGGACGGAGATCGTTATCCACCTGGCCGCAAACGCGGGCGGGATCGGGTGGAACCGGATGCATCCCGGTGCCCTTTTCTACGACAACGCGGCGATGGGGCTCCACCTGATGGAGGAGGCCCGCAAGGCCGGAGTCGAGAAATTCGTCCAGATAGGAACGGTGTGCGCCTATCCCTTCCGCCCGCCGCGGATCCCCTTCCGGGAGGACGACCTGTGGGAGGGGTACCCCGAAGCGACCAACGCCCCGTACGGCATCGCCAAGAAGGCGCTTATGGTGATGGGCGAAGCATACCGGGAAGAATACGGCTTCAACGTGATCTACCTCCTGCCGGTGAACCTCTACGGCCCTAGGGACCACTTCTTTGAGCCCGATAAGTCCCACGTCATCCCCGCGCTGATCCAGAAGTTCGTGGACGCGAGGGAATCGGAAGCGCCCCAGGTGGTGGTGTGGGGGAGCGGCTGCTACAAGGGAGTGCCCGTTTCCCGGGAGTTCCTGTACGTGGACGACGCCGCCGAGGCGATCGTGCTGGCGGCGGAGCGGTACGACAAGCCGGAGCCGGTCAACATCGGCGCGGGACAGGAGATCGCGATCACCAGCCTGATCGAGATGATCCGGCGCCTGACCGGGTACAAGGGGGAGGTCGTGCGCGACCTCACCAAGCCGGACGGCCAGCCGCGGCGCGTGCTGGACACGTCGCGCGCGAAGGAGGAGTTCGGCTTCGTCGCCCGCACCTCGTTTGAAGAGGGGCTGCGCCGGACCATCGAGTGGTACGAACGGGCCCGAACGGAGCGAAAAACTTAAAGTCGGGGACGTTCTTAAACTTTTTAATGCAGGGGACGGTCCAAAAAAACTTTATCTGAAGTTCGGGGACGTTCTTCAACTTTCAAGAAGGGGACACAACCGAAAGTTGAAGAACGTCCCCCAGATAAAGTTTTTTGGAGCATTCATTAAAAAGTTTAAGAACGTCCCTGGGGTTAAGTAACTTTAAGGAGCGAATATGAAGCGGATCCTGGTAACGGGCGGGGCGGGGTTCATCGGGTCGCACCTGTGCGAGCGGTTGCTGGCGCGCGGGGACGAGGTCCTGTGCGTCGACAACTTCTTCACCTCCCGCCGGCAGAACATCCTCCACCTGCTCGGCAACCCGATGTTCGAGTTCATGCGCCACGACATCACCTGGCCGCTCTACGTGGAAGTGGACCAGATCTACAACCTCGCCTGCCCCGCCTCGCCGGTCCACTACCAGTTCGATCCCGTCCAGACGACCAAGACCAGCGTCCACGGCGCGATCAACATGTTGGGGCTCGCCAAGCGCCTCAAGGTAAAGATCCTGCAGTCCTCGACCTCCGAGATCTACGGCAACCCGGCCGAGCACCCGCAGAAGGAGACGTACTGGGGGAACGTCAACCCGATCGGCCCCCGCGCCTGCTACGACGCCGAGACGGAGATTCTCACCGAGCAGGGCTGGGTAGCGTTCCCCGCGCTGCGGCAGGGCACGGCAGTCGCGACCTTGACCGAGGCGGGCGAGGTCGAGTACCACATCCCCGACGAGATCATCGCCTACCCGTACGTGGGTGATCTTCTGCGCTTTGCCAACTCCACGTACGACTTTGCGGTAACCCCCAACCACCGTATGTACGTGCGCGGCAAGACCGGCAAGATGAGGTTCCTGCGGGCGGACGAGCCTCGTCACTGGCATGGGTGGCGCGTCCCGACCGGCGCCGACTTCGACGGCGAGGAGGTCGAGTGGTTCGATCTCGACGTGCCGCCGCGCGACGCCAAGGTCCAGGTGGCGCGCATCCGCATGGACGACTGGCTGGAATTCCTCGGCTACTACATTTCGGAAGGCTGTGTACACGTCCGGCGCCGGGTGCGGGAGGTGGGCGGCCGCGACTACGACACCGCGGACTACAACATCCTCATTGCGCAGGCAGAGGGCGACGGCCGTGACCGCATGATTCGCTGCCTCGAGCGCCTCGGGTTCAAATTCTTCACCTCGGACGACCACCAGCTCCGCATCTGCAGCAAGCAGCTCGTCGAGATCCTCGCGCCGCTCGGCAAGGCGGGCGACAAGTACATCCCGCGCGAGTTGCTCAGGCTCTCACGGCGTCAATCGATGATCCTGCTCGATGCTCTCATCCTCGGCGACGGCTCCCGGCGCGGCGACAGCGTGTGCTACTGGACCAAGTCGGGACGTCTCGCCGATGATGTGCAGGAGCTGGCGCTGCGGTGCGGGTACGCGGCGTCGAAGTCACTCACACCCGGTCGCGACATCTACCGCGTCAACCTCCGGCCTCCGGTCGAGGCGAAGCTGGTGGAGCCGGAACGGCTTCGCTACGGGGGCAAGGTGTATTGCGTTGACGTCAAGAACCACGTCATCTGCGTGCGCCGCCACGGGCGGGCCGCCTTTTGCGGCAACTGCTACGACGAGGGCAAGCGGTGCGCCGAGACGCTCTTCTTCGATTACTACCGCCAGCACAAGCTGCAGATCCGCGTCATCCGCATCTTCAACACCTTCGGACCGCGGATGCACCCCAACGACGGGCGGGTGGTGTCCAACTTCATCCTCCAGGCGCTGCAGAACAAGCCGATCACGGTCTACGGCTCGGGGAGCCAGACGCGCGCCTTTTGCTACGTGGACGACCTGGTCGGCGGGATGATGGCGATGATGGACCAGGACGAGTTCGTGGGGCCGGTCAACCTCGGCAACCCGGGTGAGTACAGCATCAAGCAGCTGGCGGAGATGATCCTGGAGCTCACCGGGTCCTCCTCGGAGATCGTGTACAAGTCCCTCCCCCAGGACGACCCCGTCCGCAGGAAGCCGGACATCACCTTGGCAAAGGAGAAGCTCGGCTGGGAGCCCAAGGTGCCTATCCGGGAAGGGCTCTTGCGAACGATCGAATATTTCCGGTCGATATCCCTGCCGGCGG
>JACRIV010000094.1 GCA_016220005.1 Deltaproteobacteria bacterium
GATCGCCGCGGTGATCGTCGAGCCGGTCCCCGGCAACATGGGGGTCGTCCTGCCCGCCCCCGGGTTCCTCGTGGGCTTGCGGAAAATCACGAAGCGGGAGGGGGCGCTCCTGATCTTCGACGAGGTGATCTCGGGGTTCCGCGTCGCCTTCGGCGGGGCGCAGGAGCTTTACGGGATCGCACCCGATCTTACGGTGCTGGGCAAGATCATCGGCGGGGGACTCCCCGTCGGCGCCTTCGGCGGGCGGAAAGACGTGATGGACGCCCTCTCGCCGGTCGGCCCGGTCTACCAGGCGGGCACCTTGTCGGGGAACCCCCTGGCGGTCGCGGCGGGGATCGCCTGCCTCACCGAGCTGGCGAAGAAGGGGGCCTACGGAAAGCTCGGGGAGAAGGCCGACTACCTGGCGGAAGGGCTGCACGGGGTCTTCGCCCGGTCCCGCGTCCCGACTCATACCAACCGGGTGGGGTCGATGTGGACCATCTTCTTCCAGAAGGGGCCGGTCGTCGATTACGCGACGGCGAAGCGAAGCGACACGTCCGCGTACGCGAGATATTTCCACGGGATGCTCTCGCAGGGGATCTACCTCGCCCCCTCGCAGTTCGAGGCGGGATTCGTCTCACTGGCACACACCCGAACGGACCTGGACCGGACAATCGCTGCGGCGCGGGAGGTCCTCCGGCAGTTTTCAGGTTGACGGCCTCTCCGAAGATGTGATAGGAAACTTAGGTTTTTACCGCCGTGACCGATAACAAGGACCGCAAGGCGTTCTACCGGGAACTGGGCAAGTACAGCGCCCTGGGCCTGGAAATGGCCATGTCGGTCATAATCGGCCTGGCCATCGGGTATTACCTGGACAAGTGGCTCGGGACCACTCCCTGGCTCACGGTAATATGGATCGGCCTGGGGTTCGCGGCGGGGGTACGGAGCCTGTACCGGGCCGCTCTCCGGTCGGAAAAAGACCTGGAAAAGGACGAAGAGAAAAAGAGGAAGCCCGGTGGGGAATGACGCGGGCAAAGCCGATCCGGGCGCCCCATCCCTTCGGTCCGCGGAGAGGAAGATCCTCCTCTCCGCCCTGGTGATCCTGGTCGGGATCGCCGTCGCCGGACGCTTCCGGATGCTTCCCGGCGCCGCATGCGGCGCGGTCATCGCCTACGGGAATTTCTTCCTCATCCGGAAGATCCTTTCGAAGGCGTTCTCGGGCGAGGGGACGATCCGGAAGGCCTTCGTCGTCCAGTACGTGCTCAAGTTCCTCGGACTGGTGGCGGTCGTCTACCTCGTCGTCCGGTCCGGCTGGTTCGATATGCTGGGGTTTCTGCTCGGCCTGTCGTGCCTCTTCCTGGGGATCCTCCTGGAGGGGCTCACGCGGGCGGTCAAGACATAGGGAATTCAGGATTTCCAAGGAGGACCGGGGAGATGCGCAGATGGATCGGGGGAGTGCTGGGGCTTTGCCTGCTGCCCGCAACGGCGATGGCGTCCATGGGCGGACATGAGCCGTTCTCCTGGTTCCAGCTCCTCCCGGTGCACGTCCCGCAATACGTCCTCTCCGCGTTCATGATCGCCATCCTGCTCATCGTCGCCTCCATGGTGGCCGTCGGCGGGAAGAAGCCGGAGGAGATGGTCATCCCGGAGCCCCGTTTCACTTTACGCAACGTCCTCGAGCTTATCCTGGGCTTCCTCATGGGGATCGCCGAGGACATCATGGGGCACCACGCGAAAAAATACATGCCGCTGCTTGCCACCTGCTTCACGTTCATCCTGTTCATGAACCTCCTGGGGCTCATCCCCGGGTTCGCCCCGCCCACGGACAAGATGAACATCACGGTGGGCCTTGCGGTAACCATCTTCCTGTCGACGCACTACTTCGGCGTGCGGGAGCACGGGATCGCCTACTTCAAGCACTTCCTGGGCCCGCTGTGGTGGCTGTCGCCGATCATGCTGCCGATCGAGCTCATCTCGCACTTGGCGAGGCCGATGTCCCTGTCGCTGCGTCTCTTCGGGAACATTACCGGCGACCACATGGTCGTCTCGATCTTCCTGGGGCTTGTCCCCTTCGTGGTCCCGACGATCTTCTACGGCCTGGGCGTCTTCGTCTCGTTCATGCAGGCGTTCATCTTCACCGTGCTCTCCATGATCTACATTGCGGGCGCGGTGGCGCACGAAGAGGAGCACTGATCCGGGGTGCCTCAGTTCATAAATACGGTCAGCACCGAGAGCGTCGATGCGCCGCTTCCGGCAAGGCGCGCGACCGAGGCGTACCCTTGGTGGTACGGCGAGGGAGCGCAACGAAACCGGAGCGGATGCAGCGGCGCTCGAATGCGAGCGTATTTGTGAATTGAGGCACTTGGCCAAGGGCATCACCCGCGCCGGACGGGCGGAACCGTCCGGCGGGATCTCATAATTCGAAAGGGGGATACCCGATGTTCCGCAGACTCACTTTCTCTCTTCTGCTGGCCCTGCTCGTCGTGGCAGCGGCCTCCGTGGCCTTCGCGGAAGAAGGTGCTGCCGCCGCAGCGGGCGGGAGCAACGTCAAGACCTTCATCGCGCTGGCCGCAGGATTCGGCATAGCGATCGCATCCTTCGGAGGAGCGCTCGGCCAGGCCAGGGCCATCGCCGCCGGGCTGGAGGGGATTGCCCGCAATCCTTCCGCCCAGCCCAAGATCTTCATTCCGATGATCGTCGGTCTCGCGCTGATCGAGTCCCTGGTCATCTACACCCTGGTCATCGCGTTCATCCTCGTCGGCAAGCTTTAAAAAAAACCGCGCGAACGGCCATGCCAGGTTTCGCCGAAAGGGCCCCCCACGGGGCCCTTTCCTTTTGCTCCTGAAGTTCTTCCGCCGTTTTTCCGATAAGCATCGATTAATCTAACCACACATGGCTTAATTACCCGTTTTTCATCCTTTAAAGTTCTTCTAAAGTTCTTCTTCCGGATTCCGAAAATACTATCGAACGGCCATTTGGACAGTGCGGTCAGTCAACACATCAGTGCGGTCCAATCCCAGCCGCGAAAGGAGGGTCAGCTAAAATGCGTAAGACATCCGGGTACTTCGTCCTCCTATTATCCATGGCGCTCTTGTTCTCCTCTTGCGGCGGCGGAGGCGGCGGAAGCGCCGGCAGCGGCGGCTCCGGTCAGGTTGGGGCGCTGACAGTCGCCGAAAAGGTGAGCGTGGTGGATGCCCAGTCGGGCGGAGCGCAAGGCCAGGTCCTGGGGATGCGAATCATGACGGCCCCGCCCGTGCCCGCCAACTCGGACTACAACAACGACAGGGCCAACGTCTACGTGGAGGAGCGGTCCGTCGAGTCGTTCAACACGGTGAACGAGATCCTCTGCATGATGGCCCAGACGCGGTACGATGCGATGCTCAACAGGGGGGCGTACAAGGCCCAGGTGGACACGAACCTGTGCAAGGGGCGGGACGACGCTTCCACCGGGGGCCAGCAGTCGGCGAACCAGTCCTCGAGCTCCGACATGCCCCAATACGAAATGTGGACGGTGGAGGCATCGAGGGCCGACAACACCGCTTCCCAGATCGTCAAGGTCTGGGTCCACGAATCCGCGGGCGA
>JACRIV010000095.1 GCA_016220005.1 Deltaproteobacteria bacterium
GGCCGCCTGCCGCTTCTCCTTCGATTCATCGGCCCGCCGTTTGGCCTTGGGGTCCCATGTCCGCCCGGGCGCGTGCGGCTTCCCCTTCAGGAGACTCACGCGGAGCTTGTCCACCTCGAAGGGAGAAACATCCTTCGGCTCTTTGTCTCCGAACAGCTTCTTGAGATGAATCCGGTAGCGGTTGTCGTCGACGACCAGGCCGTGTTTGTTCGCGTTGCAGTCCTTCCATTTCTTCCAGAGCTTGTCGAACGTCCAGCGGCCCTCCTCCGCGGCCGCCTTGGCGCGCGCCGCCTCCCGCTGTTCTTTCCGGGACGGCTCCCCTTCGATCTTCCGGGCACGGAGACTGGCCGCCCGGGCTGCCGTCATGTCGTGCTGGTACTGGCGCCCCGCCTTCTCCTCGATGAGTTTCCCGTTGCGGTTCCGGTACGCGATGTAGAAGATCTTCTCCCGTTTCCCGGTCCCGACCTGGGTCCCCCAGATGTAATAGACCCCGGGGTACCGCGTCTTGTGGCGCTCGTATTTTCTCGACATCAGGCCGCCTCTTCCGTGTTTTGGTTCCAACACTAGTTCCAACAATGTTGCCAGAATAGGCGGAATGGGCCGGTATGTCAAGGTAAACGGAAGTTGGCGATATATATGCGTTTAGTTGGGATAATTCGAATAATTTCAGGGATTTTTCACATGCTGCGAAATAGTTCTCTCACGGCGAAAACGCGGGTTCGAATCCCGCTGGGACCGCCATCCTTCTCTCGTAATCCCATAGCCGGGGACTTATCAACAACACGCCATCCGTGAGAAGGATGGCGGCTTCACATTGCCAGGCGGGGTTCGAACCGAGCCCGCTGCCGACCGAGGCCGGGTTTTCGGCCTCCGGAGCGTGCGCCGAGCGGGTAGCGAGAATAAGCAGCCATGGATGGCTGCGGAAGCACGCGGAGGCGGGCGGCGCAGCGAGCGCAGGATGCGCGAGCGTGAGCCGCTAGGGAGGAAAAGCGGCCAGGGACGGCCGCGGCAGGCGGGCGTCTTTGCCTACCCCGCCGTATCGGGGACTTTTTCGCGGGGACTTAAGAAGCTCCCGTACCGCTGATCCGCATCGCGAATGTGCGCCTTAAACCAACCGATCATGAACTTGAGAAGGTCTCCGACGTCAGCCTCCCCGGCGGCGTGCCTCTCCCGGAGCATGAGTATCTGGTCCCTGTAGTAGTCGTGCTGTCTGACGTGGCTTTCGAGCTCCGGGTATCCCCTGCGCTCGAGCAGGCTCTCCTCATACGTCAGGTGGACGGCCGCGTAACGCGAAAGTTCGTCGAGGACCTCACCCGCCTGCTTCCTGTCCTCTCCCTTGCGCAGCGCATTGTAGTCGGCGTTCATCATGCCTATGAGCTTTTTATGCTGCCCGTCGATGACAGGCAACCCTACGCTTAGCTCTTCGTTCCAGACAACCAGGTCCACAGCCTTCCGCTCCCCGCAGGCCGGCTTGGCTCGCCGGTCCCGCCGCCGGCTCCGTAAGACGCATCGGCAAGGGCGTCGGATTTCTTTAACTCCGCGCCCGATTAATGGCGGAACCCGAGACGAATCCGCGATCGCCATCCGAATTCCTTAATGCCCGAGCAGGCCCTGTATTACAATCCCGGTAGCGGGCAGTGCCTTCCGGACCGACGGACGGACCTGTCGCCTCGCCGGTGTTGACGAAAAACGATTCTCGAATGCACAGGAGGTCGGTGCCATGACGAGGAAGCCGACGGAGAGCGAAGAGGAATATTTCGCGCGGATGGAATTCGAGGCCCGCTTCCTCGGCCGGTAGCCGGAAAGCAATCAGGGGGACACCCATTCAACCACGGGGGGAAACTCTTTAGCTCAAGTAGCACGTTGAAAGAGTGTCCCCCCAATGCCCCCCGTGAAGGAGTGTCCCCGCCGGCGCCATCGATTCGTTTCACTCCCCGTCCGTCAACAGGTGCGTCCTTGCCACCTCGTCCCATTTATCGCCGCCGATGGCCCGCGCGATCCCTTCGATCGGGAGACCGCCGTCCGCCATGACCGGACCCAGGTTTTCGGGGTTGATCGGCTGGAGTTTATCGAGCGCGTTCTCCATCCAGGCCCTGGCCAGCTTCCCCGAGAGGAGATTCCTGGTGTCCGCGGCGATCCTGTCGGACTTCACCTTGAGCAGCCAGCCCTTTCCATAGGGGTCCTGGCGCAGGATGTCGGGGGACCGGAGCACCTCCTGGTTCACCGCGACCACCTCGCCGTCCACCGGGGACAGCATCGGGAGGTACACGGAATCGACGATCAGGTCCCACGCCTTGTCCCCCTGCGCCATGCGGAAACCGACGCCGGGAAGCTCAATGGAATCCATCCTGCCGACGAGCTTCTGGGCGAAGTCGTCCAGCCCGACGACGCCGATGGAGCCCGGCTCCGGCCGAAGCCAGCTGTGACCCTGGTGATAGAAAAGCCCTTCGGGGACACGGAACCTGGTGATGTTCTCCGGCGCAATCCTCGTGCCCGCGGCCGTCTCGCGAGGCCGGTACAGGTAGCGGCAAAAGAGGACGAACGCCGCCAGGAACGCGATGACGATGAGATATTCGATGCCTTTCGTGGCATAGATATCTATAAAACGGATGCCTTCCATTCGACCACCTCCATGTCCCTGGCGGTTTTTTCTTCCACTTCCACCGCAGGATGCACACCGAAAACGGGCATCCGGTTGATCACCCACCGGAAGACCCAGAGCTCCATGCAGATGATGGCCATCGTCACCTCGATCTCCATCCACGAGGGGTAGTACCGGACGGGCTCGTACCACTTGAACGCGATGACGGAAACGTTGAGCCGGTTCAGGATCACCCCCACCGCCGTGAGGAAGGCGGTGAACCGCACCATCTTCACGCTGCGCTTCCGGATCGCCTGAAGGAAGAGGGCGGTCGGAAGGAGGACGAACCCGACGACTTCCACCAGGTACCAGTACCCCATCGAAGTGGCAAGCCGCTCCCACTGCTTGTAGTGCACGAAGTCGATGAGCTTGATGAAGATGTAGGCAAAGAGGGCCCCGACCGCTCCCTTCCCCAGTCCCAGGAGGATGCCGTCGTGGGCCGCGTGGAGGTCGTGCCCGATCCGGTCCTTGAAGATCCGGTGCGTGAACGTGCTCTCGATGATGACCATGGAGAGGCCCGCGAAGATGCTCGATACGAAGAACATCACCGGTATGTTGTGCGAATACCACAAGGGGTGGATCTTCGACGGGGCCAGGAGGAAGAGCGCCCCCAGGCCCGACTGGTGCAGCGTCGACAGGGTGATCCCGAAGATGACGGCGCCGGTCGTGAGCCCCTCCACGATCCTGCGCACCCTCTTCCAGTTCAGCCACTCCGCGACCGCCGGGGAAAACTCCAGGAACTCGCAGATCATATAGAGGAGGAAGTGCCAGGCGACCAGGAAGAGCACGGAGCTGATCCCGAAGGAGTTCCCGATGATGGGATTGACGACGTTCCAGGGCCTCCCCAGGTCCAGCAGAAGCGCGCCGGCGTAGAACACGTAGGCCAGGAAGCCGTTCAGGACGGTCACGCGGACGATCGGCTCGTACTTTTTGAACTTCAGGATATGGACGACGAAGGTCAGGACGTAGGCGCCGCCGGCGAACGCCACTCCCGTGACCACGTCGAACCCGATCCAGATCCCCCACGGGTAATTCTGGGAGAGGTTCGTCACGGAGCTGAGCCCGAAGGCGAACCGGATGGCGATCAGGACGATCCCCAGGAGGATGATCGTCCCGCTCATGACGTTGAAAGGCGTCAGCATCCTGCCCTTGGGCTTCAGCTCTTTCAGGATGAAACGAATGGTGTCCCGCGCCACCTGCCTGAAGGTTGCGGCGCCTTCGGCGGTCGCGGCGGCCGCGTCAATCCTGTTCGCCATGGGAGGTCTCCTTTTCGCCCTTGATGATGTGGTTCAGCCCGATCTTTTCCAGCGGGACGCCGGAGAGGAACAGCCAGCCGGTCCCGCCGACTTCGTGCTCCCCGTAGATGTGGTGGACGTACTTGTCCGGCTCCGCGTAGATCCGGGTCCGGGCAATTTCCAGCAGATCTCTCTTCTTCCCGAAGAGGGTCGCCCCCGTCGGGCAGGCCTCCGAGCAGGCCGGCTGCTCTCCCCGCTGCTGCCTCTCGTAGCAGAATATGCACTTCCGCACGTAGGGGGTAGGGCTGTTGTACTGGAACTTGGGGACGTCGAAGGGGCAGGCGATCATGCAATAGCGGCACCCCATGCACCGGTCCTTGTTGTAGACGACCGCGGCCTCCCGGGTCTTCTCCATCGCCCGGGTCAGGCAGGCGGAGGCGCACGCCGGCTGGTTGCAGTGCATGCACTGCCTCCGGACGAAGACCGGCTTGTCCGGCTCCTTCTCGTTCGGGAACCGGTTCACGACCGTGAAGGCGTCGGGCCCGGTATCCCGGATCTTCTCGAACACGCTGTCGCTGGACAAGGACACCGCCGGCTGGGGCAGCTTGTTCGCCTCGTTGCAGGCCTCCTCGCAGGCGCGGCAGCCGATGCACTTCGTCGTGTCGATGAGCATCCCTTTGAACTCGACGTCCTCTTGCCCGGTCCGTGCGGTCTCTGCGGCCTGCGCCGGTTTCCTGCCGCCCGCGAGCAGGACGCCGCCGGTCATCCCCGCAACCTTCAGGAAATCCCGTCTGCTGATGGTCATTTGTCGTCCCTCCTGTCGAATTCGGCGTCAGCGGAAAAATTTCCGGATCGCGATCTGCAGGATCTCCCCGTCCATGGTTTCCATTATTCCCTCGGCGTGGGTCCCGCCGTCCGGGAGGGTGACCCCGACCTCCTGGGGTACCGCCCTGTGAAGGGACAGGAACTCCGAGAACCTCCTTACCTCCCTCTCCAGCCACGCGGGGGCCTCCGTTCCGATCCGAAGCCTTTTCAGGTTCTGGACGAGGTTGGACGGCCGGATAGCGAACGCCCACCCCTTCTCGTAGGGCTCGGTTTTCGCTCCCTGGAGATCGACATTGATCTCCTGGTTCACCGAGCAGACGACACCATCGACGGGCGACACGAATTCGATCCTTTTCCCTCCCTTTCGCGCCACGAACGCCGGCTCGCCCTGCCGGAGCTGCGCCCCCCTCGCAGGAAGCTCGAATCGGTCGACCCTTCCGAGGATTCCATGGGCGAACCCGTCCAGCCCCACCTGCACCGCCCCGGAAGGCTGGAGCTTCGCCCAGGTGTGGCCGCTGTGGAAGAAAAGGCCGCCGGGCAGTTGGCGCACGGCCCAGCCGGGAAGAAGCCCGGCCGGCTCCCGGTGGGCAAGGGACTCCGCCGCCGCCCTCCGCTCTTCCCTCCACCGGAGGATCAGCTCCACCGTGATGAATCCAAGAACCGTGAGTAGAAAGAGAAGGACTACCATGGCGCACCTCCCGGCGATTAGCCCAGAAATTGACTGATGACCTTCCTCCACTGGGCGTCGGTCAACCTGCCGCTGATATCCGCGAGCGCCTCGCCTCCGTCGGTCGCCGTCATCCCCAGATCGGACGCGAACACCCTCTGCAGCCTTTCGATTTCGCTCTCGAGCCATTTCCTGGCGACGCTTTTGTGGTACAGCCCGGCCACCGCATTTCCCTTGAGCCGCATGGAGAAGATCCAGCCTTCGGAGTACGGGTCCTGGTTGAGGAGGGAGGGATCGGCGGCCACGCCGGGATTGACCGCCTTGATGGTCCCGTTTACGGGCGCCACGAGGCGGACTGTCCTCTGGCCGGAATGAAGGAGGAAGCAGACGCTGTTCTCCTTCGCCGGCATGTTCTCGCCGGGCACCGAGGCGCGGTCGATCTTCCCGATCAGCCTTCCCGCGAAGTCGTCGATCCCGATCCTGGCCTCGCTCTCGTCTTCCGGAGCCGGCGCGACCCACAGGTGCTTGGGGTGATAGTAATAATCCGATTTAAGCTGGAACCCGCGGATGCTCTCCACACCCTTGCCGGTGTGGGCTACCTCGTTATAGAGGGAGCATTCCTGGAAGTTCGTCGTATTGCAGAGTCCTTTCTCGGAAGACATCCGGTCGACGGGGATCATCTTCACCGGATAGGCCTTGCAGAACGTCACGGTTTTCGTCTCGAGAAAAGGGCATTTTCTCTCTTTCATCGTTGCACCCCTTCTTCCCCGGCGGTTCCGTTTCCTCCGTTCACCCGGAAAAAATTTTTCATGCATGCTCCGTCCGCGGCCCCAGTGTCCCGTCTCGCCGCCGCGATGATGCCCAGAACGAGGTAGGTGATCCCGAGGACGATGTATCCCATCTTTCCCACCTCCCTCTGCGGAGATCACTGCCCGCGCCCATAGATACGGCAATGCCCGTGCCAACCCGGCCCGGGAGCCGCGCACACCCGACAACCTACCGTGAATTCAGGGGAAACGGAGACCCCGACCAACCGCATGCCGCGGGGCGGGAAAAACGATGGATGCAGAGATCCTTTACACTTCCCTGCGTGGAAAGATTATGCGTTGAATTTCGGGGAAATCGCGCCGTTTAAAAATTCAACGGCAAATCGACTTTTTCAACACTGCTTCGGCGGGACGTCCTCCTTCTTCAGGTCGTATTTCCTGATCTTGTTGTAGAGCGTGACCCGGTCGATCCCGAGCGTCTGGGCGGACCGGACGATGTTCCAATGGTTCTCGTTGAGGACGAGCCTGATGTGCTCCTTCTCGATCTCATCGAGCGATTTCGCGCGGTGGTTCGCGCTTCTCGCGGCGGAAGGATGGCTGACGTCGGATTCGGTGATGATGTTCCCCTTGGCCACGACCACCGCCCTCTCGATGACGTTCCGAAGCTCACGTGCGTTCCCCGGCCAGTCGTTGTCCATCAGGATCCTCATCGCTTCTTCGGTCACCCCGCGGATCTGCTTTCCCATCTCGATGTTGAATTTCGCGATGAAATGGTCGACCAGGAGCGGGATGTCCTCCCTCCTCTCCCGCAAGGGGGGGATGTGGATGGAGATGACGTTCAGCCGGTAATAGAGGTCGGCCCGGAAACTCCCCTCCTCGATGGCGCCCTTCAAATCCCGGTTCGTCGCCGCGATGATCCGCGAACTGATGGCGATCAGGTCCGAACCCCCGACGCGCCGGAACTCCTTTTGCTCCAGAACGCGGAGGAGGTCCATCTGCAGCTTGAGGCTGATGTCGCCGATCTCGTCCAGGAAGAGGGTCCCGTCCTGCGCGAGCTCGAGCTTCCCCCGCTTTATGGCGTTGGCCCCCGTGAACGCCCCCTTTTCGTGTCCGAAGAGCTCGCTCTCCAGCATCTTCTCGTTCTTGCTGATCATGTCGCGCAGCTTGTACTGTTTCTTGAGCTCTTTCCGGAGGAACAGGTTTTCCTGGACGAGCTTGTGATGGTCCACGATCTTCCGGATCGTCAGGGAGATGTCGTCGGGGTTGAACGGCTTGACGAAATAGTCGTAGGCGCCCTTCTTCATCGCCTTCACGGCGGTGTCGACCGTCGCGTAGGCGGTCATGATGATGACCAGCATGTCGGGGTTCGTCTTCCGGACCTCCTCCATCAACTGGATCCCGTCCATCCCGGGCATCTTGAGGTCCACCAGCATCAGGTCCCAGCTCTTGGCGGGGAGCCGTTCCAGCGCCTTTTTGCCGCTGTCCACGGCCTCCACGTTGTATCCGTCCTCCTCCAGCCAGCGGCTGAGGGAGTCCCGGACGATCTCCTCGTCGTCCACGACCATGATATCGACGCTCTTTTCCATCGTCATTATTCCCTCCCCGCCCCGGTTTGGGACGTCACGACCGTCATGCAGGCACGGCAGAAGGTCCGTCCCTTGCCGTCGACTTCGGCCACGGTGTTCGAAAGGTACATCACGCAATCCCTCGACGGGCAATGGATAAGCCCGAAGGTGTGCCCCAGCTCATGGAGGCTCTCCTTCCGAAGCCTGGAAAGGAGCAGCGGCCTGTCCGGCGCCGCGCCGTAATGCTCCTGGCGCAGCCTGGCGAGCGAAACGACGGCGGCCGTCCCGCCCAACTGGGCCTCCCCGAACACGTACGTCAGAATCGGGATGCAAAGATCCTTGTCGGTCACCCCCAGGATCTTGAACGCGTCCTCCGGGACCTCCTTGAGCATCTCCTTGAGGATTTTCGTCGAATAATACTGGTTCCGTCCGGCGTCGTAGCTTTCGGGGGGAACGGGAACCTGCGGCATCGCCCTGACGGTCGCAAAGAGGCAGTCAGCCATCTCTTTCCTCAGCCACTGGAGGATCCCCGGATCCACCGCCCCGACGGGCCTGATGTAAATGATGGCGCCGATTTTTTTTCGCTTTCCTCTACGAAATGGGAAGCGTGATCCGGACCAGCGTCCCCTCGCCCTTCCGGCTCTTCATTTCCACCCTGCCGTTGTGCTTGCTGACGATTCCATGGACGACCGACAGTCCAAGGCCCGTCCCTTTCTCCTTCGTGGTGAAGAACGGGTCGAACACCCTGGACAGGTCGTCCGTGTCGATGCCGACGCCGGTGTCGCAGACGTTCACCGTGACCGTGTTCTCCGCCGCGTTGTGGGAGGTGCCGATCGTGAGCGTTCCTCCCCTTTCCATGGCCTCGCAGGCGTTGATCATGATGTTGATGAAGATCTGCTTCATCTGCGAGGGATCGGCCATGATCTCCGGCAGGGGCGCAACGCGGTTCACGACGGCGATATTGTTGAGGCTCAATTTGTTCCTGAGGAGGAAAAGCGTTTCCTCGATCAGCTTGACGAGGCTGATCGGCTTGCGCAGCGGCTCCTTCGGCCGGGTGAAATCGAGGAGGTTCTGGACGATGGCGGTCGTCCGCTCGACCTCCCTCCTCATCGTCGCGAGATATTCCATGTATTTTGTGACTTCTTCCGGACCACTCCGGCCTTGCTCGAGCTTTCTTTCCATCAGCTTGATATAGGTGTACACGCCGGTGAGAGGGTTGTTGATCTCGTGCGCGACCGTGGCCGCAAGCTTTCCGACCGCAACAAGTTTCTCGGAATGGAGGAGTTGCTCCTGGGTCGCCGTAAGCTCCCGGGTCCGCTCTTCCACCCTCTCCTCGAGGTTTTTTATTCCTTCCTGGATCTCTTCATGAGCCCGTTTCAGGTTCCGGGTCATTTGGTTGAAGGACGCCGCCAGGTGCCCCATCTCGTCCCGCGTGGTGACGGGGATGACATGGTCCAGGTCCCCCAAAGACATCGTCAGGTCGATCACTCCAAGGACCTTCTTGGAACCGGGGTGGGCATGACATTCCGCGGAAGAGCATCCCTTCTCGTTGTACAGGGGATTGATGATCCCGAGAATCCTGTGGCCCCCGTCGGAAGCGCGATGGTGTCCGTCGGAGTAAAAGATCCGGCTTCTCCTCGACGTCGACAGCCTCTCGATGGGGCTGGCCTCGGAATGACAGGCGTAGCAGGCCTCCGCCCGCTTGTCGACCATCTTCCCCGTCTCGTGCCGGTCGCTGGAGAAGAGAATCTTCCCCTCGTAGCTGTAGATCCGGACCTTATCGATCCCCTCCTGCCGGCCGATGGTCTCCATGATCTTGTAGGCGTGTTCCTTCCGGTTTTCGAGCATGTCGTACTGAATGGATTTCTTGATCGTTTCGCTGAGCTGCGTGGCGGTCTTGAGGATCGTCTCGTTCAGGTGTTTCTTCTGAACGGATAGATACATGTAGGCGAGGGAGCCGTTGACCGCCACGATGATCCCGACGACGGAAAGGACGATCTTGACGCTGATGCTCTTGTACCAGCTCATGCCCCGCAAACCCGTTATCGGGATGCGCCGGAAGATACGACGGAACGTCGAAGCCGAGGAGTTTTCGGACGGGACCGGTCCGGATACGTTCATAGGATGCTCCCGCAAAGAGATGAAACCATCTCCATCGGGCGGTCGCCGGCGCTCGCGGGGCGGTCGCTTTAACGTATACAGTATACTCCGTACGTTATCACGGGATAAGGATATTTTCTCCTGTCCCCCTCGAAGAGCCCGGCCGTTTTTACGGATGGAGTTGACTGCCCCGCCAAAACGGGAAAAAATGTTTTGTTGATATTCGTTTCCCGGGGGTTGAATGCAAAGATCGGCGTTTTACGCCATCGTCGGATTTTCGATCGTCGTCGCAGCCGCCTCCCTGGGATTTTCGGCAAGCCGCTTCCTGTCCCTTCGGTATTTCTCCCTCCCCTCTCTTGCAGCGGCGAGGGGGACCGGCGGGGACTCCGGGAGAAGCCCGGCGATCCCGCCGGAGCGGTGGACCAATATCTTCGCCCCGGAACGGGGCATGGAGATGCCGTCCCACCTGGCCGGGTCGCAGAAAACAGTGGAGGCGCTCCCCAGGACGCGGTTCGTCCTCCTCGGCACCATCGCCTCCGATTCCCCCACCGCCCGGCGCGCCATCCTCTGGGCGGAGGGGATGAAGGCGCCGAAGATGGAGAGGGAGCAGGCGGAGCTGGAACCCGGGGTCCGGCTGGTTCGCATCGAAAGGGACTACGTCATGCTGGCGCGCGGCAAGGAACAGGAGAAACTTGACCTTCTCCCTGTGGGCTCCAGGACTCGTATCATGGCGCCTCCCGCACCCCCCGCAACCGGGGCATCCCCTTCCGTGCAGCCGCCTTATGCCGCCGGGGAGATCCGCGTCACCCGGCTCGGGGAGAACTCTTTTTCCGTCGACGAAGCGACCGTAAGCCAGCTTACCGGGAACATCAACCAGTACATGACGAACGTCCGGCTGATCCCCTACTTCGAGGGGAACAAGTCCGCGGGATACCGTATTGCGGCGATCCGGCCCGGATCGGCCTTCGAGCAGCTCGGATTCCGGGGGGGAGACATCATCCAGCAGATCAACAACGTGGAGCTTTCCACGCCGGACAAGATGTTCACGATCTTCCAGAACCTGAAGGACGAGAAGCGCGTGACCGTCAACATCCTCCGTCAGGGACAGAAGAGCTCGATCACGTACGAAATCCGATGAGCAGGGAGTGTGCAATGAGAAAGATGGCCTTGGCCCTGGCCGCAACGGCGCTCTGGTTCCTTGCGGCAGCCGCCCTCGCGGCGGACGCACCAACGACCGGCGCCTCCCCGCCGGCCGCCGACAACCAGGCCCTTTCCGCTCCGCCGGCTGTCGACAACCAGGCCCCTGCCGCTCCGCCGGCGGGCGAAAAGACCCCCGCGGCGGCCCCCGAAGCCGGCGAACCGAAGCGCCCTCCCGTGTTCATCTCCATGGACTTCACCGATGTCGACCTGCCCGTCCTGATCAAATTCATCAGCGAGCAGACGAAGAAGAACTTCATCTTCGACGAACGCGTCCAGGGGAAGATCACGATCATCTCCCCCCGCAGGATCAGCGTCGAGGAGGCCTACAACGTCTTCCTGTCGGTCCTGCAGGTGAAGGGTTTCCTGACCGTGGAACAGGAGAACACCATCAAGATCGTTCCTCTCCGGGAAGCCAAGCAGGAAAGCCTCCCGACCGCGACCACCGGGGAGCCCGTCTCCAGTGCGGAATTCATCACGCGGCTGATCCCGCTGCAATACGTGAACACCTCCGAGGTCGTGAGCCTTCTGACCCCGCTCGTCTCGAAGGACGGTTTGCTGACCTCGTTCCCCGCCTCCAACACCCTGATCGTCATCGACTCCAGGGCGAACATCGACCGCATCTTAAAAATCCTCGCCGTGATCGACGTGGAGGGGACCTCGGCGACCCTCCGGATCTTCCCGCTGAAATACGCCTCCGTCGCGGAAATCGCCAAGACCCTCGACGCGCTGTACCAGGAAGCCGCGGCCCCCGCTCCGGGGGCCCGGGCCCGCGCCGGAATGCCCGGAAGAGCCCGGGGCGCGGCCCCCAAATTCATCCCGGACGCCCGGACCAACAGCCTGATCGCCCTCGCGGGGCCGGACATGCTCTCGGACATCGAGGCCCTCCTTTCGAAGCTCGACATCCCGGCGCCCGAGAACACCGGGAAGATCAACGTCTATTACCTGGAGAACGCGGACGCCGAGGAGATCGCCAAGGTCCTCTCCAACCTTGCGGAGAGACGGGCCGCCCCCGGCCCGGCCGTGCCGGGAGCCCCGCCCGGCACGATCAAGGGCGTGATCACCGCGGAGCTTGAAGGAGGGGTCAAGATCACCGCGGACAAGGCGACCAACTCCCTGATCGTCATCGCCTCCGTCAACGACTACCTCACTCTCGTCGACGTCATCAAGAAGCTCGACATCCGGCGCCGCCAGGTCTACGTCGAGTCGCTGATCATGGAGATCACCCTCGACAAGGGGCGCGACCTCGGAGTCGAGTTCCGGGGCGCCGCGGAGACCCGAAACAACGGGGCCGTCCTCGGGGGGACGAACTTCGACTTCCAGGGGAACCTCAACTCCCTCCTGGCCTCCCTCGCCACGGGGAATCCCCTGCTGTTCGCCGGCCAGGGGCTCATCGCGGCGGGCATCGCGGGCAATGTCGTGCTCCCGGACGGGACGGAGATCCCGGCCATCACGGCCGTGCTGCGGGCCGCGCAGAACCGGGACAACATCAACGTCCTTTCCTCGCCCCACCTGCTGACCATGGACAACAAGGAGGCGGAGATCATCGTCGGGCAGAACGTGCCGTTCATCACCAGTCAGGCCACGCCGGTCGCCGCGACCAACCTGGGCAACATCATCAACACGATCGAGCGGAAGGACATCGGCATCACCCTCCGGATGACGCCGCATATCCACGAGAGCGAGTTCGTGAGCCTGGACATCTACCAGGAGTCATCCTCCATCCTGGGAAGCTCGATCCTGAACGTCAACCAGGTCGGCCCTACAACGACGAAACGGTCCGCCAAGACGAGCGTCCTCGTCCGGAACGGGGACACCGTGGTGCTGGGCGGAATGATGCAGGACACGTTCAATGTCCTCGAACGGTCGGTCCCCCTCCTGGGGGACATACCGCTGCTCGGATACCTGTTCAAGTTCAAATCGGTCACCCGCCAGAAGACCAACCTCCTGATCTTCCTGACCCCTCACATCATCAAGGAACCGGGGGACATGGCAAAGGTGACCACGAATCAGCAGAAGAAGATGGACGCGTTCGTCGAGGAGAACAAGGGGGAAGTGGAACGCATCTTACCTGAGAGGAAGGCGAAGTAAGCGTTGGCCGAGCGATCCCAACAGCAGACGATGCAGGACCTCGGGCCTCTCACCCCCGAAACCGAACTCCTGGGGAAGATCCCCATCGGATACGCCAGGAAGCACCTGCTTCTCCCCTGCCGCGAGGCCGGCGGATCCGTGGTGCTTCTTTCCGGGCGGCCGGGCGCCGGCGAGGCGATCGACGAAGTGCGGTTCCTCCTGGGCCCGATGCGGGTCCTGTCCGCACCGGAAGACACGATCCAGAAGATGATCGACGCCGCCTACGAGAAGATCCACGCGCCGGAGCGGGAGATCGTCGAAGGACTTTCGGGGGAGTGGGACCTGGACGTGGAAGCGACCATCGAGGAAACGCGGGACCTCCTGGAGTCCCCTGACGAGGCGCCCGTCATCAAGTTCGTTCATTCCCTGCTCTTCCGGGCGATCAAGGAGCGCTCCAGCGACATCCACGTCGAACCTTACGAGAAGGAGCTCACGATCCGGAACCGCGTGGACGGCATTCTCTACCCCATGGTGGCCGCACCGAGGAAATGGCACGCCCCGGTGGTGTCGCGGATCAAGGTCATGGCGGGACTCGACATCGCGGAGAAGCGGCTGCCGCAGGACGGGCGGATCAGGATCCGGATCGGGGGCAAGGAAATCGACGTCCGCGTGTCGATCGTCCCGACCGCCTTCGGCGAGAGGGCGGTCTTAAGGCTCCTGGACCGGTCGAGCCTCGTGCTCGGCATCGAGGATATCGGCCTCTCCCCGGCCGACTTGTCCCTCTTCGAGCGGTTCCTGTCGAGGTCCAACGGCATCATCCTCGTGACCGGTCCCACCGGTTCGGGGAAGACCACCACCCTCTACGGCGCCCTCCGCCGCCTCGATTCGGGGACGAAGAACATCATCACCATCGAGGACCCGATCGAATACCAGATCCGGGGGATCGGCCAGATCCAGGTCAACCCGAAGATCCACCTCACCTTCGCGAGCGGCCTGCGCTCCATCCTCCGGCAGGACCCGGACATCATCATGGTGGGGGAGATCCGCGACGCGGAGACCGCCGAGATCGCGATCCAGGCCTCCCTGACCGGCCACCTGGTGCTCTCGACGCTGCACACGAACGACTCGGCCAGCGCGGTCACCCGGCTGGTGGACATGGGGATCGAGCCGTTCCTCGTCGCGTCGTCGCTCTCCGCGGTCATCGCCCAGCGGCTCGTCCGGAAGCTGTGCCCCGCCTGCCGTGTCCCGTACACTCCGTCCTCCGCCCAGTGGGCGAAGCTGGGGCTGCACGGCCCTCCTGCCGGCCCGTTCCACGCCGCCGCGGGGTGCGCCGACTGCATGCACACCGGCTACGTGGGGCGCGCCGGGATCTTCGAGATCCTTCCCGCGGACGACCGGCTCCGGGGCCTGATCCTCACCCGTTCCGACGCGGACGGGATCAAGGCGTTCGCGGTGTCCCGGGGGATGCGCACGATCCTTGCCGCGGGAGCCGAGAAGGTCCGCGAGGGGATCACCTCCGCGGAAGAGGTCCTCCGCGTGACGCAGGAAGATTAGCCGGAACCCAAGGTGCCCACTTACAAGTACACAGCGGTCACGAAGGCGGGCGGCGCACAGAAGGGAAACGTCGATGCGGAAAACCTGCCCGCCGCCCGCAGGAAACTGCGGGCCGACGGGGTGTACCCTCTCTCGCTCGCGGAATCCGCGGAAGGGGAAAGGCTCCTCCCTTCCTTTTCCCTCCTCGGTCGCCAGGAGTCCCTCCCCCTCCTGACGCGGCAGCTTGCCACCCTTGTCGGGGCGGGAGTCCCCGTGGTGTCCGCCCTCCAATCCCTCGCGTCCCAGGTGGACGCCCCGGAAGCCCGGCGCGCGATCGCCGACATGGAGGAGACGGTCCGCGGCGGAACACCCTTCGGCAGGGCGATCGAGGCCCATCCCGAGATGTTCTCGGAGCTGTACGCCAGCATGGTGCAGGCCGGGGAAGAGAGCGGAATGCTCCCCCTCTCCCTTTCCCGCCTGGCCGACCACCTGGAAGAGCAGGCGCGGACGCGGAACAAGGTCCGTACGGCCCTGACCTACCCGATCCTCATGGCGATCGTGGCCTCGCTGGTGGTCATCTTCCTCCTGACGGTCGTCGTCCCGAAGATCGTGGGAGTGTTCGCCCATCTCGGCCGCGCGCTCCCCCTGCCCACCCGCATATTGATCGCCATGACGGATGTGCTGTCCGCGGGATGGTGGGTCTTTCTCCTTCTCATCGCGGGCGGGGTCTTTGCCGGACGGCGCTACCTTGCCACGCCGCGGGGGAAACGTTTCCGGGATTCCCTGGTCCTGCGGTCCCCGCTGGTCGGGAGGGTCGCGCACCTGTCCGCCCTCTCCCGCTTCTCCCGCACTCTTTCCACCCTGGTGGCCGGGGCCATCCCGGTGGACCGGGCGCTCCGCATCGTCGCCCCGGTGGTGGGCAACGTGGTGATCTCGGAGCGGATCGAGGCGGCGGCCGCCCGCGTCGTGGAGGGGACCTCGCTTTCCGAGGCCCTGCGTGCCCATGCCGAGATCCCCCCCACCCTCGTCCAGATGGTGGCGGTCGGAGAGGAGAGCGGGAAGCTCGACTTCATCCTCGGCAAGATGGCGGACGCGCTCGACGGCGAGATCGACGCGAGGCTGTCGCGGATGCTCTCGCTCCTGGAACCCGCGATCATCCTGCTGATGGGGATCGTCGTCGCGGGCATCGTCGTCTCGATCCTGTTGCCCCTGTTGGAAATCTCCCAGATCGTTCGTTAAGGAGGAAGGGAATGCGGCTGCGCGAAGGAAATGCAAACCGGCTCCGGGACCGGGGCGGGTTTACCCTCATCGAAATCATGGTGGTGATCGTCATCCTGGGCCTGCTCGCGGCCCTCGTGGTCCCCAAGCTGATCGGCCGGACGGAGGAAGCCAAGCGGACCCAGACCCGCGTCCAGATCAAGAACATCCAGCAGGCGCTGGAACTGTTCAAGCTGGACAACGGGTTCTTCCCGGCCACCGAACAGGGGCTCGAGGCGCTGGTCCGGGTCCCCGAGACCGGCCGAATCCCGAAGAACTACCGCAAGGGAGGATACATCGACCGCGTTCCCAAGGACCCGTGGGGGAACCCCTTCGTCTATGTCTCCCCCGGTTCGCGCGGGGATTTCGACATCAGCTCGTACGGCTCCGACGGGGCACCCGGGGGCGAAGGCGAGGATGCCGACATCAATTCCTGGGATGAAAAATAAGCGCGGCTTCACGCTGATCGAGCTCTCCGTCGTCCTGTTCGTGCTGGGGCTCATCCTCTGGCTGGCCGCCCCGCGCCTCGCGGGCGTGGGGGAGCCCGGCCGCAGCGGCGTCTTCCGGAACCTCGCCGCCGGGTCCGAGGAAGCCTTCGACGTCTCCCTCTTCGAGAAACGGGAAACGCGCCTGGTCCTCGACCCCTCCGACGGGACCTACCGGTTCCGGGTCGTGGATGGAAAAAAAGAGGCGGGAGAGCCGAAATCCCTGGGAAGCCGCCTGGCGATCACCGGGATCAGCGTCGAGGGGGAAGCCCGCCCGCTGGACATCGTCACCGAAATCCGGTACCTCCCGGGCGGAAGGGTCCCCGCCGCGCGGATCTTCTTCCGGGACAGCGGGACGGAAGGGGAGCCCACCGACTGGACGCTCAAGATCAGCCCGTTCGACGGTTCCGTGGACGTCCTCGCGGGGACGGTGGTCAAGGATGCGTAACCGGCCGCGCCGAGCGGCGGGGTTCACCCTCCTCGAAGTCCTCGTCGCCCTCGCCATTCTGTCGGCGACCCTCGTCCTCGCCTACCAGCTGATCTCCGGGGCGATCTCCGCGGAAGAGCGGTCCGAGCGGTGGACCGCGGGCGTCTTCCTGGGCGAGACGCTCGTGCGCGAGGCCACCTCCCCCTTCCCCGAGGTCGGAGAGGCCGAGGGAAGGTTCCCGCCTCCGAACGAAGACTACAGGTGGAAACGGACCGTCAGGCAGGCGCTCCACACCGACGCCAGGGAGGTCCAGGTAGTCGTCACCTGGAGCAAGGAGGGCCGCGAGGAGGCGGTCGCGCTCTCCGGGGTCGCGGTGAAATGAATCCCCGCGCCCGACACGGCGGATCGATCCCGGTACGTATTGCTCCGACGGGGTTCACCCTTGTGGAAATCCTGCTCACCCTCGCAATCCTGTCGACGATCCTCGCGCTGCTCCTCTCCGCGTTCACGGGAGCGGCGCGCAGCCTTGAGATGCTTTCGGACCGATCGGGCAGCTTCCGGCAGCTCCGGATCGCCATGGACCGGATCGGGTCCGACCTCGCGGGGGCGCTCGCCTCGGACGCCATCGAGGCCACCGCGCTCTCCTGCAAGACGGACGATTTCTCCGGGAAGCCGGCCTCCACCCTCATCTTTACCGCCTTCACCCTCCCGGAGACCGCCGGGGCCCGTCCTTCTTCGGACATCGTGAAGATCCGGTATTTCCCGAAGGTCAGCGCCGACGGCAGGTATATCGAGCTCTACCGGGAGCAGTCCGACCTGCCACTCGTCGAAAACCGGATCCCCACGAGGGAAACGCGGCTGGCGAGCCGCCTGTTGGCGTTCCGCGTGGAGCTCTACGACGGCAAGGCATGGGTGAAAGAGTGGCCGGCGGGAGGAAGGAAGCTCCCCGAGAAGGCCGCCATCGTCCTGAAGGACTTCCTTGGCCAGGAATACCGCAGGACCCTGTCGCTCCCCCTCGCGGGACAGGAGGCGTCGGTGCTCCTCTCCGGCAGGAGGGCAGGGGGGTGAAGATGAAAGTCCGTCTCCGGAGTGACGCAGGGGTGGCCCTCCTGGTCACCCTCCTTGTCCTGGTCCTGATCGTGACCTTCGCCGTCGAAATCTTCCGGGTCGGCGCCCGGGCGGCGCAGACGGGAGCCTATGGCAGGGATTCCATCCGCGCGGCCCTCCTGGCGGAAGGCGGAGTGGGCGCGGCGAAGGTCGCGCTCAAGGAGGATGCCAAGAACAACAGCTTCGACACGCTGGACGAAATCTGGTCCCGGCCCGCGCCGGCCATCGAGCTGGGTGAAGGGATGATCCTGGTCACGGTGGAGGACGAGGAGCGGAAGATCAACCTGAACAGGCTGATCCTGCCGAACGGCAACGCCCCGGACGAACAGAGGCTTGCCGTGTTCCGCCGGCTCCTTGAGATCCTCGACATCGACGCCTCCGTCGCCGACGCGGTCATCGACTGGCTCGACAACGACGACATCCCCCGCTCGGGAGGGGCGGAAAGCTCCTACTACCTCTCCCTGCCGTCCCCCTACCGGGCCAAGAACGACCTGTTCGACACGATCGAGGAGCTCCGGCTGGTGCGCGGCATGACGAAGGAGAACTTCGAGAAGCTCAAGCCCTTCGTCACCGTCCGTTCTTCCGGAACGGTCAATATCAACACCGCCCCGAAGGAGGTCCTCATGGCGCTTTCCGCGGGGCAGGACGCCGCGGATGCGGGGGAGATCAGCGGGCCGACGGCGGACCAGATCATCGAGTACCGGAAAGACAACGTGTTCGAGAAGGCCGTTGACATCGGGAACGTCAGTCCTTTCCTGAGGGACCTTTACAACAGGACGCGGATCCGGGACCTGATCGACGTCAAGGGGACCGTGTTTCACGTACGGTCGACCGGTGTCGTGTCCGGGACTTCCCGCACGATCGACGCAATGGGGCTGCGGACCGGAAATGCTATACAATGGCGCTGCTGGAGATTAGAATGAGCATCCATCCGATCCAAATCCCCGGGGGACTCATGAAACGGCTTTTCCGTACCTCCTTCGTCGCCATCCTCGCATTCGCGGCCTTCGCCGGAATCGCCGCCGCGGAGATAACGATCCCGGTGAACGACAACAACACCGGGGTCTTCGACCAGCCCTCGACCGCTCTTTCCGGCACGACCGTCCACGTGGCTTTCATCGGGGACAACACCGCCACGGGGGCCTTTCGGGTGTTCTACGCGGCCGTGAACGGCGCCGCCGATTTCACCAATCTCCAGCTCCCGAGGGACAACACCGTCCTCTTCGTCTTCCCCACGGTGATCGACAACACGGGCGCGGGAGGCAACTCCCCGTATTTCGACGCCCGCCACCCCAAGATCGCGTTGCGGACCTCCACCGAGGCGGTGATCCTGTTCCAGGCGAAACCCGCGGCTGACAACGTCGTCTATCGGCCGTACATTGCCCGTCTGGACCTCTCGACGACCCCTCCGACGCTCATTTCGGTGCGCCGGATTGAGGGATTTCCCACCGGCATCCTGTCGACCGGCGACATCGAGGACATCTCCTTCGGAATCGTCACGACGGACAACACCGTCCGGATGGCTTTCGCCAACAAGTCGGCAATCGGCTCGGCTTCGCTTTTCCAGGTGTATTTCGGGCGGCTCGTGCTGGACAATGCGGTGGTCGTCGGAACACCGATCCTGCTCTCCTCGGGGGACAACAACCCAGTGACCGGCAGCGACGGGTTCCGGCCGATCCCGAGCCTCAAGGTGGACGGCCCGGCCCGGTCGCACGTCGCGTGGGCGGCGACGGACAGCTCCACCACGAACCCCGGCGCCGTCTACTATGCGCTGGTGAAGGATGTCGGGGGCGGGGTGGACAACGTCGCGATCGGGGCGACGGAGATCCTGGGGCGGACGAAGCGATGGGGCCATCCGAACCTCCTGATCTCGGGCAACAGCTCGGCCACCGTCCTGGCGGCGGACGAATCCGTGCCGGGCATCGCGGGGAACATCGGGCTGGCCCAGTTCAACCCGGACGCCGTCACGCAGAACGGCCTTCCCGTGCAATTCGGGACGGCATCGACCTTTTATTCCATCAGGCCGACCATCCTTTCTTCCAGCTTCGACCTGTTTCGGCCGGAAGCCTTCCTGGACACCACTGGAAGGGTCCACCTGACCGGGTACGGAAACACAGGGTCCACCGCCACCTACTATGCGATCACGCTCAGCACCGCGTTCCCATTCGCCAATTTCCTGACCCTGCCCATCCCGGTGGGCATCAACGAGTTCCCCGGCGGCATCGCGGGAGATTATACGAAGGCGGCGTTCGGATACATCAGCGGCAAGGCGGTCGTCTTCTGGTCGGGGATCATCCCGGGGAGCAGCCCCGAACGCAGGAACCTCGACGTCACGACCGTGCCGACCGTGACGGATCCGCCGCAGCCCACCCAGGAATCCGGCTGCTCGATGGTCCGAAGCCCGCACGTCGGGGAATCGGGAAGGATCCCGGGCACGGCTTTACTCTTCTTGCCTGCCATCGCCCTCTTCCTCAGGCGCATCTCCCGCTCCGGCGGGCCGCTGTCCACGGGGGTCCGCCGCCTGCGCAGGAGGGCCATTGCGGGCTGGTGTAGCGTCTCGTAAATAGGCTGACGCACCGAGACCGTCGATGCGCCGCGCCGGCAAGGCGCGCGACTGAGGCGTACTTGGTGAAGTACGGCGCAAGGAGCGCAACGCAGGCGGAGCGGATGCAGCGGCGGTCGAATGCCAGGTTATTTGCGAGACGCTACACTAGAGGTTTCGCCCCGGGCCGGTGGCTCCTGCCGGCCCTGGGCGTTCTTCTGTTTCTCCTTGTCCTTCTGCTCGCCTTTGTCTATAGCCTCCCCGGCGAAGTCCTCCTCTCCCCGCTGCGCTCGGCCCTCGGCGCCCGGGGATTCGACATCTCCTGCGAGGACGCCGGCATCGCCTTCCCGCTCCGCCTGCGCTGCAGGAACGCCGTGATCGTCCCGCGGAGCGGAAGCGGGGTGACCCTGGATTCCGCCTTCGCGGCATGGGAATGGACGGGACTGCTCCGGTGGCTCCCGGTTCACCTCCGGGCCGAACGGGGGCATGCGTCGGTCGACATCCGCACTTCACCCGGCATTTCAAACCCCCGGAAGGTGCGACTGCGCCTGGCAAAAGTCGGTTCCGACGACCTGGCAGGGCTCCTTCCGTCCGCGCTTGGCATCGGCTTTTCGATCGAGAACCTGGACATCCAGTGGGAACGGTCCGCCAAGGGAGCCGTTACCGGGAGGGGATCGGGCGCCCTCTCCTGGCTCCGCGTCCCGGTCCCGGCGCAGGACTCCCCCGTCCGGGAAGCCCTGCTTCGCGACGTCCGGCTGAAATTCGCCGTCCGGGACGGGACCGTTCACGTGTCCTCGCTGACGGGAACCTACGAGGGCTCCGACGTCGAGGGGACCGGAGAAATCGCCCGCGTCCTCACTCCCACCCTATCGTCCATCACGTTCCACCTGCGGGTCCGGAACCCGCTGGAGGGCAAGATGGCGGCGCTCTTTAACCTGGTGGCGAAAAACGCGAAGAATGCTAATCTGAGAATCAGCGGCACCCTCTTCTCCCCGACGGGAGAGTTCCAGTTCTTCTAGGATGGAGGAATGACCAGTCTCGGCGTCTCCATATCCCGGAACCGTCTTTCCGCGCTCCTGTGGGAACGGTCCTTCCTCTTTTCGCGTCCCGTCTTCGCCTGCACCGTCCCCTGCCGCGAACCGTACGGCGGGCCGGACGACGCCGCGCAACTGGCGGAGGAAGTCCGCAACGGGACCGGCGGGAAGGCCCTTCCTCCGGCCGTGCTGTCGCTGCCTCCCTCCTGGACCTACCTGCGCCAGGTCGATCTCCCCGTGAACGACGTCCACCGGGCCAGGAAGATCCACCTGTCCGAGTTGGAGGGGAACCTGCCGATCGAGGACGAAGAGATCCTCTCCGACCTGCTGCCTTCCCCCCCCGGCCACCCCGGACGGTACCTGGCCATCGCCGCCCGCCGGTCCGCCGTGGAGAAGGCGGTGGCGGTCTTCTCCGGGGCGGGGTTCCGGGTAGACCGCGTCGTCACCGATCACGTGTCGATCCTCTCCGCCGTCCTTTCCTTGACGGGTCGGGCGGACGGGCTCGTTCTCTCGGCCCTCTCCGACATCGTCATCCTGCGGGCGGAGGGAGGGGCCATCCGATGGGCCCGCCAGTTCCCCGCCGCCTTGGCGGCCGACCCGGAGGAGCTGGTCAAGGAATGGGAGGAACTCCTGCGAGGCGATACCTCCGGGGACGCTCCCCTTTCGGTAAGCATCCTGGGAGAGGTCCCCGAACCCCTTTCCCCATTCCTGGCCGGCGCCGTGCGCCTCGCCCTCCCGAAAGATGCTGCGGAAGCCTCCCCGCTGGCTTACGGCGCCGCCCTGGCCCCTTCCCTGGCGAGGGAGCTCGGCGGGTTTTCCCTGCGGACCTCCGCGGAGGCGCAATCGGAACGGAGCCGGGAGTCGCGCAAGGTCCGGATCGCCGTCGCCGCCGCGGCGGTTGCGGCCTTGTCCGCGCTGGGATCGCTTGAAGCCGCCCGGTGGACCGAAGGGAAAAAGGTCGCGATGGTCCGGGCGCAGGTCCGGAAAGAGTTTTCGGAGGCGGTGCCGGGCGTCAAGGTGGTGCAGGAGACCGCACAGATCCGGGAGAGGATCCAGTCCCTGCGCAGACAGCAGAAAGAGATGGGAACCGACTTCCCCGCCCTTTCCACTCTCCTGATGAAGGTCTCCCAAGCCCTCCCCGCAAAGGAGAGCATCTCCGTGCGGGAACTGTCGTTCGACTCGGGAAGGATGCGGATCAGCGGGGAAGCCGGGACGGCGCGTCTCGTCGACACGTACCGTTCCTCCCTCTCCGCGGCCTTCGGTCCGGAGATGAGCGTTACCGTCCAGGAGTCCCAGGGGGCCGCAAGGGGCGGAAACGTGCGGTTCACGATCCTCGTCGAGAAAGGGATCCACGGCCGTGCTTCGTGAACGCGAAAAGTTCATCCTCCTCGCAGGAGGGATCGCGGCGGCGCTCATTCTCCTTCTCACGTTCGTGGTCGTCCCGGGAGCAGCCAAGGTAAGGAGCCTTTCGCGCCAGTTCGCACTCGCCGAGAAGGACCTCGCGGACCTCCGGAAGATGCGCCCCGAGCTGGAGCGGATCGATAGGGAGGTAAGGCAGAGAACCGGACGGGTTTCCGCCGGCGCCAACGCGGCGGAATCCTCCCTTGCGCGGCTGACCGCCGCC
>JACRIV010000096.1 GCA_016220005.1 Deltaproteobacteria bacterium
CGTCCTTTCCGCAGGCAGGACGGCTATGCCGTTGGCCCGGACCATCGTCTTGAGGATCCCTGTATTTTGATCTCCCGAGCCACGGGCGACGTACCCCCCCTCCTCCACCTCAACCCGCACCCGGAAGAAATGCACTTTCCCCGCCTTCTTCCGTATGGGCTCCGAAAGAACCGCCTTCACCAAGGGCTTCACGGGGTCCCCGTGGCCCATCATCTTCCGCAGCGCGGGCCGGACGAACATTTCGAACGTCACCAGGGAGGACACCGGGTTTCCCGGGAGGGAGAACACGGGCTTCCCGTTTTTCATGCCGAAGGCGACAGGATGACCCGGCCGGATGTCCGCTTTCCAGAAGACCTCGTCCACGAGAAGCTCGGCCAGGACTTCGCGGACCAGGTCCCGATCGCCCGCCGACACGCCGGCGGAGGTGATGAGGGCCTCGGCGCCGAACCCCTCCGACAGCTTTTCCCGCAGGCTGTCCCGGTCGTCGCGGGCGATGCCGAGGAGGACCGGCAGGGCGCCGGCCTCGGAGGCGGCCGCTGCCAGAGACAGGGTGTTGCTGTTGACGATCTTGCCGGGCGTCAGAGGTACTCCGAGCTCCACGAGCTCATCTCCCGTCGACAGAATCGCCACCCGGGCTCTTCGGTAGACGGAGACAAAAACGCGCCCGAAGGAGGCGAGCATGCCGATCTCCGGCGGGCGCAGGACCGTCCCGGCAGGGACGACAAGGTCGCCCGCCGACACGTCCTCCCCCCGGAAGCGGATGTGGGCGCGGGGCTTGACCGGCCCGAGGATCTTCACCGACCCGCCGCTCTCGACCGTCTCCTCGAAGGGGACCACGGCGTCGCACCCTTCCGGGACGGGGGAGCCGGTCATGATCCTGACCGCGCAGCCGCGCTCGACCCTTTCCGGGCCGGCTCGACCCGCCGCCAGGGACCCGCTGACCTGCAGGGTTACCGGCCCGTGGCAGTCCCCGGAACGGACGGCGTAACCGTCCATGGCGGAGTTGTCCCACCGGGGCAGGTCCCACGGGGCCCGGACGGTCTCGGCGAGGACCCTGCCGGCCGCGACGGTGATGGGCGCCCGCTCGGATCCGACGGGTGCGACGCGTTCCAGGATCAGGCTTCTGGCCTCGAGAAAGGTGGGCATGCTCGTTTACCCCCTCATTGAGATGACGGGAGTCTCCGGCGCGCCCGGCGGCGCGGAAACCCGGCCTTCCTCGAGGCGGATAACCTCCCCGTTGAGACAGGAGGGCGGGTCCGGGTCGTGAGTCGTCATGACCACCGTGGTCCCCCGGCCGGGGAGCCCTGAGATGACCAGCCGGATCACCTCGGCGGATCTCCCGTCGACGTTGGCCAGCGGCTCGTCCAGGAGGAGAACCCGGGGGGCAAGGGCCAGGGCCCTCGCCAGGGCGACCCGTTGCGCCTCCCCGCCCGACAGCGCCCTCGCCCTCCTTTCCTCGAACCCGGAGAGGCCGACCGTTTCCAGGGACAAGCCGATCCGGCTCCGTTGGGTTTCCTCCGGAATCCCCCGCACCTTCAGGCCGAAGGCGAGGTTGGAATAAACGCTTCCCTCGAACAGATAGGGCGACTGGTGGACGAGCGTCACCTCCTGCCTGAGCGGGACGAGGGAGCGCCCCTTCCATTCGACGGGCTTCCCGTCGTAATGGAGCGTCCCGGAGGTGGGCGGGCTGAGAAACGCCAGGATCCCGAGGAGGGTGCTCTTCCCGGAGCCGTTCGGTCCGGTCAGCGAATAGATGCACCCCTCGAAGATGTCCAGGCCGGCAATCGAAAGGGCCGCTTTATGGCCATGGCGCTTCGTCAGCATGCGAAGGCGGTACAGAGGCCCCAACCGGTCACCTCCGCTGCAGGATCTGGAAAACGATGTTCACCAGGAGCGCCACCGACATGAGGATGATTCCCAGCGCGATCCCGAGGGCGAACTCGCCCTTGCTCGTTTCGAGGGCGATCGCGGTGGTCATCGTCCGAGTATACCCCAGGATGTTTCCCCCGAGCATCATCGCCACCCCCACTTCGGAGATGACCCGGCCGAACCCCGAGATCACGGCGGCCATCATCCCGAACCGGATCTCCGAGAGAAGCTTCAGAACGCTCCGGAGGCGGCCCGCTCCCAGCGTCATCGCCGTGGGCAGGATCGCGGCGTGGGCGCCCCGGATGGAGCTCAACGTGTAATTCGCGACGATCGGGGCGGCAAGGAGGGCGTCCCCGACGATGACGGCGGAAGGGCTGAAGAGGAGCCCCCACCCGCCCAGGGGACCCTGGCGGCTGATGAACCCGTAGACGAGCAGGCCGATCAGCACCGTGGGGACGGCCATCAGGCTGTTGAGCCCGGTGATCACGGTCCGCTTGAAGGGAACCTCCAGCAGCCCCACGGCGAGGCCGGCCGGGATCCCCAGCAGCGCCGCGAAGACGATCGACCAGACCGAGACGTACACCGACGTCCAGACCGCCCGGAAAAGCTCCCGGTCAAGGGACAGGATGAGCGACCAGGACGCCTTCAGGGACTCGAGGAAAAAATCCACTCACCGCCCCTTCGGCGCGTAAGTGAAGAAGAGCGGCTTCCCGTCCACCTTGTAGCTCGCGATGATCGCCTGCCCTTCCTCCCTCGTGATGAAATCAATGAACTTCATGGCAAGGCCGTATTTTACATGGGGGTGCTTCGCGGGGTTGACCGCCATGACCCCGTAAGGGTTCCAAAGCTCCTCGTCCCCCTCGTGGAGGATCGCCAGGTCGGTCTTCTTCCGATAGGCAAGATACGTCCCGCGGTCCGCCAGGGCGTACGCCCGGAGCTGGGCGGCCATGTAGATGACCTCCCCCATCCCCTGGCCGGTCTCGAGGTACCACTTCCCCTTCGGTACGACCCCGGCGGCCCGCCAGAGCTCCCTTTCCTTGTGGTGCGTGCCCGACTCGTCCCCCCGGGAGACGAAGACGCTCCTTGTCGCGGCGATCCGCCGGAGCGCCTCCACGGCGCTCCCTGTCTTCCGGACCTCCGCCGGATCGGCGGCGGGACCGATCAGGACGAAGTCGTTGTACATGACGTCCCGGCGGTCCACTCCGAACCCGTCGGCGACGAACTTGTCCTCCAGTTTCCTTGCGTGAACGAACACGAGGTCCACGTCGCCCGCCTCGCCCAGCTTCAGCGCCTTGCCGGTCCCCACGGCAATCACGTCGACCTTGCAGCCGTATCGTTTTTCGAACGGCGGGAGGAGGGCGCCAAGCAGGCCCGAATTCTCCGTCGACGTGGTCGTGGACATCCGCAGCCGCTCGCCGGCAAGGGCGGGCGGGCCGGGAAGGAGGGGCGCCGCGATGGCGGCAAACACCAGGAGCCATGCGGCCGCACGCCGGCCGAACCGCACGGAGGGCTTGCCCGTCGGCGCCGCCCTCATTCGGTCACCCCCAGAATGACGCTGGACGCCTTGATGACGGCGCAGACGTGGTCGCCCTCTTTGAGTTCCAGCTTCCTCCCGCTCTCCCGGGTGATGAGGGAGGTGAGGATGTTCCCTCCCGAAAGCTGGACGGTCACGTCTTCGTTCACCGGCCCCTCCGCCAGCTTCACCACGGTGCCGCACAGGATGTTCCGCGCGCTGATCCGGGCGCCGTGAAGATCCTTCCCGAGCACCACCGAGCTTGCCTTGACGATCGCGCAGGCCTCCTTGCCGTTCTTCAGCCCCAGATTGTCCAGGCTTTCGTTGGTGATTACCGCGACGACGGTGTCGCCCCCCTTGAGAGAAAGCGTCACCTCCGCGCTGACGACCCCCTTCTTTATGTCCGCAACCTTCCCCAGAAACGTATTCCTCGCGCTCACTTTCACGGCGATCCTCCTCAGGAACCGGTAAAGGGTTCCCGCATCCCCTATTTCCCCCGAGAGACTTCCCAAAAATTTTTGATGCTCCCGTTGCAGGATCCGATACTTCCGGATGACCTCCTTCCCCTCCTCGGTCAGGAGCGTCCCGCCCCCTCCTCTGCCGCCGGCCTTGCGCAGGACCACCGGTCTGTCCGAGAGGTTGTTGAGGGCGTTCACGACGTCCCACGCCGTTTTGTAGCTGATACCCGCAGCCCTGGCCGCTTTCGTGATCGACCCGTGCTCCCGGATCTTTTCGAGCAGCTCGAGACGATCGCTCCCCACGAGCATCGTGTCCGCCCTCCGGAGCCGTATCGGTCCCGCACCTTCCGCGGGCTTCTTTCGGCCGCCCATGTCAACTCCCTTCCGGGGATCCGCCAGGCCCCCCTTTCGTCAAAATTCGACCTGTGCCTGCAGCCGGACCTGTTTGTCATCGGTGCTCGATTTCCCCGGCACCTGGGTGTGGATGTTCGTATAGTCTCCTTGAACCGTCAAGCGGTGCCCATGGAAATAGCAGGAAACGGCACCCTGCGTCTCCGCCTGCAGATCCTGCGTCCTGTCCCGGTTGGGGTCGACATAGGAGTAGCGCGCCGCGACCTCGACGCGCCTGGGAAGGACGAAGTATCCGGCCTGGGCGTAGAATCCTCGGGCCTTGAGGGTCTTGCCGGTCTTCTTCCCTTCCGCCTCTCCCCCCAGGTATTCTCCCTGGAGGAACAGCCCCATCCATTTGAAGGCGGCATCCACGCCGAAGGAGTCGATGTCAACCTTCTCCGTGTTGTCGAAGGCGGCGGCGCCTTTCCCGAGCCAGCCGGTCGATGAGACGTAATTCGGGACCGTGCTCTCGAATACTCCCGTGGCCGATCTTTTCAGCGTGTTCGCGAAATAATTCGCGCCGATGGAGACAAGCGGTTTTTTGCTCCGTTCCGGGTCTCCCTCGCCGTACTTGACTTCCCCCAGGGGGTTGGCGGTGATCCTCGCGACGAACATGGCGTTGTTCGTCGTGCGCGGGTTGCTCTGCCCCGTGCCGCCGAAGATGCCGGCGTTGTACGTCAACCGGCCTTGCGCGACCCTCCCGTGGAGCATCGCCCCGATGTCCCGGGTCGGTTTGAACGCATCCACCGCGTTGGCCCGGTCGACGAACTCGAGGGCTCCGGCCGACGTGAGCTCCTCCCGGGCAAAGGGCGTCTTGAACTGGCCCGCCTGGAGCTGGGCCTCGTCGACAAACCGGTAACTGAAATACGCGTCGTCAAGGAGTTTCGCGTTTCCGCCGTTTTCAAGGGCCGCCTGCACCCGGTAGGTCAGGTCCTTGTTGTAGGCATGACCACTCAGGTACAGCTTCATGCGCCGGATGCGCCACTCGCCTACATCCTGGGCCGGCCCGTTCGCGTCATCCTTGTCGACGAAGGTATACCGCGCCTGGAGGCGCCCCCCGAGGGAAAGCTGGAACTTTCCGTCGGAGGAATTGAACGTAAACCCTTTGCCGAGCTTGTAGTCCAGAGGCTTTTCCCGCGTAACTTCCCTGTAATCGGCCTCCGTGATCACCCCCTTCTCCTTCAGGACCTCTTCGAGGGTCTTCGCGGCAACGGTTCCGCAGGCAAGGGATGCCACAAGCAACACCGCAAAAACAAGCGCCTTTTTCACTCCTCACCTCCCTTTGCGCAGGGTCATCAAGCGTTATATATTATGTTATATAGCGATACAGTCAATATGAAATAAACAGCTGTTTTTCGGCCGGCCCCGGGATAATGGAATCGTTTTTTTAACGAAATCGGTGTCACGAAACGTTGGAAGGAAAAAACGGAAAATTGGAACGAATTCTTCTTGACATCATTAAAACATCTTTTTACCATCTCCCTACACCTATGACCCCGCACCCAGCCGGATCCGAAAAACCCCGGAAAGCAGCTCGTCCATCACATGCCGCTTCTTAAAGGAGGTGCACCGCATGGGAATTTCACGAAGGGAGTTCTTCCAGCTCTCGGGCGCGGGCCTGGCGGCGAGCGCTCTCGGCCTGTCTCTTAAGCCGGTCGAGGCGAAGGCCCAGGACCTGCAGATCCGGTACGCGAAGGAATCCGCAACGATCTGCCCCTACTGCTCTGTCGGCTGCGGGATGATCCTCCACACCCTGAACGGGAACATCATCAACGTCGAGGGGGACCCCGACCACCCGATCAACGAAGGGTCCCTCTGCCCGAAGGGCTCGTCGGTCATCCAGCTCCGGGACAACGCCGCCCGGTTGACCCGGCCGCTCTACCGGGCCCCCGGCGCCAAGGAGTGGAAAGAGGTGAGCTGGGACGAAGCCCTCGACGCAATCGCCCGGAAAGTGAAGGCTACCCGGGACGCGACCTTCGTCGCCAAGAGCAGGATCAAGGTCAAGGAGAAGGCGGGCGGCATGGAAGTGGAGAAGGAGATCGAGGCGGTCGTCAACCGGACGATGGGGATCGCCCACGTCGGGAGCGCCGCCCTCGACAACGAGGAGTGCTATCTCCTCCAGAAGATGATGAGGGGGTTGGGCCTGGTCGCCATCGAGCACCAGGCGCGAATATGACACAGCGCCACTGTAGCGGCTCTGGCAGAGTCGTTCGGACGCGGCGCGATGACGAATCACTGGATCGACGTAAAGAACGCGGACGTGGTGCTCATCATGGGGGCCAACCCGGCGGAGAACCACCCGGTCGCCTTCCGGTGGATCCTCAAGGCCAAGGATAGCGGCGGCAAGATCATCGTCGTCGACCCGCGCTTCACGAGGAGCGCGGCCAAGGCCGACCTCTACGCCCCCCTGCGCTCTGGGACCGACATCGCGTTCCTGGGCGGGATGATCAATTACATCCTCCAGAACAGGCTGTACTTCGAGCCCTCGGTGAAGAAGTACACCAACGCGAGCTACCTGGTTAATCCGGATTACAAGGGGCCCGGCGAGCTCCCCGGGCTCTTCGCGGGCTACGACCCCAAGAAGCGGTCCTACGACCCGAAGGCGTGGGCCTTCCAGAAAGACGCGGACGACAAGGTCCGGAAGGACCCGACGCTCGCCGATCCCCACTGCGTGTTCCAGCTCATGAAGAAGCACTACTCCCGCTACACCCCCGAGATGGTGTCGAACATCACGGGCACACCGAAGGACGTGCTGCTCAAGGTCTACGAGACCTACGCATCGACCGGCAAGCCGGACAGGGCCGGGACCTCCCTCTACGCGATGGGGTGGACCCAGCATACCGTGGGGACCCAGAACATCCGCGCCATGGCGATCATCCAGCTCCTGCTCGGCAACATGGGTGTCGCCGGGGGCGGCGTAAACGCGCTGCGCGGCGAGTCCAACGTCCAGGGCTCGACCGACCACGGCCTCCTCTTCCACATCCTCCCCGGCTATCTCCCCGTGCCGTCGGCGGACCTGAAGGACCTTTCCGCCTACATCGAGAAGCACACACCCAAGACCAAGGATCCCATGAGCGCCAACTGGTGGGGGAACCGGAACAAGTACATCGCCAGCTACCTCAAGGCGATCTACGGCGCGAAGGCGACCAAGGAGAACGACTTCGGCTACGCGTGGCTCCCCAAGATCGACCCGGGGATGAACGCCTCGTGGATCATGCTCTTCGACAACATGGCGCGCGGCAAGTACAAGGGGTTCTTCGCCTGGGGCCAGAACCCCGCCTGCTCCGGCACCAACGCGGGCAAGGTCCGCAAGGCCCTGGGCACGCTGGAGTGGATGGTGACGGTCAACCTCTTCGACAACGAGACGGCGTCGTTCTGGAAAGGTCCGGGGATGGACCCCGCGAAGGTCAAGACCGAGGTCTTCTTCCTCCCGGCGGCCGCTTCCTTCGAGAAGGAAGGAAGCATCACCAACTCGGGGCGCTGGGCGCAGTGGCGCACGGCGGCGGTGAAACCCCTCGGGCAATCCCGGCCCGACTCCGAGATCATGAACGACCTCTTCTACCGGATCAAGGCGCTCTACGCCAAGGAGGGCGGGGCCTACCCCGACCCGATCATGAACCTCGCCTGGGGCTACGCGTTCAAGCGGGCCGACGGCACCGCAAAAACCGTGGACATCCACGCCGTGGCCAGGGAGATCAACGGCTTCTTCCTCGCCGACGTGGAGGACAAGCCCAAGCCGGGACAGCCCAGGCCGAAGGAGAAGAAGCTTCTGGGCAAGAAGGGCGAGCTCGCCGCCGGGTTCGCGCAGCTTCAGGCCGACGGCGCCACCTCCTGCGGGAACTGGATCTATTGCCAGAGCTACAACGAGAAGGGGAACATGATGGCCCGAAGAGTGAAGAAGGACCCCACCGGCCTGGGCCTGTTCTCCGAGTGGGCCTGGGCCTGGCCGGTCAACCGCCGGATCATCTATAACCGCGCCTCGGTGGACCTCGACGGGAAGCCTTTCAACCCGAAAAAGGCGGTGATCTACTGGAACCCCACCGCGGTCCTGCCGGACGGAAAGTTCGGCAAGTGGGAGGGGGACGTGCCCGACGGGCCATGGCCGCCGATGAGCAACGAAAAGGAGGGGAAGAAGCCGTACATCATGCGGGCCGACGGGGTCGCCGCGCTCTTCGGGCCGGGCCTGAAGGAAGGGCCCTTCCCCGAGCACTACGAGCCGCTGGAATGCCCCATCCGGGAGAACCTCCTCTCGAAGCAGCGGATCAATCCCGCGGCGAAGATGTTCCATGAAGGAGGGCTGCCGGACGACGTCTTCGCCTCCTCCGACACGCGGTACCCGTACGTGGCAACGACTTACCGGGTGACGGAGCACTGGCAGACCGGGGTGCTCTCCCGCAACGTCCCTTGGCTGCTGGAGCTCCAGCCGAGGCAGTTCGTGGAGATCAGCCGGGAGCTGGCCAAGGAGAAGAACATCCGGAACGGCGATACGGTGGAAGTCTCCTCGGCGCGCGGAAAGGTCGAAGCGGTGGCCGTCGTGACTCCCCGCCTCAGGCCCTTCAAGGTGGCCGGCGCCACGGTCCACCAGGTGGGGATGCCCTGGTGCTTCGGCTGGTTCACACCGGGCGTGGGGGACGCCGCGAACCTCCTCACGCCGACCGTGGGGGACGCCAACACGATGATCCCGGAAACCAAGGCGTTCATGGTCAATATCAAGAGCAAGGGGTGATCTCGCCATGGCCGAATCTCGAATGGGATTTTTGATCGATACATCCCGCTGCATCGGCTGCCGTTCGTGCCAGGTGGCCTGCAAGCAGTGGAACAAGCTGGAAGCGGACAAGACCGCGAACAAGGGGACCTACGAGAACCCGGGAGACCTGACGCCGAACCTGTACAACCGGATCCGGTTCATCGAAAAGGACGACGGCGGCGGCGTCAAGTGGTTCTTCTTGAGCGAGCGATGCGTCCATTGCGGAGACGCCGGCTGCATGAAGGTCTGCCCCTCGCCCGGCGCGCTGTACCGGACCAACGAGGGTTTCGTCGCCTTCAACAAGGAGAAGTGCATCGCCTGCAAGTACTGCGTCTCGGCCTGCCCCTTCAACGTCCCCCGCTACGGGGCCGACGAGAAGGTCTCCAAGTGCCACCTGTGCTCCGACCGGATCGGGGTAGGGATGGCTCCCGCCTGCGCCAAGGCCTGCCCGACGCAGACGCTGCAATACGGCCCCCGGGGCGGCCTCATCGCCAAGTCCAAGGCGTCCAAGAAGGCGGTGTACGGGGAGGCCGACCTGTCGGGACTCGGGGTCCTGTACGTCCTGGACGACAAGCCGGAGACCTACGGCCTGCCGGCCAACCCGGCCATCCCCACGTCCATCTTCCTGTGGAAGGACGTGGTCAAGCCCCTGGGGATCCTCGGCTTCTGGGGCAGCGTGGCCGCGGTGCTCTTCCATTACGTGACGATCGGTCCCAAGAAACTGGAAGGAGAAAGGTCGGAAAACGGAGGTGTCCGCCATGACTAGATACGTGGAGCGGTTCAACACCGGCGAGCGGGTGCTCCACTGGTTCGTCACCATGACGTTCTTCACCCAGATCCTTTCCGGGATCGGCCTCTTCTCCCGGCTCTTCGTCGGATACTTCGACTTGTTCGGCGGCGGACAGGGGGCGATCCTCGTGCATAAATACGCGGGGGTCCTCTTCCTCGCCAGCTCCCTGCTCCTCTTCCTCAACCACAGAAAAGAGATCAGCGTCCTGGACGACGACGACCGCTTCTGGCTCTCCAGGCTGGGGGGATATCTCTCCCGCGGGCATTTCGAGGAGAACAACGGGAAGTTCAACGCGGGGCAGAAGCTGTTCGGCATGTTCATGGGCGCGTCGACGGTTTTCCTGGGCATTACCGGGTTGATCATCTGGTGGCCCCTTGCGTTCCCCCGCGGGATCGTCCAGATCTCCCTGCTGATCCACGGCCTGATCTTCGTCCTGTTCTTCATGCTGGTCATCCTCCACGTCTATCTCGCCACCATCGGGAACCCCGGGACGCTGGACGGGATGATCTGGGGAAGAGTCACCCGGCTTTGGGCGAAGAAGCACCACCCGAAGTGGTATAAAGAAAGAGCGGGGCAGGAAAAAACGACCTGAGGCCAAGGCGGAAGAGAATGCCGCAGAGCGGGAAAAAGCGGGCGCACCTCCGGGAGACGGCGCGGGACCACCCGGAGTACCGGGAGATCCTCTCCCTCTTCCAGGAGCTTTACGCCCACATCGAGGGGAAGGAGGACGCCACGGGGATCGCGTTGACGTTCCCGGACCGGCACGCGGCGCAAAAGATAAGGGGAGGGCTGCCGCTCCTGGCGCCGGAGAGCCTCTCGGTGGACACGGATCGCGCCGTGCGGTTCCTTTCGGGGATCCTCGCCGTCCTGCGCCGGGCGGGCAGGCAGGGCGAGGAGGAACTTGCCCGGATCGAGCAATCCATTGCGGAGGGCGCCCTGGACGTCGGCGCCCTCCTGGGCGCCTGCCTGCGCAGGGACCGGGGCGCGCTTACGGAGGCAGCCCGGTCGATCTCCGTCCAGTCCTCGCTGCTTGCCTTCGTCCTGGAGGTCCCGCTCAAGACGGCGCTGGAGCGGGTCGCCGAATCGATCGACCCCGAAACGGTCGGAGAGTGGAAGGAAGGCTACTGCCCGGTCTGCGGCTCCCGGCCCGGGATGGACGAGCTCGTGGGCGAGGAGGGGAAGCGGTTCCTCTCCTGCTCCAGCTGCTTCTTCCGCTGGCCGTTCAAGCGCCTGAAATGCCCTTACTGCGGCAACGAGGACCCAGGGACTCTTTCCTATTTCCTGGCGGGGGATGGCCCCACGCGCGTGGACGTCTGCCGGAAGTGCAGCCGCTACATCAAGACCCGGGATTCCCGGAAGGGCCACGCCGATGTGCCCCTGGAAGCCGAGGACCTTGCGACCCTTCATCTCGACCTGCTGGCGGAAAGGGAAGGCTTCGAGAGGGGAAGATGAGCCCCGTCCTGAGGTATGAGGGCGGAAGGCTGTCCCCGGTGGACCATCGTCCCGTCCGGGAGTTCCCCCTCGCGCTGACCGTCAACGGAATCGAGATCGCCACCCTCATCGGCTCCCCCCACGACCTACGCTACCTGGTGGCGGGGTTCCTGCGGACGCAGGGGCTGGCGGCCTGCGCGGACGACATCCTTGCATTGAGCGTGTGCGAGGATGTCGGGGCGGCGAGCGTAAGGATCAAGGGAACGGTCCCCGACCGGCTCAAGCCGACGCTCACCTCCGGCTGCGGCGCGGGGATCACCTTCAACCTGCCCCCGTCTTCCCCCTTGCGGAGGCCGTCCGCCGAGAGCGCGCCCGCCTTTTCCCCCGGCGACGTCTTCACGATGATGAGCGAGCTTTCCCGCCTGACCGAGCACTACCGCGCCCACGGGGGGATCCATTCCGCAGCCGTGGGGGACGGCCTGTCAATCCTCCTCTCCGCGGAAGACCTCGGCCGTCACAACACGCTGGACCGGATCGCCGGCGAGGC
>JACRIV010000098.1 GCA_016220005.1 Deltaproteobacteria bacterium
CTCCCCGTCGGGGTCCGGTCGAAGAAGGAGACCGGCAGGCGCTCCAGGCGGGAGAACATCTCCTTCCGGATCGCAAGGATGACCCTCTGTCCGAGCACGGAGACGGTGAGCATCTGCAGGTAGAGGAACCCCATGGCGCCGACGAGGGAAAGGAGGTAGAGGGCGATCCACTCGATCATCCCCGGGAACCGGCCCGGCGTGATGTGCCGGTCGATGACCACCTTGATGATGTACGGCCCGGCAAGCTGGCACGCCGTCCCCAGCGCTAAGCCCAGGAGCGCCAGGGCGATCGGCCCCTTGTGGGGCCGCAGGTAGGCGAGAAGGCGCCGAAGGAGCCGCAGGTCCACTCCCTGCGCATCCACCCGGTCCTCGAGGAAGTAGAACTCGTGGCCGTGGCTCACGTCGACGCCTCCAGCTCGCGGGTGAGCATCTGCCGGGAGTACAGGTCGAAGTACGCCCCCCGCAGGGAGAGCAGCTCGTCGTGGGTCCCCTCCTCCACGATCCTCCCCGCGGAAAGGACCAGGATGCGGTCGCACCGGGAGAGGGACGCCATCCGGTGGGTGCTGAAGAGGATCGTCCGCCCCCCCCGGACGGAGAGGATCTCGTCGAAGATCTCCTGCTCGGTCTCCGCGTCCACCGCGGAAAGCGCGTCGTCCAGGAGCAGAAGCCTCGCGCCGGTGCAGAGGGCGCGGGCGATCGTGGCGCGCTGCTTCTGCCCCCCGGACAGGGAGATCCCGCGCTCCCCGATCACCGTACGGAAGCCGTCCGGCATCTCCTCGATCTCCGCCAGGAACCGCGCGTGTGCGGCCGCCCGGCGCGCCGCCCCTTCGTCCTGCGCCTCCATGCCGAAGCAGACGTTCGCGAGGACCGTGTCCGAGAAGAGGAAGGGGTCCTGGGCGACCAGGCTCACCTTACGCCTAAGCTCCGCCAGGGGGATCGCGCCGACGTCCCTCCCCTCGAAAAAGACCGTCCCGGGCCGAACGGGATAGAGCCGCAAGATCAGGGAGAGCAGGGTGCTCTTCCCGCTGCCCGTCTGCCCCACAAGGCCGACCACCTCTCCCTCCTCGATGGAGAAGCCGACCCCGCGGAGCACTTCCCCCCTTTCTTCACCCGGGTAGGCGAAGGAGAGGTTGCGGACCGAAAGCAGCGGCACGCGGCGGCCTTCCGCAGGATATTCCTCCTCCACCCAAATAGAAGATTCGGGAGGATGGCGGAGGAACTCGTTGATGCGGCCCATTGCGCTGCCGCCCCTCTGGACCAGGTTGATGACCCATCCGAGGGCCATGGTCGGGAAGGAGAGCATGGCGAGGTAGGCGTTGAACGCCACGAACCCTCCCAGGGTCAGCCTGCCGCGGATGACGAGCCACCCGCCCAGGAGGAGCACCAGCGCGACGCCTGCGCCGGCGAGAAACCCGATCGCCCCGTGGAACGCCGCGGAGGTCTTCGAGACGGACACGTTGTGGCGGTAGTACTCGGCGCAGTCCCCGGCGAAGCGCTCCTCCTCCTTCCCCTCCAGCCCGTACGCCTTCACCAGCCGGATGCCCGTGATGTTCTCCTGCAGCGTGGCATTCATCGCCGAGAGCGCCTCCTGGACATTCCGGTAGATCCGGTGGAAGGCCCTGCCATACTCCCGCGAGACGAGGATCACCACCGGCGCCAGGACGAGGGAGACGAGGGTCAGGACGACGCTGATCCGGAGCATGAAGGAGAGCGCCAGTACGTAGGAGAGGACCGTCCCCACAAGCGTCAGGAGGCCCGGCCCGAGGAAGAGCCACACCGCCGAGACGTCGTTGGTCAGGCGGGACATGACGTCGCCGGTGGGCGTGGCCCCGAAAAAAGACAGCGGGAGACGGATCACGTGGTCGAAGAGGTCCCGCCGAAGGGCGAGCTCCACCCTGCGCGCGGTCACGAGCAGCTCCCGGCGGGAGACGTAGCGGAAGACGCCGTACAGCGCCGCGAAGAGGAACATCCAGGAGACCGCCCGGAACAGACGCTCCCTGCCGTCGGGCGCGGCGATGCCGTCGATCGCCTCCCGGGTCATCCACGGGACGAGGAGCCCGAAGAGGCTGGAGACGAACAGCCCGAGCGCGCACAGGAGGAAGACGGTCCGGTGGCGGGCCAGGTACGGGCGAAGGGTGAGAAGCTCTCTGATGGCTCAGGCCCTCACATCGGAACCGGGTTCGGGGTGAAGCAGGCCAGGAAGAGGATCCCCGCGAGGATCCCGACCCTCCGGCGCCCCTGGGAGAGCGGGACCTCGTCGAAGACGGGCCTGGGATGCGAGGTCCCCAGCACCAGGAGCAGCAGCGACCAGATGATCCAGCCCCCCCAGAGGAATCCCATCGGGAGCAGAACGAACGGGATCGCCCTGGCAATCTTCTCGTACCGGTCTCCGAAGAGGGCGTACGCGATGTGCCCTCCGTCAAGCTGCCCGGACGGGAGCAGGTTCAGGGCCGTCACGAGGAGGCCGATCCAGCCCGCGAACGCCACCGGGTGGAGCACGACGTCGTACCCGTTCGGGATCTCTCCCAGCACCAGGAAGGAAGCCGCCCGGAACAGGAGCGATTCCCCCAGGGGGATCCCGCCGATCCCCGCGGACGGCCGTATCGCCGACATCTTGAGGCCGATCAGGAGGACGGGGATCGCGACGAGGGCGCCCGCGATCGGCCCCGCCGCCCCGATGTCCAGCAGGGCGTCGCGGTGGGGGACCGGCGACTTGATCCGGATGAAGGCCCCGAACGTCCCGATGAAAGACGGGGCCGGGAGGAAGTACGGGGGGGTCACCGCCACGTTGTGGCGCCGGGCGGCGACGTAGTGCCCCATTTCGTGGATGGCGAGGATCGAGAGAAGGGGAACGGAAAATACCAAGCCCAAGAACAGATTCGCGGGGGTTTTCTGGATGGCCATGAAAAGGAGATAGGGACGCTCCAGCGGAATTCCCAACACAAGCCCCGTCCCCGCGACCAGGGTCGTAAAAAACGTCAGGATGAACAAGAGGACCTGTATCGCCACGCGCTTTTCCTCCCTCATTCTTCTCCCCGATTATATGATAAAGGACGAGGAAGGTTGGGTTCCCGTTATGAAGCCGGCTGGCCATTACAGCGAAGGGGTGGGCGTCCTCCTCCATCTCTGCTGCGCCCCGGACGCCTCGTACGGCGTGCCGGCGATGCAGGAGCGCTTCCGCGTCACGGGGTTCTTCTTCAACCCGAACATCCAGCCGAAGGAGGAGTTCCAGCGGCGGCTCCTCGCGGTCCGGCAACTTCAAGACTTCTCCTCATTCGCCCTGGAGGAGGCCGGGGGCGGGGAGGAAGAGTGGGAGGAGGCGGTCCGCGGGCTCGAAAGGGAGCCGGAAAAGGGGCGCCGTTGCGAGGCGTGCATCCGGATGCGGCTCCGCAGGACGGCGGAGGAGGCGAGGCGCCTCGGTATCCCGGCCTTTTGCACCGTCCTCACGGTCAGCCCTAAAAAGGACGCCGGGATGGTGAACCGCATCGGCCGGGAGGAGGGCGAGAAAGCGGGTGTCCGCTTCGTCGAGGCGGACATGAAGAAGAACGACGGATTCCGAAAAAGCGTAGAGATATCGAAAAAACTGGGGATCTACCGGCAGAACTACTGCGGCTGCAGGTACTCCGTCCGCCCTGGATTAGCCCGTAAAGAATAATAGCCATCGGCCGATAAGAATCAAGGGGGGGGTCTCCCGTTGGTGCTCCCCTTTCCGCATTGGTCGGTGAACCGGGGGGCGCGCAGATCAAGGTATGCAAGAGACCGTGAACGGACAGGTGCCGCACGGAAACGGCGCC
>JACRIV010000100.1 GCA_016220005.1 Deltaproteobacteria bacterium
GGAAGGAAGTTGACGGAAATCGGCCACTGTGAGAAACAGTAATCCCCGGCGTCGCTGACGCTCCGAGGGTGGCCGGAATCGTGTCGGATCAACGGCCGGAATCCCTTCGGATCAGGTGGCCGAAATCGTCGGAATGCGCAAGGAAATCGCCGGGATCATCGAGAATCCCGGGAAGGGCGACTTCACGGCCAAGGAAAAGGCCCTGATCGGTTTTGCCCGCGAGGCGAACCTGGCTCCCCGGCGTATCGCCGACGAAAGGTTCCAGGCATTGAAGGAGCTGGGGGCGAGCGACGCCGAGATAGTGGAGGCCCTGGGGGTCATGGAGCTGTTTGTCGGGTTCAACAAGTTTCTCGATTCCCTGCAGGTGGAGATGGATTTCCGAGTAGGGACATGACCGGCAAGATCCTGGAACAAAGCGGAAAGGGGGAATGGGAATGTCGCTTAAGGATCAGATAGCGCAATTCGATGCATCCCGGAACCGACCGCCGGAGATCGTGGCGATTCTGAAACGGGGTAACGAGACCGTGAAGGCGTTCGGGGCGGCGGGCCTTCAGATCGGGGAACGCGCTCCGGACTTCATCCTTCCGAACCAGCGGGGCGAAATGGTGAGGCTCTCCGATCGGCTGTCGCGCGGCCCGGTCGTCTTAAGCTTCTACCGAGGGGTCTGGTGACCGTATTGCAACCTGGAGCTGGCAGCTCTGGCGAAGGAATTGCCCGTGATCCGGTCGCTCGGCGCGGATTTGATGGCCATCAGCCCGGAACTCCCCGACAACACGCTGACGATGGCGGAGAAGCACGCCATCCCAATCGACATCCTGAGCGACGCGACAAGCGAGGTCATCAAGAAGTACCGGCTTTGGTTCGCGGTCCCCGAAGAGGTCAAGGCGCTGTACCTGGAGAAGTTCGGCCTCAACCTGGAGAAGTACAACGGCGCGGGGAGGTGGGAGCTTCCGGTTCCCGCGACCTACGTGCTGGACAAAGACGGGATCGTCCGTGCGGGGCAGGCGGACCCCGATTACACCGTGCGCATGGAGCCTGCGGAAATCGTGGCGGCGATCCGGGAAATAATAAGGGGTTAACCCGCATTTCTCACCAGGCTTCTGCTGCGGCGTCGGATACGGGCATGTCTACTGCGTTGCGCTCGGTCGGGCTCCTCGACGTAGTGTTAACTACGTCTGCGGTGCCCTCGGTCGCGCGCCTTGTATCCACGCCCGTCTCCACCGCCTCGCGACGAACCCTGGTGAGAAATGCGGGTTTTAACGGGGCGACGCAGCGGACAGCGTTTCGATCAAACCCGGAAGGCTCACGAACTCGACCTCCGCCGGACCGCAGGTTCTCCGGAAACCGCGGTCCACATCGTGGGCGGCGACGTAATTTTCCCCTTCCGGATATTGTCTTCGGAACGCCTTGATCCCTGAAGGGTCGAAGTCCGACGCCCCCATTTTGCATTCGACGGCCGTCGGGCTTCCGCCCCGCGGCGCGATCACGAAGTCGATCTCGTGCCCGCGCTTGTCGCGCCAATACCGGATGTCCCGCGTCTGCAGACGCCCCTGCAGCTCGTTCAGGACCAGGTGCTCCCATAAGGCTCCCATGTCCTCACGGCGCAGGTCATGCCAGCCCCGGTGGGAACAGACGAATCCGGTGTCGAAGCCGTATACCTTGGGAGCCGAGACAAGCTCCGTGGGGCGATGGGTGCTGAACGGGCGAAGGACGTGGACCACGAAAGTCGCCTCGAGGACTGACAGGTAGTTTGAAATGGTTCCGGCGCTTATGCCGCACGACCGAGAGAATCGGGTTGCCTCGAAGATCGCCCCGCTTTGCGCCATCAGGAGCTCAAAGAACTTCTGGAAGGACTGGCGCCGCTCCAAGCGGAAAAGCTCCTGGATGTCTTTCGCCCAATAGGCGTCCATCCACTCCTGGTACTCGCGCTCCGGGAGGCTCCGGGCCAGGAAAAACGGGGGGAGTCCTCCGCGCAGCATCCGGCGACCCACATCGGGCATTCCGAAATCGTTGAGATCGGGGAGGAGCATCGGGGTCAGCCAGACTTCGGACTTCCTCCCGGTCAACGTATCCCGGAATTTCCTCGACGCCCCGAGCGTCGAGGACCCCGTGGCCACGATCCGTACGTCGGGATAATGATCGGCGGCGATCTTGAGCAGTTGCGAAGGGTTTTCGAGACGATGGATTTCATCGAGGACGACACGGCGGCCTTTCAGGCCGCTGAGGAATTCTTCCGCATCCTCCATTAAGCGCCTCACGCGCGGTAGTTCGCAATCGAAATACTCCGTTTCGGCCAGCGTCCGGCACAGCACCGTTTTCCCGGCTCGACGAACACCTGATACCCAGACGACCGTATTCCGCTTCCATTCACGTTCGATCCGCTCGATCCAGAGATGCCGGAGCTTCACGGGACCCATGTGGCCACCTCGGTGCTACTATATCGTAGCGAACCGAGATATAGTAGCACTATCGCGTATTCTCTGCAGGTCCTTGCAGGAGTAGCGCTATAATTTTCGGACACCCCATCGGGGAAGAAAGGAGTCGCGTAATGGTGTCGCCGTTCGAAAAGGCCGTGATCGGGCGCATCCCCCTGCGGAACCGCTTCGTGCGGTCCGCCACCTGGGAGGGGATGTGCGGGGAGGACGGTGCCCCCACGGAGCGTCTGGTCGCATTGTACGAAGCGCTCGTGGAGGGAGGGGTAGGGCTCATCATCACCGGGTACGCCTACGTCCGGCCCGAGGGAAAACAGACGCCGGGAAAGATGGGGATCTACGACGATTCCCTGGTGACCGCCCTCACGGCATTGACCCGACGCGTTCACGGCCGCGGAGGCAGGATCCTCATGCAGCTCGTGCACGCGGGCGGCCAGGCAAACCGGAATTCGTCCGGGCTTTCCCCCGTCGCGCCGTCCGCCGTCTCCTTGCCGCAGTACGCGGAGATTCCCGCGGAGCTGACGCGGGAAGAGATCGCGGACATCGTTGCCGCCTTCGGCCGGGCCGCGGGACGGGCAAAGGACGCGGGCTTCGACGGCGTTCAGCTCCATGGGGCCCACGGCTACCTTATCAGCCAGTTCCTGTCGCCCCTCGCCAACCGGCGAACCGACGAGTATGGAGGTCCATTCCGGAACCGCAGCCGGTTCCTCTCCGAGGTGGTCCGCGCCGTGCGAGAGACGGTGGGAAAAGAGTACCCGGTCTGGATCAAGCTGAACGGGGACGACTTCCACCCGGGAGGCTTTTCCCTGGAGGAAGCGTGCCAAGTGGCCCGGATGCTGGAAGAGGAAGGGATCGACGCCATCGAGGTGTCGGGCGGGACGCCGGCCTCCGGGGACAAGACCCCCGCCCGCTCCCGGATCGACGCCCCGGAGAAGGAGGCATATCACCGGGCGCTGGCGCGGGCGATCAAGAGTCAGGTCCGTATCCCCGTCGGGCTGGTGGGAGGGCTTCGCACCCCCTCCGTACTCGACGGGATCCTCCAGGCGGGCGAAGCCGACTTCTTTTCGATGGCCCGCCCTCTTATCCGGGAACCGGGCCTGGTGAAACGCTGGTCCTCGGGGGACCGTTCCGGGGCGAATTGTGTCTCCTGTAACGGGTGCTTTGTCCCGGGACTCAAGGAAGGAGGGATCTACTGCGTGGCGGAAAAGAAGGGAGGGTAGCGTCCGACAGACTGACGCTCTGTTTCGACGCCCGGATCCTTTCCGAATACAACGACGTCCTGAAGCGGCCGAAGTTTCGATTCGCGGAGGACAAGGTCGACGCATTGCTTGACTTTATCGCCATCAGAGGGCAGACGGTGGCGTCCTCCCCTCTGCTTAAACCCCTCCCCGATCCCGCCGACGGTTTCCAGGGCCTGCTCGGCCCGCTCAGACCAGAAGGCGGCGTTGAGACGGATGCAGTTTCGGAACTTGTCGCCTGCCGTGAAAATGGCGCCCGGTGCGACGCTGATCCCCTCCCGAAGCGCCTCTTCGTAGAGCTTGAGGGCATCGACCTCTCCCGGCATCTCCACCCAAAGGATAAAGCCTCCCTCCGGGCGGGTGACCCGCGTCCCCCCGGGGAAGAAGCGGCCGACGGCATCCCGCATCTTGACCACCTGCCGGCTGTAGACACGGCGAATCGTCCGCAGGTGATGGTCGTAGCCGCCGTTGGTGAGGAACTCGGCGATGGCGAGCTGGGTCGGCGAGGCGGTGGCGATGTTGAAATGGGCTTTGAGACGCTCGACCTTCTGCAGGTACCTGCCGGGGACGATCCAGCCGATCCTGTAGCCGGGCGCCAGGGTCTTGGAGAAGGAGGAGCAATAAAGCACGAGCCCCTTTTCGTCGAAAGCCTTGGCCGCGGCGGGACGGTTCGGGCCGAATGCCAGGTCGCCGTACAC